>NZ_JBHXLU010000039.1:0-95069 GCF_042720695.1 Streptomyces sp. NPDC058457 | reverse complement strand
GCGCGTTCGTCGAGGGCGGCGCGGGTGAGGGCGAGGGAGGCGGCGACATCGGCGTGCGGCAGACCGGGCCGGGTCAGCAGGTGGTCGCGCAGTCGGGCGGCCTGGGCCCGCAGTGCCTGCGGCGACTTCGCCGACAGCACGAACGGCAACGCCAGCGGCTCGCCCGCCCCGGCTCCGGGTGTCCCGGCGGGCGGTGGCGCCTCCTCGACGATCAGGTGCGCGTTGGTGCCGCTCACGCCGAACGCGGAGACACCGGCCCGGCGGGTACGGTCCGTGGTGTGCGGCCACTCCGCCGGCTCGGTCAGCAGTTCCACCGCGCCCTCGGACCAGTCGACGTACGAGGAGGGCGCGTCGACGTTGAGGGTGCGCGGCAGCTCACCGTGGCGCAGCGCCTGGACCATCTTGATGAGACCGAGCACCCCGGCCGCCGTGCCCGTGTGGCCGATGTTGGACTTGAGCGAGCCGAGCCGCAGGGGCCGTCCGTCCGCGGGGCGTTCCCTGCCGTAGGTCGCCAGCAGCGCGCCCGCCTCGATCGGGTCGCCCAGCCGGGTGCCGGTGCCGTGCGCCTCCACCACGTCCACGTCCGCGGCGCCGAGGCCGGCGGCGGCGAGGGCCTGCTCGATCACCCGCCGCTGCGAGGGCCCGTTGGGTGCCGACAGTCCGTTGCTGGCGCCGTCCTGGTTGACCGCAGACCCCCGGACCACCGCCAGCACCTCGTGCCCGAGGCGCTTCGCGTCCGACAGCCGCTCCAGGACGACCATCCCGGCGCCCTCACCCCACGCCGTGCCGTCCGCGCCCTCGGCGAAGGCCTTCACCCGGCCGTCCGGGGCGAGGCCGCGCTGCCGGCTGAAGTCGACGAAGATCGTGGGTGTGCTGAAGACGGTCGCACCGCCGACGAGGGCGAGCGAGCACTCGCCCTGCCGCAGTGCCTGACTCGCCAGGTGCACGGCCACCAGCGACGACGAGCACGCCGTGTCCACCGTGACCGCCGGCCCCTCCAGACCGAGGGTGTACGCCACCCGGCCCGAGACGACACTGCCCGCCACACCGGTCATACGGTGCCCCTCGATGTCCTCGGAGGCGCCGTGCAGCAGCAGTTCGTACTCGGCCGAACTCCAGCCCGTGTAGACGCCGGTCGGGCTGCCCTTGAGCCCGGTGGGGTCGATGCCGGCCTGTTCCAGCGCCTCCCACGACAGCTCCAGGAGCAGCCGTTGCTGCGGATCCATCGCCAGCGCCTCCCGCGGCGAGATCCCGAAGAAGTCCGCGTCGAAGTCCGCCACGTCGTGCAGAAACGCCCCCCGCCGCACGTACGACGTGCCGGGCCGGTCCGGATCGGGGTCGAACAGGCCCGTCAGGTCCCAGCCGCGGTCCGCCGGAAAGCCCGAGCCCAGATCCTCGCCCTTGGCCAGCAGCTCCCACAGGTCGTCGGGGGAGCGCACGCCCTCCGGCAGCCGGCAGCTCATGCCGACGATCGCGAGTGGTTCGTGCCGGTCCTCCGCCAGCTCCCTCAGACGCTGCCGGGACTCGTGCAGTTCGGCGGTGACCCGCCGGAGATAGGTTCGCAGTTTGTCGTTCTCGGACGTGGCCGGTGTGACGGGCGTGGCAGACATCGCAGAGATCACTGTCCTCGCTGCTCGGTGCTCGGGGGCCGTGGTGGTCAGCGGGTGCCGAGCTCGTTGTCGATGAAGTCGAAGAGGTCGTCGTCATGCACGGCGGCGAGCGGGTCGGTCGCGGACTCCGCGGCGGACGGCCCGGGTTCCGGCTTCGGCGGAGCCCCCGCCTCGGGGACCAGCTGCTCGTGCAGGTACTCGGCGACGGCACCGACCGTCGGATGGTCGAAGACGAGCGTGGTGGGCAGCCGCAGGCCGGTCAGGGTGCCGAGCCGGTTGCGCAGCTTGACCGCGGCGACGGAGTCGAAGCCGAGGTCCTTCAGAGAGCGCCGGACGGACACGGCTCCGGCGCCGCCGTGCCCGAGAACGGCCGCGGCCTCGGCGCGCACCAGCGCGACCAGCCTGCGCTGCCGGTCCTCCGGCGGCAGCCCGGCGAGCACATCGGCGAGCGCCTCCTGCGCGGGGTCGTCGGCGCCGGTCGCCTGATGCGGCTTCGCCGCCTCGACGGCCACGACCCCGGCGGACTCGGCCCAGTAGCGGGTGCGTTGGAAGGCGTACGTCGGCAACTCGACGTGGCGTGCGCCCGGTTCGGCGAGGCTCTCACCCCACTCGACGGACAGTCCGTGTGTCCAGGCTTCGCCGAGCGCCTCGTACCAGCGGTCGAGTCCGCCCTCGTTCCGGCGTAGCGTCCCGAGCACGACCACGTCCGCGCCGGTCTGGCCTGCGGTGTCCTCGACTCCGAAGGTGAGTACGGGGTGTGCGCTCGATTCGACGAATGTGCCGTGTCCGTCGGTGAGGAGTGTTTCGACGGTGGTCTGGAAGCGTACGGGGCGTCGGCAGTTCTCGTACCAGTAGGCGGCGGTCAGTTCCTCTCCGTTGATGATCTGTCCGGTGACGGTGGAGTAGAGGGGGATGCGGGAGGGGCTGGGGCGTACGAAGGCGAGTTGTTCCAGGATTCGTTCGCGCAAGGGCTCCACCTGGGCGGAGTGCGAGGCGACCGTGGCGGGCACGATTCGCGCCCGTATCCCGTCGTGGGTCAACTCGTCGACGAAGGCGGTCAGTTCAGGCAGGGGTCCGGCCACGGTCACCTGTCCGGGGCCGTTCACTCCGGCGATGGTCAGGCCGTCGGACAACCGCGTCCGTATCTGTTGTTCGGAGAGTGCGACGGAGGCGACGGCTCCGTGTCCTACCAGTTCGTCGGCGAAGAGTTGTGATCGGAGCACGATCAGTCGTGCCGCGTCTTCGATGGACAGGGCGCCTGCCACGACTGCGGCGGCGACTTCGCCCTGTGAGTGTCCGACGACGGCGTCGGGTTCCACTCCGGACGCGCGCCACAGGCCGGCGAGGGCGACGTGGACGGCCCAGAGCACGGGTTGCAGTATCTCGATCCGTTCCAGTGCCTCGGGGTCCGACAAGGCTTTGGCCGGTGACCAGTCGACCAGTGGTTCCAGTGCTCGTGCGCAGGCGTCGAACGCTTCCCGGAAGACCGCGGAGGACTCCCACAGCCCTGCCGCCATCCCGGCCCACTGCGAGCCCTGCCCCGGAAACACGAACACCGTCCGGCCCCGGTCCTTCAGAGTGCCCAGGGCGGTACCCGCTGGTTCCTCGCCGCGGGCGAGAGCGTCCAGGCCCTCGATGAGCGGGGCGCGGTCGGTGGCGACGACCACCGCGCGTTCGTCGAGGGCGGCGCGGGTGAGGGCGAGGGAGGCGGCGACATCGGCGTGCGGCAGACCGGGCCGGGTCAGCAGGTGGTCGCGCAGTCGGGCGGCCTGGGCCCGCAGTGCCTGCGGCGACTTCGCCGACAGCACGAACGGCAACGGCCCGCCGGACTCGGCCCCGGTGACCGGCGCTTCGACGCCGGGCGGCGCCTCCTCCAGGATCAGATGGGCGTTCGTCCCGCTGATACCGAACGCCGAGACTCCCGCCCGGCGGACACGGTCCGTGGTGTGCGGCCACCGCACCTGTTCCGTCAGCAGTTCCACCGCGCCCTCGGACCAGTCGACGTACGAGGAGGGCGCGTCGACGTTGAGGGTGCGCGGCAGCACACCGTGGCGCAGCGCCTGCACCATCTTGATCAGTGCGCCGACGCCGGCGGCGGCCTGGGTGTGGCCGATGTTGGTCTTGAGCGAGCCGAGCCAGAGAGGGCGTCCGTCCGCGGGGCGGTCCTTTCCGTAGGTGGCGAGGAGGGCCTGGGCCTCGATCGGGTCGCCGAGCGGGGTGCCGGTGCCGTGTGCCTCGACCACGTCCACGTCGGACGGCTTCAGCCCGGCATGGCGCAGCGCCTGCTGGATCACTCGCCGCTGTGACGGTCCGTTGGGTGCCGACAGTCCGTTGCTGGCGCCGTCCTGGTTGACCGCCGACCCCCGGATCACCGCCAGCACCTCGTGTCCCAGGCGCTTCGCGTCCGACAGCCGCTCCAGGACGACCACTCCGGCGCCCTCACCCCACGCGGTACCGTCCGCGCCCTCGGCGAAGGCCTTCACCCGGCCGTCGGCGGAGACGGCGCGCTGTTTGCTGGACTCGACGAACGCGAACGGCGAGGCGAGCACCGCGACGCCGCCCGCGAGGGCGAGCGAGCACTCGCCCTGCCGCAGCGCCTGACTCGCCAGGTGCACGGCCACCAGCGACGACGAGCACGCCGTGTCCACCGTGACCGCCGGCCCCTCCAGACCGAGGGTGTACGCCACCCGGCCGGAGGCCACGCTGCCGTGCATGCCGGTGGTCAGATAGCCCTCCAGGTCCTCGGGCACCAGCGGCAGCCGGCTTGTGTAGTCGTGGTACATCAACCCCGTGTAGACGCCGGTCGGGCTGCCCTTCAGCCCGGTGGGATCGATACCGGCCCGCTCCAGCGCCTCCCACGACAGCTCCAGGAGCAGCCGTTGCTGCGGATCCATCGCCAGCGCCTCCCGCGGCGAGATCCCGAAGAAGTCCGCGTCGAAGTCCGCCACGTCGTGCAGAAACGCGCCCCGCCGCACATGCGAGGTCCTGGGGTGGTCCGGATCGGGGTGGTAGAGGCCCGCCAGGTCCCAGCCGCGGTCCGCCGGGAACCCGGACCCCGCCTCCTTGCCGGCCTCGACGAGCCGCCACAGGTCCTCGGGGGAGCGGATGTCTCCCGGATAGCGGCAGCTCATGCCCACCACCGCGATGGGCTCGCGGGCGGTCTCGGTCAGGCGCTGGTTCTCCTGCCGTAGCCGCGACACCTCCTTGAGGGCGTCCCGCAGGGCCGCGACCACCGTTTCGGATGTTGCTGTTGCCATGCTCGTTCCCCTCCGGGAGCGGCCGGCCGGGGCGGTGCCCGGCCGGCCGTCGGTTCAGATCTGGATGCCGTCGCGCGCGAGCCGGACGAGTTCGTCGACGTCCATGCCGTCGATCTCGTCGTCCGCGGCGGTGCGCGCGGCGGACGGCTCCGGGGACACCGGCTCCTCGGTCGGCTCGGGCGTACCGTCCGGGTCCTGCTCCGGCAGCAGCCGGGAACGCACCAGCTCGGCGAGGGCCAGCGGCGTCGGGTGGTCGAAGACCGCGGTCGCCGGCAGCCGCAGGCCGGTGGCCCGGTTCAACCGGTTGCGCAGGTCGACACCGGTCAGTGAGTCGAAGCCGAGATCCTTGAACCCCTTGCGCACATCGACGGCTTCGGGTCCCGGGTAGTCGAGAGCGGAGGCCACCTGGGCCCGCACCAGATCGAGTACCGCCTTGTCCCGGTCGGCCGGGGAGAGCGCGGCCAGTCGCCGGGCCAGGGGGGCGGGCTCGTCGGCCGTGGGCGCGGCGGTGTTCGAGGCCCGGCGCAGGGCGGCGGCCGGTATCAACTCACGCAGCAGGGCGGGGGGTTCGGCCGCCGAGCGGCGCAGTGCGGCGAGGTCGAGGTCGACCGGGACCAGGTGCGGTGCGCCCGACTCCAGTGCGGCGTCGAGCAGTTCGAGGCCGCGTTCGGCGCCGAGCGCGGTCATGCCGCTCTGCCGGCGCAGCCGGTCGCGGTCGGCCGCGCTGAGGTGCGCCTCCATGCCGCCCTCGGCCCACAGGCCCCAGGCGAGCGAGGCCGCGGGCAGGCCGGCCGCCGCGCGGTGCTGGGCGAGGGCGTCCAGGACGGCGTTGGCAGCCGCGTAGTTGGCCTGCCCGGCGCCGCCGAGCACACCCTGCACGGACGAGAAGGTGACGAAGGCGGTCAGTCCGAGGTCCCGCGTGAGGTCGTGCAGCTGCCAGGCGGCGACCGCCTTGGGCCGCAGGACGGCGGCGAGCCGTTCGGGGGTCTGGGCCTCGATCACGCCGTCGTCGAGAACCCCGGCGACATGCACCACGCCGGTCAGCGGCTGCCGGGCGTCCACCGAGGCGAGCAGCCCGGCGAGCGCTCGGCGGTCGGCGACGTCACAGGCGACGACCCGGACATTCGCCCCCGACTCGCCCAGTTCCGCGGCGAGTTCGGCGGAGCCGGGCGTCTCGGGCCCGCGCCGGCCGGCCAGGATCAGGTGCCGTACCCCGTGCCGGGTCACCAGGTGCCGGGCCACCAGGGCGCCGAGGGCGCCGGTGCCGCCGGTGATCAGGACGGTGCCCTCGGCGCTCCAGTCCGCTCGGCCGGCCCCCCGGGTGCCGGTGCCGCGGATCAGCCGCGGTGCCAGAACCCGCCCCGCGCGCAGGGCGAGTTGGGGCTCGCCGGAGGCGAGGGCGGCGGCCGTCGGGCCGGAGCGGACGGCCCAGTCGTCCACGTCGAGGAGGACGAAACGGTCGGGGTTCTCGGTCTGCGCCGTCCGGATCAGCCCCCAGGCCGCAGCGTGCGCGACGTCCTCGACCCGGTCCCCTTCGAGGGCGGCGACCGCTCCTCGGGTGACCAGGGCGAGACGGGTGCGGGCCAGCCGTTCGTCGGGCGGCCAGGCCTGGGCCAGGGCGAGGGCGTGCTCCGCCGCGCTCTGCAGGGCCTCGCCGGGATCCGTGTCGAGGGGGGCGAGCGGGGCCAGCACGATGTCCGGCACGGGCCCGCCCGCGGCGAGGTGCGCGGTGAGCGTGGCCAGGTCCGGATAGGTGTCCGCGTCGGCGGCGAACGCCCCGGCACCGGTGGCGTACGCCGTGAGCAGGGCCGTCCGCGGCGGTGCGGGTACGTCGTCCACGGGCAGCGGCCGCCACTCCATCGCGTAGAGGGCGCCACCGGCCGATCCGCGGGCCGCCGCGAGCTGTTCGGCGGCGACCGGTCGCCGCACGAGCGAGCCGACGGTGGCGAGCGGCCGACCCGCGGCGTCCGTGAGGTGCAGTGCCACGGCGTCGTGTGCGCCGGGCACGATCCGCACCCGGGCCTCGGTGGCGCCTGCCGCCCACAGGCGTACGCCCTGCCAGGCGAAGGGCAGCCGGGTCGCGCTCGGGGTGCCGGCCGTGGGGTCCGCGGCCAGGTCGATGGCGTGCAGCGCCGCGTCCAGCAGGGCCGGGTGGATGCCGAACTCGGCGGCCTGCGCGTGCTGTTCGGCGGGCAGGGCGACCTCGGCGAGGATCTCGTCACCGAGCCGCCAGGCGGCGCGCAGTCCCTGGAAGACGGGCCCGTACTCGTAACCGGCCCGCTCCAGTTCGGAGTACCAGTGGGCGAGGCCGAGGGGCTGGGCTCCGGGCGGCGGCCAGGTCACGCCGTCCGTATCCGTATCCGTATCCGCGTCCGTGTCCGTGTCCGTGTCCGTGTCCGTGGGCGGCGGTGCCTCCTGGGGGGCCAGGACGGCTTCGGCGTGCCGGGTCCAGGACGGGTCGTCGGCGCCCTCGTCCCTGGAGTGCACGAAGAGTTGCCGGCGTCCGGAGTCGTCCGCGGTGCCCACGGTGACCTGCAGCCTGCGGCCTCCGGTGCCGGGCAGCACCAGCGGTGCCTGCAGGGTGAGTTCCTCCAGCAGCCCCAGACCGTGGCGGCGGCCGGCCGCCAGCAGTGTGTCGACCACCGCCGTGCCGGGCAGCAGCACGGTGCCGAGTGCCGCGTGGTCGGCCAGCCAGGGGTGGGTGTCGAGGCCCAGGCGTCCGGTGAGGACGGCCTGGTCGCCGCCCGCCACGTCCACGGCGGCACCGAGGAAGGGGTGTTCGCCGGTCTCAAGACCGAGCGCGGCCACCGCCTCCCCGGGCCCCTGAGCATGCCGCACCGGCTCCTGCGCCCAGTAGCGGGTGCGCTGGAAGGCGTACGTCGGCAGCGTGGCCGTGCGTGCGTCGACACCGGCGAAGACCGTGGCCCAGTCGGTCCGCACCCCGTGTGTCCAGGCTTCGCCGAGCGCCTCGTACCAGCGGTCGAGTCCGCCCTCGTTCCGGCGTAGCGTCCCGAGCACGACCACGTCCGCGCCGGTCTGGCCTGCGGTGTCCTCGATACCGAAGGTGAGTACTGGGTGTGCGCTCGATTCGACGAATGTGCCGTGTCCGTCGGTGAGGAGTGTTTCGACGGTGGTCTGGAAGCGTACGGGGCGTCGGCAGTTCTCGTACCAGTAGGCGGCGGTCAGTTCCTCTCCGTTGATGATCTGTCCGGTGACGGTGGAGTAGAGGGGGATGCGGGAGGGGCTGGGGCGTACGAAGGCGAGTTGTTCCAGGATTCGTTCGCGCAAGGGCTCCACCTGGGCGGAGTGCGAGGCGACCGTGGCGGGCACGATCCGCGCCCGTATCCCGTCGTGGGTCAACTCGTCGACGAAGGCGGTCAGTTCAGGCAGTGGTCCGGCGACCGTCACCGCTCGGGGCCCGTTGACGCCTGCCACGGTCAGGTTGTCGGGCAGGCGGGTCCGTATCTGTTGTTCGGAGAGTGCGACGGAGGCGACGGCTCCGTGTCCTACCAGTTCGTCGGCGAAGAGTTGTGATCGGAGCACGATCAGTCGTGCCGCGTCTTCGATGGACAGGGCGCCTGCCACGACTGCGGCGGCGACTTCGCCCTGTGAGTGTCCGACGACGGCGTCGGGTTCCACTCCGGACGCGCGCCACAGGCTGGCGAGGGCGACGTGGACGGCCCAGAGCACGGGTTGCAGTATCTCGATCCGTTCCAGTGCCTCGGGGTCTGACAAGGCTTTGGCCGGTGACCAGTCGACCAGTGGTTCCAGTGCTCGTGCGCAGGCGTCGAACGCTTCCCGGAAGACCGCGGAGGACTCCCACAGTCCTGCCGCCATTCCGGCCCACTGCGAGCCCTGCCCCGGAAACACGAACACCGTCTTCCCGGGGCGTCCCGCGACGCCGTGCACGGTGTGCGGTGCCTCGTCACCGGCGGTGATCCGGTCGAGTGCGGTGCGGAGCCGGTCCGGTTCGGCGGCGATCACGGCAGCCCGGTGCGGGAAGGCGGTGCGGGTGGTGGCGAGGGCCGCGGCCGTGGCGGTGAGAGCGGGTGCCTCCTGGGCGGCCAGGTGGTCGCGCAGTCGGGCGGCCTGGGCCCGCAGCGCCTGCGGCGACTTCGCCGACAGCACGAACGGCAACGGCCCGCCGGACCCGGCCCCGGTGACCGGCGCTTCGACGCCGGGCGGCGCCTCCTCCAGGATCAGATGGGCGTTCGTCCCGCTGATACCGAAGGAGGAGATGCCGGCCCTGCGGGTACGGCCCTCGGTGCGCGGCCACTCCACCGGCTCGGTCAGCAGTTCCAGTCCGCCCCGGTCCCAGTCGACGAAGGGCGAGCGCTCCTCGGCGTGCAGGGTCCGCGGCAGGACGCCGTGCCGCAGCGCCAGGACCATCTTGATGAGGCCCGCGACACCGGCGGCGGCCTGGGTGTGCCCGATGTTGGACTTGACGGAGCCGAGCCGCAGGGGTCGTCCGTCCGCGGGGCGTTCCCTGCCGTAGGTCGCCAGCAGCGCGCCCGCCTCGATCGGGTCGCCCAGCCGGGTGCCGGTGCCGTGTGCCTCCACCACGTCCACGTCCGCGGCGCCGAGGCCGGCGGCGGCGAGGGCCTGGCGCACCACCTTCTGCTGCGCGGATCCGCTGGGCGCGGTGAGCCCGTTGCTGGCGCCGTCCTGGTTGACCGCCGACCCCCGGATCACCGCCAGCACCTCGTGCCCGTTGCGCCGTGCGTCCGACAGACGTTCCAGTACGACCACCCCGGCCCCCTCCGACCAGCCGGTGCCGTCCGCGGCGGCGGAGAAGGACTTGCAGCGGCCGTCGGGGGACAGCGCCCGCTGCCGGGTGAGGTCGACGAAGATGCCGGGCGTGGCCATCACGGTCACCCCGCCGGCCAGCGCCATTTCGCTCTCTCCGCGGCGCAGCGAGTCGCAGGCGAGATGGAGTGCGACGAGCGAGGCGGAGCAGGCGGTGTCCACGGTCATGGCGGGGCCTTCGAGCCCCATGACGTAGGCGATCCGGCCGGAGGCGACGCTGGGTGTGCTGCCGGTCATGAGGTAGCCCTCGGTGGACCCGCTGCCCTCGTGCAGCCGGGGGCCGTAGTCCTGGAAGGTGGCGCCGACATAGACGCCCGTCCGGGTGCCGGCGAGCCTGGCCGGGTCGATGCCGGCCCGCTCGACGGCCTCCCAGGCGGTCTCCAGGACCAGGCGCTGCTGCGGGTCCATGGCGGCGGCCTCGCGCGGCGAGATGCCGAAGAACGCGGCGTCGAACTCGGTGGCGTCCCGCAGGAAGCCGCCCTCGCGCACGTAGTGCTTACCGGGTGCGGTGCCTTCGGGGTCGTACAGGCCGGCCAGGTCCCAGCCGCGGTCGTCCGGGAAGGGGCCGATCACCTCACGCCCTTCGGCGAGAACCTCCCACAGCTCTTCCGGCGTGCCGATGCCGCCGGGCAGCCGGCAGGCCATGGCGACGACGGCCACGGGGTCGTCGTCCGTGCCGGCCGTGGACACCGGTGCCGTGACGGCCCGCGGTACCTCGTCCGCGCCGGCGAGGTGGCGTACGACGGCCGCTCCGGTGGGATGGTCGTAGACCAGCGTGGCCGGCACCGGCCGCCCGAGACGCTCGCTCAGCAGTTCCCGGAGTTCGACGCCCATGAAGGAGTCGAAGCCCAGGTCCTTGAACGCCGGCTCCAGATCGATGGATCCGGCGTCGTCGAGGCCCAGGACCTCGGCCATGGCGGCGCGCACGACGGCGGTCAGTTCCTCCGGGGAGGGGCCCCCGGCGGCCGGCTCGGTGCCGGGAGCGACTAGGCCGGGAGCGACGAGGCCGGGAGCGACCAGGCCGGGGGGCCGGGTGTCTTCCGCGCCCGCGGAGGCACCGGACTCGTCGACGGTCGGCACGGTGCCGTCCGTCTCCCGGGCGGGTGGGGCCGGGACCTCGGCCGGGAGGAGGCGCCTGACGAACGCCTCCCCGGAGCGCAGGGTGATCTCCTGCTCGTTCGCGGCCAGCGCGGCGGGCAGCAGGCGCAGCGACTCCGGCTCACCGGCCAGATGCACCAGGGCGGTCCGGCCGGGATGGGCGGCGTGCAGGGCGCGGGCGGCGGCACCGGCCGCCGGGTCGGACGCGCGGGTCAGCAGCACCAGCCGGATGCGGGTCAGCCGCTCGTCGGCGAGCCACGCGGTCAGTTCCGGCTCGGCCGGGGGCCGGGGCAGCAGCACCACGTCCGGCGGGGTCGCCGGGTCGACGGCCCGGTGCAGGGACGCCAGGCCGGGATGGAGCTCGACGCCCTGTGCGCCCGTGGTGAGCGCCGCCGCCAGGCCCGACGCGTCGGGTCCGGCGACGGCCAGGCGGCCGCCCGGCGTCCCGGACATGGCCAGGGGGACGTCGGTGAGGCGGAAGGGTGCGGCGGGGGCCTCGGTGGGCCCGGCCGCGGCCAGCCAGTGCCGGGTCCGCTGGAAGGCGTACGTGGGCAGCGGGACACGGCCGGCGGGCGCCGGGCCGAGCACGCGCGGCCAGTCGACCGGAGTGCCCCGCACGTGCAGTGTGGCCAGGGCCTCCGCCAGGGCGGCCGCCTCGGGCCGGTTCCGGCGCGCGGCGGGCACGAAGACGAGGTCCTGCGCGTCCGGGCCCAGGCAGTCGCGGCCCGTTCCCGAGAGCACGGCGTCCGGGCCGACTTCGAGGAACCGGGTGATGCCGAGCCGGCCCAGGGTGCGCATGCCGTCGAGGAAGCGAACGCCCCGGCGCGCATGCCGTACCCAGTGCTCGGGCGTGCCCAGCTGTTCGGCGGTGGCGACCTCTCCGGTCAGGTTGGAGACGACGGGGATGCGGGGAGCGTGGTAGGCGAGACCGGCCGCGACCTCGCGGAACTCGTCCAGCACCGGGTCCATGTGCGGGGAGTGGAAGGCGTGGCTGACGTGCAGCCGCTTGGTCTTGCGGCCCCTGGCACGCCACCGCTCGGCGACGGCGAGGACCGCGGTCTCGTCCCCGGCGAGCACCGTGGAGACGGGTCCGTTGAGGGCCGCGATCTCGACCCGGCCGTGACCGGTCGACTCCGGCAGGTCCGCCAGGTCCGGCAGGAGTTCCTCCTCGGTGGCCTGGACGGACACCATCGCCCCGCCGGGCGGCAGCTGCTGCATGAGGCGGCCCCGGGCCGCGACGAGGGCACTGGCGTCCGGCAGGCTGAGCACGCCGGCGACATGGGCGGCGACGAGTTCGCCGACGGAGTGCCCGAGGAGCGCGTCCGGTACGACACCCCAGTGCTCCAGGAGCCGGAACAGCGCGGTCTCGAAGGCGAACAGGGCCGCCTGGGTGTGGACCGTGCGCGCCAGCAGTTCGGCCCGCACCGTGTCGTCCCCCGCGGTGTCGGTGAGCAGCAGGTCCCGCACGGAGGTGTCGAGATGAGCGTCGAGGCCCGCGCAGGCCGCATCGAAGGCGTCCGCGAAGACGGGCTGCGTGTCGTACAACTCGCGGCCCATGCGGGGGTGTTGGCTGCCCTGGCCGGTGAACAGGAACGCGGTGCGCACGGCCCGGGGGGCCCGGCCGCGGACCGTGCGCGGCACCGGAGTCCCCGCTGCCAGGCCTTCGAGGGCTTCGGCGAGGTCGTGCGGGTGCCGGCCGAGCAGGGCGACTCGCTGCTCGAAGTGGGTGCGGGTGGTGGCCAGGGCGTGGGCCACGGCGGTCCGGTCCTGTTCCGGACGGGCCAGCAGGCGGGTGCGCAGCCGGGCGGCCTGAGCCCGCAGCGCCGGTTCGGTACGGGCCGAGAGCAGCACCGGCGGCAGCGTCGCTCCGGCGGGCGGGGCGGGCGGCGCGGGCGTCGGCCAGTCGGTGAGGACGAGGTGGCAGTTGGTGCCGCCCATGCCGAAGGAGCTGACGCCGGCGACGAGCGGTTCGTCACCGAGCGGCAGGGCCTCGGTGTTGACCCGCAGCCGGAGTTCGTCGAGGGGGATGCCGGGGTGTGGTGCACGGAAGTTGAGACTGGGCGCGAGGACGCGCTCGCGCAGGCACAGGACGGCCTTGAGGAGGCCCGCGACACCGGCGGCGCCCTCCAGATGGCCGATGTTGGTCTTCACCGAGCCGACCAGCAGCGGGGCGTCGGCGGCCCGGTCGCGGCCCAGGACCTCGCCGAGCGCGGCCGCCTCGACGGGGTCGCCGACGGGTGTGCCGGTGCCGTGCAGTTCGACGAACCGCACCGCGTCCGGTTCGACGCCCGCGTCGGCGTAGGCGCGCCGGAGCACCTCGGCCTGGCCCGCGCGGCTGGGGGCGGTCAGGTTCCGGCCGCCGCCGTCGTTGCCGGTCGCGCCGCCCAGCAGCACGGCGTGCACCGGGTCGCCGTCGGCGAGCGCGGCGGCCAGCGGCTTGAGTACGACGAGGCCGCCGCCCTCACCGCGGACGTAGCCGTCGGCACGGGCGTCGAAGGTGTGGGCGCGACCGCGGGGCGAGAGGGCACCGAAACGGCCGGCGACGAGGTGGCTCTCCGGGGTCAGGTTGAGGTTGACGCCACCGGCCAGGGCGAGGGCGGACTCGCCGTGGCGCAGGCTCTGGCAGGCCAGGTGGACGGCGACGAGCGCGGAGGACTGCGCGGTGTCGACCACGAGGCTGGGACCGTGCAGCCCGAGCAGATAGGAGATCCGGTTGGCGATGATGCCCCGGGTGACGCCGGTGTTGGTCGTGTGGGTGATGGCGTCGGGGCCCGCGGCGTGCGTCAGCTTCGCGAAGTCGTCGGCCATCGCACCGACGAACAGTCCGGTCCGGCTGCCGGCCAGCGCGGCGGGCGGCACCCCCGCGTCCTCCAGAGCCTCCCAGGCCAGTTCGAGCGCGAGCCGCTGCTGGGGGTCCATGCTCGCGGCCTCGCGGGGCGAGATCCCGAAGAAGCCGGCGTCGAAGAGGTCGACTCCGGTCAGGTACCCGGCCCGCGGTCCGGGGCCGGTGCCCGGCGGCCGGCGGTCCGGGGGTGGCGGCGAGACCGCCTCCGTGCCGGTGCGCAGCAGATCCCAGAAGGCGTCCGGGTCCGCGGCACCGGGCAGCCGGCAGGCGATCCCGATCACGGCGACGGCACCGTCGGGCACCGGACGCGCCGGCGCGGGGGCGGAACCGGAATCGTGGCTCATCGTGTTCCTTTCACGATCTGGGGCGTACTGGTTGCCCGGCCGGGGCGGAGGTCAGCCGGACCTGCGGGTGTCGTCGTAGGTGTAGAAGCCGCTGCCCGTCTTGCGGCCGAGGAGGCCGCTCTCCACCAGGCGGGAGAGCATCGGCGGGCGGGCGTACGAGGGGTCGCGGAACTCCGCGTGCAGGGCGTCGGCGATCGAGGCGACGACGTCGAGGCCGATCAGGTCCGCCAGTTTCAGCGGTCCCATCGGGTGCGAGCAGCCCAGCACCATGGCCCGGTCCACCGATTCCGCGGAGGCGAAGCCGGACTCCACCATGCGGATCGCGGACAGCACGAAGGGGATCAGCAGCGCGTTCACCACGAAGCCGGCGCGGTCGCCCGAGGAGATGGTCTGCTTGCCGAGGACCTGGGTGACGAACTCCCGGGCCCGGAGCTTGGTCTTGTGGTCGGTGACCAGGGACTCGACCAGCTCCACCAGGGGCAGCGCCGGTACCGGGTTGAAGAAGTGGATGCCGATCACACGGCCGGAGTTCCGGGTGGCGCGGGCCAGTTTGGTGATCGGGATGGAGGAGGTGTTGGACGCGAGAATGGCGTCGGGGTCCTCGACGGTCCGGTCCAGGGCCGTGAACAGGGCCAGTTTGGCCGCCTCGTCCTCCCTGATCGCCTCCGTGACGAGCTGCCGGTCGGCGAGGCTCTTCAGTTCGGTGGAGAACGTGATCCGGCGCAGTGCCGCGGCCCGGTCCGCCTCGCCGAGCCGGCCCTTGGCCACCGAGCGGTCCAGGGAGCCGGTGATCAGGCGCAGCCCCTTGGCCGCGGAGGACTGGCGCGGGACGACGATCCGTACGTCGAGCCCGGCCGCGGCGCAGACCTCGGCGATACCGGCGCCCATGGCACCGCAGCCGACGACCCCGACCCGCTCGATGGCCGGCAGCACCGGCTCGGCGCTCAGCCCGCGCGGTGCGGGCACGGCGGGCGCGTTCATGCCGCACCCTGCCAGCGCAGCAGTCCGGTGCCGAGGGCCATGCCGCCGCCGAAGCCGGACAGCAGCACGGTGTCGCCGTCGGCGAGTTCCCCGGACCGGGCGGCCTCGTCGAGGGTCACCGCCACCGAGGCGCTGCCGACGTTGCCGTACTTCTCCAGGGTGCGGTGCACCCGGGCGCCGCCGAGCCCGGCCCGCTCGGCGAGTTCGGTGAGAAGGACACCGTTGGGCTGGTGCGGTACGAAGTGGTCGATGGCGTCCAGGGTGAGTCCGGCCCGGGTGACGAGGCGTTCCAGGGCGGGCGGCACGTGTTCCATGACGAAGTCACGCACCCCGCGGCCGTCCATGCGGAAATAGTGGTCACCGGCGTCGACGGTCTCGTGGGACGCGGGCTGCCTGCTGCCGCCCGCCTCGACGCGGATCAGCCGGGCGGCGTCGCCCCGGCCCACCAGGTCGACGTCGAGAATGCCGTACGGCTCGGGCACGCTGCCCAGCACGGCGGCCCCGGCGCCGTCGGCGAAGAGGACCGCCGTCCTGCGGTCGGTGAAGTCGAGGATCCGCGAGTAGACGTCCGCGGCCACGACGAGGGCGACGGCCCCCGGCTGCAGCGCGAGGAGGCCGCGGACCAGCCCGAGTCCGTACACGAAGCCGCTGCACACCACGTTGACGTCGAGGCAGGCGGCCCGGTGGGCCCCGATCGCCTGCTGCACCAGGTGCGAGGTGGGCGGCTGGGGGTGGTCGCCGGTCGATGTCGAGACGACCAGGTAGTCGATCCTGCCGGCCTCGATACCGGCCCGTTCCAGGGCGTTCTCCGCGGCCCGTGCGGCCAGGTCCGAGGTGGCCTCGTCGGGGGCGGCGAACCGGCGCGACCGGATGAGGGTCTTGCGCTGGATCCATTCCGGGTCCACGCCGACGCGTTGTGCGATCTCCTCGTTGCCGATCTCCTCCTTGGGCAGGTAGGAACCTGTGCCCAGTATTCCGGTAGCTCCTGCGGCCGTCTTCGGCACTCTGCTTCACACCTTTCGCGCGGGCAGGGCGAGTTCACGTGTGGGGGTTTCGCGCAGGGGGTTGATGCGCCGCTCGCCGAGGCGCGCCCTGAGTTCCGGATCGGTGACGCCGAGGCCCTCTTCCGGGGCCAGGCAGAGCACCCCGACCTTTCCGGTGTGGCGGTTCTGCTGGACCAGCCGGGCCGCTTCGCCGACCTCGTCGAGCGAATAGACCGTGGAGAGCACCGGTGCCAACTGGCCGAGGGAGAAGAGGCGGATGCACTCCGCCTGCTCCTGCAGGTTCGCCGCGTGACTGCCGATGATCCGCTTGAGGTTCATCCACAGATACCGGTTGTCGAACTGGTGCTGATATCCGGTGCTGGAGCCGCAGGTGACCACGGTGCCGCCGCGGCGTACCGCGAACACCGAGAGCCCGAAGGTGGCTCGCCCGATGTAGTCGAAGACGACGTGCGGGTCCTCGCCGACCTTGTCGCGGATCGCGCGGCCCAGCCGTTTGCCGAGTTCGACGGTCTCCTCGGGGGTGGCCGGCCCGGCCTCCGGCATGCCGAGCTCCGCGCGGTTGACGACGATGTCACAGCCCAGCCGGCGCAGCAGCCGGGCTTTGGCCTCCGAGCCGACCACCCCGACGGGGATGCCGCCGCCGTTCTTGACCATCTGCACGGCGTACGCGCCGAGCCCTCCGGTGGCGCCCCAGATCAGGACGATGTCCCCCTGCTTGATGCGCGCCCCGCGGTCGGAGACGAGCATGCGGTACGAGGTGGCCGCGGTCAGCAGCACGGACGCGGCCTCTTCCCAGGTCAGATGGCCCGGCTTGGGCAGCAGTTGGCTGGCCCGCACCACCGCGTAGTGGGCCAGGCCGCCGAAGTTGGTCTCGTAGCCCCAGATGCGCTGCCCGTCGCCGAGCATGCCGTCGGCGTGGGTGGCGGGCTCCTGGTCGTCGACCTGGACACAACTGACCACGACATGGTCGCCGGGCCCCCAACGGCGTACTCCGGCACCGGCCTTGACCACGACTCCGGCCGCGTCGGAGCCGACGACCTGGTACGGCAGGTCGTGGCGGGCGGCGTAACCGCCCTGCCGGCCGTATCGCTCCAGGAACCGGAAGGTCGACACCGGCTCGAAGGTGGCGGACCAGACGGTGTTGAAGTTGACGGAGCTCGCCATGACGGCGACGAGGACCTCGTCGGGCGCGAGTTCGGGCATGGGCACCCGGTCCACGTGCAGGGTTTTCCGCACGTCCTTGTCGGCCACTCCGTCGAATGCGTGCAGATCGTCCGCACGGATATGTGCGGCCAGATATCGGTCCGGTGGTTCGATACGGGAGATTTCCTCGGGGTTCGCGCCCCCGAGCACGGCCTCAGCCAGAGCGTCCACAGCATTCCTCACGGATTTGGGGTGCATCGACGGGAACCGCATCGACATTGGTGCGGAATTTCCCGGAATTCGAACGCCGTTGGAATGCTATGGATCTCCGGAATCGTGGAGCAACCCTTAAGGGGCCCCTAACGGGCGGTTTCGACGGCATGCCCGGCGGACCCCTAGTCCGGTACGGCGACGGGAAATTAGGGGTGTCGCCGGGAGGCGGTCCGGGCCATGCTCGTGCTCGGCGCGCGGTGCCCGCGGCCCCCCACGCCCGGCCGTCCCGACCGCCCCCCACCGAAGGGTCCGCATGTCCCGAGTAGCCGAGGTGCCGCTGTCCGTGCTCGATCTGGTCCCGGTGGTCGCCGGTTCGTCCGTCGGGGAGGCCTTCCGCAACACCGTGGAACTGGCGGAGCGGGCCGAGGCGGCGGGCTATCACCGGTACTGGCTCGCCGAGCACCACCTCAACCCAGGGGTCGCCGGCGCCTCCCCGGCCCTGGCCATCGCCCTGGTCGCGGCGGCGACGAGCCGGATCCGGGTGGGGGCGGGCGCGGTCCAGCTGGGCCATCGCACCGCCCTGTCGGTGGTGGAGGAGTTCGGCATCCTGGCCGCCCTGCATCCCGGCCGCATCGACCTCGGCCTCGGCCGCTCGGGCTTCCGCCTGTCCGAACTGCGCAAGGGAAAGCCGAGCACGCCGGAGCCGGAGCCCGCCCCGGACATGCCGCGACCGCGACCCGCCCCCACCGCTTCGGAACCCGCGTCCGGGACCCCCTGGCGTACCCCTGAAGGGCTGCTCGTCCCCCGTTCGTTCTCCTTCGCGCGGCTCGCCGACTCGCCGCTGTTCGCCCGTTACCAGGCCCTGGTGCAGTTCCCGGGCAGCGAGCCGGTGGAGTACGGGGCCCATGTGGCCGACGTACTGGCGCTGCTGCGCGGCGACTACCGCACCCCCGAGGGCATGCCCGCGCGTGCCGTCCCCGGTGAGGGCGCCGACGTGGACGTCTGGGTCGTGGGGAGCGGGCCGGGCGAGAGCGCCCGGGTGGCGGGCGAGGCGGGTCTTCCGTTCGCCGCCGCCTACCACATCGCACCCGGCGCGATCCTGGACGCCGTGGCCGCCTACCGGAAGGCGTTCCGTCCTTCGCCCGCGCTGGCCGAGCCGTATGTCCTGGTCTCCGCGGACGCGGTGGTGGCACCCGACGACACGACGGCCCGGGAACTGGCGGCACCGTACGGTCTGTGGGTGCGCAGCGTCCGCTCCGGCCACGGCGCGATCCCGTTCCCCACGCCGGCCGAGGCGGCCCGCCACCGCTGGACGGACGAGGACCGCAGGCTGGTCGAGGACCGCACCACGACCCAGTTCGTCGGTTCGCCCCGCACGGTCGCGGCGGGGCTGCGCGCGCTGCGCGAGGCCACCGCCGCGGACGAGGTCGTGGTCACCACGATCACCCACGACCAGGCGGACCGGATCCGTTCGTACGAACTGCTGGCCGAGGAATGGCGGGCGAGCGGCCCGCGGTGACACCGGCCGGGGCCGACGTTCCTCCCGGGGCCACCACGCGACTGCCGCACGGCGGTGGGGTTCACCTCAGGCGGGGACCCGCGGAGGGCGGTCCTCGCCGGGGGTCCCCGCACCCGCCGGTGCCCGCAGGCTGCCGTAGCGCTCCATGCGCTGCCACCGCAGCCGTGAACCCGCCACGGCGGTGAAGACCGACTGGATGACCACCAGGTACATCAGCTGGCGGTAGACGAACTGCTGCAGCGGCAGGCTCCACAGCGGGCCCGGGCGTTCCCCGTCCAGGCGGAACGCGTACAGGCCCATCAGCAGTTGCAGGAGCAGGAAGGCGAGCCAGAGCGCGGTGATCCGCAGCGGGTCGAGGAAGACCAGGCCGTAGAGGGCGAACACGTCGACCACGGGGGCGAGCAGCGGCAGCAGCACCTGGAAGAGGAGGAGGTAGAGCAGGCCCCGGCGGCCGAGTCTGCCCGCGGCGCCGCCCTGCACCAGCGCGCCGCGGTGCTTCCACATCGCCTGCAGGGTGCCGTAGCACCAGCGGTACCGCTGCCGCCACAGGGCGTCCAGCGACGCGGGCGCCTCGGTCCAGGCCACCGCGCCCTCCTCGTACACCACACGCCAGCCGGCCCGGCACAGCGCCATGGTGAGGTCGGTGTCCTCGGCGAGGGTGGCGTCGCTGACCCCGCCGAGGGCGAGCAGGGCCCGGCGGCGGAAGGCCCCCACCGCTCCGGGCACGGTCGGCATGCACTGGGCGAGGTCGAACAGGCGGCGGTCGAGGTTGAAACCGACCACGTACTCGATGTGCTGCCAACGGCCCAGCAGGCCACTGCGGTTGACGACCTTCGCGTTGCCCGAGACGGCGCCCGTACCGGGGTCGGCGAAGGGCTGCACGATCGCGTGGACGGCGTCGGGTTCGAAGACGGTGTCGCCGTCGACCATGACCACCAGGTCGCAGGAGGCGGCGGCCAGACCGGTGTTGAGCGCGGCGGGCTTGCCCGCGTTCCGCTGCCGGATCACCCGCACCCCCGGCAGACCGAGGGACTCCACCAGGTCGGCGGTGCCGTCGGTGGAGCCGTCGTCCACCACGATGATCTCCACCGGATGGTCGGAGGCGACCAGGGAGCGTACGGCCGCCTCGATGCCGGCGCTCTCGTTGTACGCCGGGACGATGACGCTGACCGGTTCGGTCACCGGCGGTCCCCAGGGCCTGGCCCGGCGCCCGGTCCGGAGTCGTCGGTGCCGGCGGGCCGCGACCAGGACGACGGCCGCGCGCAGCACGCTGATCGCTCCGGCCGCGTACATCAGCACACCCAGCAGCCGGATGGTCCAGTCGCCGAGCTGCAGCATCTTGATGAGGGCGATGCCCTGGAGGCGGTTGCCCAGCCCGGCGCGCTGGACGGGGCCGGCCATGCCGACCGAGGCGCCGACCGTCGTGAACCGGAAGCCCTGTGCCTTGAGCCGGGGGATCAGGGTGTTCAGGGCGGCTACCGTCTGGGAGCGGTCACCGCCGGCGTCGTGCATCAGCACGATCTGCCCGGCCCTGCCGTGCGGTGTCGCGTTCGCGAGGACGCGGGCCGTGCCGGGGCGCTGCCAGTCCTCGGCGTCCAGGGTGGAGAGCACCGTGACATACCCGGCCCTGTCGGCCTGCTTCAGGACGGACCAGTCGGCGTCGTCCAGCGCGTCGTTCTCCGAGGAGTACGGCGGCCGCAGCAGCGCGGTCGTCACCCCGGCCGCGCCCGCCACGGCCAGCTGGGTCTCGCGCAGCTCCAGCGAACGCTGCCACGGGGCGAGGCGGGAGAGGTCGGGGTGGGTGAAGGTGTGGATGCCGATCTGGTGGCCGTCGGCGACGATCCGGCGGACCAGCTCCGGGTGGGCCACGACCTGGGTGCCGACGACGAAGAAGGTCGCGTGCACGTGGTTGCGGCGCAGCACGTCGAGGATGCGCGGGGTCCAGACCGGGTCGGGGCCGTCGTCGAAGGTGAGGGCGATGGTGCGGGCCTTCGGGCGGGCGGTGTGCGGGGAGCCGGCGGCGTTCGCGATCACGGGGCCGCCGCGGGCCACCTGACCGGGCACCGTGTCGGCACGGCCACGGGGGCCGGTCACGTCGTCCGAGGTGATCCCGAACATGTGGTGGGTGTAGCCCTGCAGCAGGAGGGCCGCCGACAGGGTCACCACGAGCACGCACAGCAGCAGCCAGTGGGTACGGGGGGTGACCCGCCGGGTACGGCCGCGGAGGCGGGGTATGGCGCTGCGGCGAGGCACGGCGCTGCGGCGAGGCACGGCGGTACGGCGAGGCACGGCGGTACGGCGAGGCACGGCGGTACGGCGCCGGCGATCGGTCGGGTCGGTCGGGTCGGTCACGTCAGGGCCTTGGGTCACTTCACGGGCTTGTGGGACGCGGCTTTCGCACGCCCCTTGGCGGAGGGCGCGTCGGTGCCGGTGGCGGCACCGGCGCTGGTGGTGGGGCTTGCGCTCGCGGTCGGGGCGACGGTCGGGGAGCTGGTCGCGGTGGTGGCGGACGTGACCGCGGCGGTGGTCGCCGGAGCGGCCACGGCCGCCGGCCGGCCGGAGTCGGGCCGCGACGCCGTCGGAAGGGAGTTCCCGTCCGCCGCGCCGGAGTCCGCGCTCCCCGTCGTACGGCCGGTACCGGCGGGAGAGCCGGGGGCGGTCGCGCGGGGCGTGGCCGGGTGCGTGGCTTCCGGCAGCGGGACGAACGGAGCGCTGATGGTGGGGCCGCCCAGCAATGTGCTGACCAGCAGCGCGACATAGACGCCGGCGGGGATCACCATCAGCCGCGCGGCGCGCCGGACGCGGCGCTGGCGGCGCCCCGAGGCGTCCACGAAGACGGGCCGGGCCGGATCTCGCTCCGGCGTGTCCGGCGCCGGTGCGGGAGGCCCGGGGGCGTCGTGGTCCGTCGGCAGCACGGTGAGCACGGCACCGTGCGGAGAGTCCTGCTCGGCCGTGGCGAGCCGGCCGGGCCCGGCGACGAGCAGCGGCGCACCGGCGGTCCGGGGCTCCGGCTCCGCCACGGCCGTGTCGGCGGTGGCGCCGGTGCCCTCGTGGCCGTGGGCATGCCCGTACCCGGCGCCGCCGGACGGCTCCTCGCCGTGTGCTCCGCCGCTGTCGCCCGTCCACCGCACGAGTCCCGCCCCCTCTCCATGCCGACCGACGTGGTCGTCCGCATGGAGAGAGCGCGGCGGGCCGGAACTGTTACACCTCCCGCCTCGGGCCGCCGCTCCTCACGCCTTGGAACGCCACTTCACCACTGCGTCCCCGCACTCGGCGGTGTGCGCGTAGAACGCCCGCAGCTCCCGGTGCGTCGTGGCGAAGGCACGCCACGTCTCGGGCTCCGCGCCCACGCCGCCGTAGCGGGGCAGCAGCCCGTCCCGGGCGAAGTCCCACAGTGCGTCGAAGTCGGTCCGCTCCAGGAATCCGGCCACCCGCCGGGCCTGGGCCGCCGTGAGCACCAGCAACGGCGGCTCGTGCCGGTCGGTGCGGAGCACGGGGCGGCCGCCGAGCACCACCTGGGCCTGGGGCCGGTCCCCGGGACCGTCCGGCGGCGCGCCGGTGTAGATGCGCTCCTGGTCCAGACAGCATCTGTCCAGCACCTCCGCTCGGCACCGGCCGACCTGGTGCCGGACGGCCTCCGAATCGCTCGCGAAGAGCCGTTCCAGCCATGTCGGACTGTTGCGCAGTGCCGGGGCCGGCACCGCTCGCAGATGGAGGTAGGCACTCATGACAGAGGGAGCGCACGAAGGCGCCGAACCATCACGCGGCCGCGTCGGCGGCGGTGGCCGCCACGGCCTGTACGGTGCCGGACACGGCGCCCGCTCCGCTGTTGCGGCGGGGAGTCCTGTGGCGTTGTGACGTTTCTGTGAGCTCGCACGCTGGTCACCATGGGGCCGTCGTTGCGACCGGAGCACGGCGGACGACGTGGACTCGGCTGTGATCGGTGCGAACGAGGGCAATCTTGGGCCAGGTACGGCAACCCCGGCGCGTACAGGAGTACGACGGGGAACTGGGCGCGGCGGTCGCGCGCGCCCAGGACGGCGACGAGGCCGCCTTCGCGATCGCCTACCGGATCGTGCAGCCCGGCCTGCTCGGCTACCTGCGCGGCATCGTCGGCGACGAGGCGGAGGACGTGGCGTCCGACGCCTGGCTGGAGATAGCCCGCGACCTCGGGCGGTTCAAGGGCGACGGCGCCGGCTTTCGCGGCTGGACCGCGACCATCGCCCGGCACCGGGCGCTGGACCACCTGCGTCGCCGGCGCGTTCGGCCCCAGGCCGGCGGTACCGACCAGGACGTACTGGATCTGGCCGGCCCGTACAACACTCATGAGCAGGCCCTGGAGTCCCTCTCCACCGAGCGGGCCCTGGAGCTGATCCGCGGACTGCCGCGGGACCAGGCCGAGGCCGTGCTCCTGCGGGTCGTGGTCGGTCTGGACGGTCCCGCCGCCGCGCGCGCCCTGGGCAAGCGGCCGGGCGCGGTCCGCACGGCCGCCCACCGCGGCCTGAAACGGCTCGCCCGTCAGCTGGGCATCGGCGACGAGGCGGAGGAGGGTGTGACGGATGTGGCTTCCCGTGCGCTGGGGGAGTCGACATGAACGACAACCGCAACGGGACCGACCGGCAGGCGCCGGAACCGGGACAGCGGACGAATCGAAGCGGTCGGACAGGAACGGAAGCGGACATGGGCGAACGGCTGGGCGGTGACGGGGTGCGGGGCCGTCGACGTGTGCAGCCCGGCGGCGCCCTGTCCGGCCTCCGGGACGCGGGTGACGACGCCGCGGTGGAGGACGCCGTGCTGGAAACGGCACTGGCCGCCGCGGTCCGCGCGGCCGATCTCGGGTCCCGGGGCGAGCAGCAGGCCGTGGCCGCGTTCCGGGCCGCCCGCGCCGAGGGCGCGCATCGCGCACGTACCCGGCGCCGGGACGACTGGCGGCCGGCGGCGGACCGGCGGGCCCGGCGCCCGGCGAAACTGACGTTCGGCGTGGTCTTCGCCAGCCTCGCCCTGGGGGGTGTGGCGGTCGCGGCCATCGGCTCCGCGGGCTCCTCCACGGAGGGTGCCGGCCATGGCCGGGGAGCGGTGAACCCCACGGTGACCGCCCCGAACCGGCCGGGCGGCGCGGCCTCGGCACCGTCCTCCGGCAGCCCCCGGACGGCGGACCGACCTGCCACCGCCCAGGACACCGAAGCCCACTGCCGTGCCTACGCGCAGGTCCAGGGACGTGGCAAGGCGCTCGACGCGACAGCCTGGCGGCGACTGGTCGCGGCAGCCGGCGGTGCGGACAAGGTCGCCGCCTACTGTGCCGAGCAGCTGGCAGAGGAGACGGCCAAGCCGAGCCACCCGGCCGACGCGGGCAAGTCCGGCGAGGGGGCCGCGAACTCCGCCAACGGCGGGCAGGGCAAGGGCAAGAACAAGTAACCCTCCGCCTCCCCGCAAGGGCGGGCCCCCCGGGGGGAGCCGCCTATGCTGGCAATTGGCAGCACAGGGGGAGGGGCAGCTGATGGACTGGTTCTGGTGGGTTCTCATCATCTTCTGGACGGGTGGCTTCGCCTGGGTCGCCGACAACGTCCGTACCGCACTGCGCAATCGGCATGAACGGAAAGTGCAGTTGCTGGAGGCGGCGAAGGAGGAACGGCTGGCTGTCGAAGCCGCGAACAAGCCGCCGGAGGCGGTCTGCGGATGCGGTCACCACCTCGCCAAGCACGACAAGCAGGGCCGGTGCCACGAGCGCGTCGAGGTGCCGACGGCCTGGGACGAGAACAAGAATCCGCTGCGGTACGAGGCCGGCCAGTGCAACTGCCAGCAGTACGTGGGACCGCAGCCCCTGTCACAGGTGTTCGCGGAGGACCTGACGGACCGGATCTGACCCGGACGGGATCTGATCGGAACGGATCTGATCGGAACGGCGAACCCTATGGCCGGGCACCGCAGGACAGGTGGGGGGCTGCCTCGCAGCGGCTCGGCCACGGCCACCGGTCACCGAGCCGCCGACCGGATCCGACGTCACCACCGTCGGTCCTCCGGGACGTGTCACTTGCTGACGGCGAAGCGCATCAGGGCGTGTTCGTCCCCCTGCTTGATCTTTCCCGTCAGGTTGATCACCTCCAGCTTCCAGCTTCCGCCGACCCGCACCGCCTTGGCCACGGCGCAGCCGTTGTCCTGGGTGAGCAGGCTCGGCCATATGTCGGCGACCTGCTGGGAGCTGCCCCCGGTGGCGTCGTAGACCTTGAAGCTGATGTTGCGCGCCTTCTGGAAGGAGCTGCCCTTCTTGTAGGCCGCGGCTACGAACACGATCGACGTGACGTTGGACGGGATCCGGGCGAACTCGACGGTCACCGTCTCGTCGTCGCCGTCCCCGCGCCCGGACTGGTTGTCGCCGCTGTGGACCAGGGAGCCGTTCCCCATCGGGTCGAGGGAGTCGAGGCCCGCGAGGCGTACCGGCTCCCCGCCCTGCATGGCGATGGCGATGAGGTCGAGGTCGGTGCCGGACTTGCGGCGGAGGACGCCCATCACTCCGCCGCTGCTGCCGGCGGTGGGATCCCACGAGACCCCGATGGACAGGTGGGTCACTCCGTCCAGGTCCGCCGGGCCGTCTTCCTTGGTGAGCGTGATCATGTGTGGCGCATCCTTGTGTCGCAGGGACTACAACACGCAGAGTGTGCACGGCGCCTTCGCGGTTCCACGTGCCGGGTCCGGTAACACGCGTCCTCGTCGAGGGCAGGGGCCCCCGTCAGGCGCCGGCCGCCACGCCCAGGTCGGTGAGCAGGCCGCGGATGCGGGTCTCGATCTCGTCGCGGATGGGGCGTACGGCGTCGACGCCCTGCCCGGCCGGGTCGTCCAACTTCCAGTCCAGGTAGGTCTTGCCGGGAAAGACGGGGCAGGTGTCGCCGCACCCCATCGTGATCACCACGTCCGAGGCCCGGACGGCCTCCGTGGTCAGGATCTTGGGGGTCTCGGCGGAGACGTCGATGCCCGCCTCGGCCATCGCCTCGACGACGGCGGGGTTGACCGTGTCCGCCGGGGCCGAGCCGGCCGAGCGGACCTCCACCGCGTCTCCGGCGAGATGCGTGAGGAAGGCGGCGGCCATCTGGGAGCGGCCCGCGTTGTGGACGCAGACGAAGAGGACGGAGGGCCGGTCGGCGGCGGGAGTGCTGGACATGGTGGCGACTTCCTGGGCGGTGGGTCAGGGGAGGGTGGGGGCGGCGAGCCCGGGTTCGCCGTGAACCGACGGCGTGACGGGCTGGGCGGGGGCCGGGCGGCCGAAGAGCGCTGCCACGAGCGTCAGCCCGAGCACCGTGCCGCCGGCCTGTGCGGCGATGAACGGGGCGACCGAGCCGGGCGCGATGCCGGCGAAGGTGTCCGTGAAGGCACGGCCGATGGTGACCGCCGGGTTCGCGAACGACGTCGAGGACGTGAACCAGTACGCGGCGCCGATGTAGGACGCCACGGCCACCGGGGCGAAGCGGTCACGGCCGACCCGGGCCAGGCCGAAGACCAGGAGGACGAGGCCGGCGGTGGCCACGACCTCGCCCAGCAGCAGGTGGCCGGCCGAGCGGTCGTGCCTCGACCAGTGGACCAGCGGCTTGCCGAACATGGCGTCGGCCAGGACGGCACCCGCGATCGCTCCCGCGATCTGGGCGGGAACATACGCGGCGACGTCCCGCCCGCCGAGCCCCTCGCCGGTGCGCCGGCCGGTGCACCAGGCCGCGAGTGTGACGACAGGGTTGAAGTGGGCGCCCGAGACCGGGCCGAGCAGCACGACGAGGGTGCCGAGGCCGAAGACGGTGGCCAGGGAGTTGGCGAGCAGCCGGACGCCGGTGTCCTGCGACAGTTCGGTGGCCTGGATGCCCGATCCGACCACGACCGCGACCAGCGCGGCGGCACCGACGGCCTCGGCCAGGGCGCGACGCCCCAGAGACGCGCTCACCCCCGCGCCTTCTCGGCCGTCGGGGTCGCCGGGGTCGCTGAGGCCGTCGGCGTCGTCGCGGCCGTCGGCGTCGTGAGGAACACGGCAAGCCGGTCGAGAGCCTTCGGCAGCACCCAGTAGTAGACCCAGGTACCGCGCCGCTCGCAGTCGATGAGTCCGGCCTGCCGCAGCAGCTTGAGGTGGTGGGAGATCGTCGGCTGGGACAGGTCGAAGGCCGGGGTCAGCTCGCACACGCACATCTCGCCGCCGTCCCCGCGCGAGGCGATCATCGACAGCAGGCGCAGCCGGACCGGATCCCCGAGGGCCTTGAACACCTTCGCCAGCTCGCCCGCCCGTTCCTCGTCCAGCGGTGAGGCGGTCGACCCCGGGCAGCAGGCCGTGTCCTGGCCCAGCACCTCAAGCTCCTGTTTCGACATGCCTCTATGTTGACGTTCTTCGATCCAAGGCGCAAGGTTGCATCGAAGAACGTCAATACAAGGTCGTTCCGGGGCGTCGGGATCACCCCGACGCACCCGGTCGCCGACGGCATGCACTCCGCCGTCGTCCGCGCGGCCAAGCCCGCCGGGCTCCCTTCCGGACAGTGACCCGGGCGCGCTCGCGCGGTTCGCTCAACTCCCTTTAATTCTTCAGCATTTACGTACGGCACCCCCATACGATCCCCTCGCTGTCCGTACACCAGTGCGCATCCGGGCACCGGATACGGGCATCCAAACGGGAGGGACCACTTGACCATGTCCTTCGGCGCGCCCGCGCGTGCCGTCCTCGCCATTCTGGGAACCCTCGGCCTGTCACTGGCCGCCGCCGTGTCACCCGCGAGCGCGGCCGGGGGAACGCCCACCACACCCACCCAGCTCTTCAACGGCAACCGGAACTGCTCGACCGACGCGGACCGGCCCACGTACCTCTGGGCCGGCAACAACGTTGTCGTCGAGAGCATCCCCGGGACCACCGACGCCACCGACAACTCTCCGGTCAGCGTTCGGTACCAGGTCTGGCCGGTCGCCGACCCGTCGCATACCGAGACGGTCACCC
Organism: Streptomyces sp. NPDC058457; assembly: GCF_042720695.1. Classification (NCBI taxonomy): domain Bacteria; kingdom Bacillati; phylum Actinomycetota; class Actinomycetes; order Kitasatosporales; family Streptomycetaceae; genus Streptomyces; species Streptomyces sp. NPDC058457. The sequence goes on along the minus strand of NZ_JBHXLU010000039.1, from coordinate 67,293 downwards.
ATGACCGCGCCATCCCCGGGTTCGAGTCCCGCAGCCTCCTGCCCGACGACCTGCTCGCCGACGGGCAGACCTATGCGTGGCGGGCGCAGACGGTGGCCGGGGACGCGGCCTCGGACTGGTCCGTTCCCTGTTACATCACGATCGACGACACCCGCCCGGCGAGCACGCCCACCATCACCTCGCCGAACTACCCGCCGAACCAGTGGAACCGGGGCGGCGATCCGGTCAGGTTCACGTTGAACGCCAACGGCGACGACGATGTCACTGGGTTCCAGTACTCCTGGACACAGCCCGTCCCGGCCATCGTCCTCGCGGACATCGGCGACCACGGCATCCCGCAGCCCCGCGACCTGTATGCGGATTCGGCACACTTCGTGCGCGCCGATGCTCCCGGCGGTTCGGCCACGCTCGACCTGGTTCCGCCGTACAGCGGCGGCGGGACCCTGTCGGTGCGCAGCCTCGACCGGGCCTTCAGCCCGTCGGAGACAACCAGTTACAGGTTCCTCGTCAGCAACACGGCACCCACCGTCACCCCGGCCGACCCGTCGCCCGAGTTCGGCGACACGACCACGTTCACGCTCCGGCCCGACGCCGCGCTCCAGGCGAGGAGCCCGGTCGTCAGTTACTCCGTGCACACCTTCGGCGGCCCGGACGGCGACAGGACCTTCGACGTCGCGGCGGCGGCCGACGGGACGGCGACGACAGAACTCACGATCGACGGCATCACCGGCGAGCATCTCGACGTGACCAGCAGGAGCGCGAACGGCTGGCTCAGTGATCCGGCATTCTGGGACATCGACTACGACACGACTCCCACCGTCGCCTCCGAGGCCTACCCCGAGAACGGTTCCGGCGGCGGTGCGGGCGTCCCGGGCACCTTCACGTTCACGCCGAAGGTGAGGGGCGTCGTGAGCTACACGTACTCCTTCGACACGGAACCGGAGGTCACGGTCGCCGCGGGAGCCGACGGCGGCGCGAGCATCGACTGGACCCCGCCCTCGGACGGCTGGTACGGCCTGCATGTCTACGCGACGACCCGCTCCGGCGTCCAACTGGCCACGTACGACTACTCCTTCACCGTGGGCTGAACCCGCGGACCGCCCGCTCGCCGAGCACGCCCGGGCCCACCGCAGCCACCGGTGGGTCCGGCCCGCGGCGGCAGCTCTCACCTGGCGCGCAGGCCCCGGTCGGCGAAGGCGATCAGCCACTCGAAGCTCTCGTCGATGTCGGCGCTCCACTGGAAGCCGTTGTCCGCCTGCAACGTCGCGAAGCCGTGGCAGAGGCTGCGGAGCATGCGCAGCGCGTGGTCCACGTCGGACTCCGGGATCCGGTAGCCGCGCAGGACCGCCAGGAACGCACCGAGCAGCCGCTGCCCACCGGTGGCCAGCGGATCGTCCGGTCCCGACGGTTCCACGCCGATCGTCGCGGCGTTCCGGCCGGGGTGCGCCAGGACGAAGGCGCGGAAGGCGCGCGCCGCGGCCGCCAGGGCGTCGCGGCCCGCGTGCCCCTGGATCGCCCCGCCCACGGCGTCGGCGGCCTCGTTCAACGCCAGGGCCGCGATGCGCCGGTTGAGATCCTCCAGGCTGCCCACGTGCTTGTACAGGGACGGGGTTCGCACGCCCACCCGCTCGGCCAGCAGGCCCATGGTCAGGTTGGCGAAGCCCACCTCGTCGGCGAGGGCGGCACCGGCCGTGACCACGGCCGCCGGGTCCAGGCCGGCCCTAGGCACGAGCGGCGTCCGTTCGGAGGAAGCCGAGCACGAGCGGAACCACCTGGTCGGGGAACTGGTCGTGCGGGTAGTGCCCGGCACCCTCGATCATCTCAAGGCGGCCGAGGCCGGACGGCAGGGCATCGACGACCGCCGACCCCTCGGCCTGCGGGTCGGCCCAGTCGGGGTCGAGCGTGCCCATCACGACCAGCACCGGGCAGCGGACGTCGCCGAGCCGCTCGCCCGCGTCGGTCGGGGCGCTGCGGCCCATGCCCTGCAGGGCCTTCATCCGGCCCGGCTCGCGCAGCAGGGCGTCGATGCGGCCGAGCCGCTCGGCCCAGTGGGCCGGCTTCACGCCGGGGTAGGCGACGTCGAGGTACGAACGCCAGAGCGGCACGCTGCCGAACGCGCCCGCGCCGAGCAGCCGCAGCATGCCCCGCCGGAAGCGCCTGACCCGCAGGTCGCCGAGGCGGATCGACTGCTTGCGGGTGAACGGCGCCAGCTCGACTACCGCGGTGATCAGCGAGGGCTCCTGGGCCGCGGCGATGGTGGCGGCGCCGCCGGAGATCGAGTGGCCGACGAGCACGGCCGGGCCGCCCAGGTGGCGGATCAGGGCGAGCAGGTCGCCGGCGATGGCGGTTCGGCTCCAGGACGGCCAGTCGGCACCGGACTCGCCGCAGCCGCGCAGATCGACCGCGGCGACCCGGTGGCCTGCCGCCACCAGCTGCGGGATCACGGCACGGTAGGCGGCGCGGCTGTCGCCCATGCCGTGCGCGAGAACGATCAGCGGGCCGGACCCCGCCACCTCGTAAGCGATCGTGCCGCCGTCGACGGCGAGGAACTCGGTCATGACATCCTCCAGCGTGGCTAACTTTGTTAGCTAAAAGCTAATGCTGTTAGCCAACCTTGTCAACGACGAGCCGACGCGCGGCCCCCGAACCGCTCTTGAGAGCGGCCGATGTTCCGACCGGGCGTCCTCGAACGGAACCGCATGCCCGTTCCGTCGGTCCTCCTTTCAAGGTGATGTCGACGAAGAACGGAACAGCATGACCTTGCAGAGACGGAAGTCCGGGCGGCGGCTGGTGCCGGCCGTCGCGGGAACCGCCGTGGCGGCCGGAGTGCTGGCGCTCCTGCCGTCCGGAGCGCAGGCGCAGACCGGAACCGGAACCCCCCGACCATCCGGCGCCCAGGCCGACTTCACGGCCGCGGCAGCCGAGTACGACGTCCCCGTGCCGGTGCTCATGGGGGTCACCCGCGAGGAGTCCGGCTGGCAGTCCCACCCGGGCTACAGCGACAAGGGCGGTTACGGCCTCGGCAACCTCACCGACGTGACGACGAGCATGCTCGTCGACGGTGCGGCCGGCGCCGGTGGCCGCTCGGACCTGTCCTCACTGGTGAACCGGCCCGGCATGCACACCCTGCGGACGGCGTCGAAGCTGACCGGCATACCCGCGGCCCGGCTGAGGACCGACCGCGGCGCCAACCTGGAGGGCACGGCCGCTCTGCTGGCGTCCTATCAGAAGACCCTCACCGGCAGCCTGTCGGAGAACCCGTCCGACTGGACCGCGGCCGTGGCCAGGTACAGCCGGCTCACGGACGAGAAGGCCGCCACGGAGTACGTCGACGACGTCTTCGGGACCATCGCGTCGGGTGCCGAGCAGAAGACCGCCGACGGAACGCTGCGCCTGGCCGCGGACGAGACGGCCAAGCCCGAGCTGTCCCAGTTGGACAAGCTCGACCTGGAGAGCGCGGCCGCCACCGCAGGAGCCGAGTGCCCGTCCTCCATGGACTGCACGTACGCGCCGGTCGCCGTCACGGGCGGCAACGGCCAGGTGTCCAACAGGCCCGCGAACGGCATCCAGATCGACCGGATCGTCCTGCACACCGCCGAGGGCACCTTCGCCTCCGCGCTGGCGACCCTGTCGGCCACCGGCGCGACCGCGTCCGCCCACTACCTGATGGACACGGACGGCAGTACCACGCAGCTGATGCCGGTCGAGGACATCGCGTACGCCGTCGGCAACTACCACTACAACCTGCACTCGGTCTCGATCGAGCACGCGGGCTTCACCGCGCAGGGCGCCCAGTGGTACACCGACGCCACCTACCGGCAGACCGCGGAGCTGGTCGCCTACCTCGCCCAGCAGTACGGCGTACCGCTGGACCGGCAGCACATCCTGGGCCATGACAACGTTCCCGGCTCGCTCGACTCGAACCTCGCCAAGCAGCACTGGGACCCGGGCACGGCCTGGGACTGGAACCGCTTCATGAAGCTGCTCGGCGCGCCCACCGACACGGGCCGGCACGGGGTGGGCCAGGCCGGCTCGGTGGTGACCATCGCTCCGGACTTCGAGCGGAACACCCAGTCCTACACGGTCTGCCCGGCCGACGACCCGACCGGTGCGACGACGGCCTGCGGCGAGGTCGCGCAGTCGTCGAACTCGCTGTTCGTACGCCAGGCACCCGACGCCGACGCGCCGCTGCTCCTCGACCCCGACGTGCACCCCGGCCTGACGGCGGGCACGGACGGGATCAGCGACTGGAGCGACCGGGTCCAGGCCGGTCAGCAGTTCGTGGTGGCCGACCGCGAGGGCGACTGGACCGCGATCTGGTACGACGGCCAGGAGGGCTGGATCCACAACCCGTGCGGGCGGAACACCGTCCCGACCACGGGTGTGACGGTCATCCAGGCCGTGGGCCCCGACGCCGCGCCGCTCTACGGCCAGGCGTACCCGGCGGCGTCCGAGTACCCCGCCGGCCTGTCGCCGTCGAGGCAGGTCGCGCTCACCGCGCCCGGCTACCGGATCCCGGTCGGCCAGGCCTACGTCGTGGACCAGCCGGCCGCGCCCGCCGACGACTTCTTCACCTCGGGCGCCGTGGTGAAGGGCGCGGCGAAGTACTACCAGGCCCAGTTCAACAACCGGACCATCTACGTGAACGCGGCCGACGTGACGGCCACCGAGGCCGACTGATCCCGGACCCCGCACGCGGGAGAACCCGGACCCCGTAGGCGGGCGAACCCGGTCCCCGTAGGCGGGCGAACCCGGACGCCGAGACGTGCCCGGAGCCGAACGGCGCCCGGCCCCTCCGCGTCCGAGCCCGGCCGCACCCACGTCAGCCTGTCAGAACCGCGCTCGTGACGACGTCGAAGAGGCGATCGGCGCGCGGCGCGAACGAGGACTGGTCGCCGAGCCACGCGAGTGCCGCCACCAGGGCGAACAGATCGGCGCCGTCGATGTCGGTGCGCGCCGTGCCCGCGGCCTGGGCACGGGTGAGGAGCCCTGTGCCGGCCGCGCGCATGGCGACGCACGAGGCATGGAGCGCGGACTCCGGGTCCTCGATGGCGGCTGCCATCAGCTCTGTGGCGCCCCGGTACTCGTGCGCGACCGCCACGCAGTCGCGCAGCCACGAGACGAGGGCGTCCTCCGCCGAGCTCGACGTTTCGAGCTCGGCCGCCTGCCTCGTCAGCTCGTCGAAGCTCGTGCGCAGCAGGGCGTCGAGCAGCGCCTCGCGGGTCGGGAAGTGGCGGAGCAGGGTGGCGAGCCCCATGTCGGCCCTGCGGGCGATGTCGCGCAGCGATGCCTCGGCGCCCTGCTCGGTGATGACGGTGCCCGCGACGGCGAGCAGGTGGTCGCGGTTCTTCCTGGCGTCGGCCCGCATCTGTCCCTCTCGGCTATCCGGAGCGGTGGTCCATTTGACGATCCGGATCAGTGGTCCATATATTCGGATCAGTGGTCCGGGTATATGGACCACTGATCCGATAAGCGTATCCCCTGGCAGGGGGAGGAGAGACCGATGCCGACACGCACGATGAGGGCCGTCCGGCTGCATGAGCACGGCGGCCCCGAGGTTCTGAGCCACGACGAGGTGCCGGTTCCCGAGCCGGGACCGGGTGAGGTGCTGGTCCGCGTCCACGCGGTCGGCGTGAACCCTCCGGACTGGTACCTGCGCGACGGGCTGAGCAACATACCCCCGGAGGTCAGGCCGAAGTTCGACCTGCCCGTGATTCCCGGCACGGATGTCTCGGGCGTCGTGGCGGCCGTCGCCGCGGACGTGGCGGACTTCTCCGTAGGCGACGAGGTCTTCGGCCTCCTCCGCTTCCCCGGCTTCGACGGCCGGGCGTACGCCGAGTACGTGGCCGCACCGGCGTCGGACCTCGCACGCAAGCCGGCCGGCATCGACCACGTCCACGCGGCCGGGGCGCCCATGGCCCTGCTGACGGCCTGGCAGTTCCTGATCGAGCTCGGCCACGACCACCCCTCGCCCTTCCAGGCGGCGCGACACCGCCCGGTGGCACTCGGCACCGGTACGACGGTGCTCGTCAACGGTGCCGCGGGCGGCGTGGGCCACTTCGCCCTGCAGCTGGCGAAGTGGAAGGGTGCACGGGTCGTCGCGGTGGCCTCGGGCACGCACGAGCCGTTCCTGCGCGAACTCGGCGCCGACGAGTTCATCGACTACACCAGGAGCCGTCCCGAGGAACTCGTGCGCGACGTCGACCTCGTCCTCGACGCCGTCGGCGGCCGCGAGAGCAGCCGCTTCCTGCGCACGCTCAAGCGCGGCGGCGCCCTGTTCCCCGTGTTCTTCGGCGAGTACGACGACGCGGAGACCGCCGAGCTGGGCGTCACGGTCTCCGGCACCCAGGTCCGCTCGAATGGCGTCCAACTCGCCGAAGCGGGACGCCTGCTGGACGCCGGCACGGTACGCGTCGCGATCGACAGCACGTTCCCGCTGGCGGACGCGCGAGCGGCTCACGAACGCGCCGCCCGAGGGCACATCCAGGGCAAGATCGTGCTCACGGTCGCCCGGTGACGGACGAGCCGTCTCACCGCCGCGGGACACCGCCGGGACGGCCGCGTTCCTGACGCCCGGCGCCGCCGCACACCTCGCCGGCCGGCGTCACGGCGTCGCCGGTCCCGGCCATATCGCCGAGGCGTCGTCGCGGGTCGGGTCGGGCAGGCGGACCGGGCGGACGGGGACGGTGCGGGTCTGTCCTTCCGTGGCGGCCGTCCAGGGGGCGGGGCGGCCCGAGTAGCTCAGGGTCGTGAGGACGAAGACGCCGTCGGCGTAGACCTCGACGTACTCGCCGACGGTGAGCACGCGCAGCGTGGTCGCGGGCTCGGTCAGGACGGTCTCGCCCAGGGGTGCGCCGGCGGGGCCGGTGACCCAGAGGTTCTTGCCGTCGCAGCCGACGACGAGGGCGGGGCCGCCGTCGTCGCCGGTGCGGAGGGTGATCTCGACGCGTCCGCAGACGTCGATGTCGCCGACCGCGTGCAGGGTCGGTTCCTCCGTCTCCGCCAGGAGCCAGGCGTCCAGGCCCGGCCACCACTCCAGGCGGGGTGCCGAACCCTCCGGCACGGCAAGGGACTTGGGCTGGGCCAGCATGCCGCGGCACCGGTCGCCCGAGTCCGTCAGGTCCACCCGGCGCGGGGTGGTGTGCAGGACGACGCGGGAGCCGTCAGGGGCGGCGATGACGCGCGGGGCGTACGAGCCGGTCGGGCCCAGCGGGCCGCGACGGGTCCACGGGCCGCGCAGCCGCGGTGCCGTCCATGACTCGAAGCCGCGCGTCGAGCCGATCGAGCCGATCAGCAGCCAGCTGCCGTCGTCGAGGCGTTCGAGGACCGGGCACTCCAACTCGTCCACGTCGCCGGGCGAGATGAGCGGCGGGTGGACGGTCCAGTTCTCCAGGTCGTCGGAGGTGGCCCAGGCGACACAGCCGCTGACCTCGACGGGGAGCGAGGCGTCGGCGGCGCAGACGACCATCACCCAGCCGTCCGACTCGTCGTCGCGTACGACGAACGGGTCGCGCCAGCCCATGCGTTCGCCGGTGCGGTACCAGCGGGCGTCCGCCTCGACCACGGGACCGGTGCCGTGGCGGCGCCAGCCGGTGCCGTCGGTGCGATCGGAGTGGGCGAGGCCGACGGACTGGAGCGGCCAGCCGCCGTCCGTGAGGCCGCTCACACCCGTGTAGAACATCGCCATTCCGGAGCCCGAGCCCGAGCCCGAGCCCGAGCCGGAGCCGGACCCGGTGTCGTGACGCACGGGGTGCATGGTCCACACCGCCTGCTGGTCGAAGCGGCCGGGCAGGCCGTTGCCGAAGGCGGTGCCCGCGGGCTGCCAGCCGACCAGGTCGGTGGAGGTGGCCCTGCCGTACGAGGTCTCCATCCTCAGGTGGTCGAACTCGCTCGTCCACGGGCCCTGCAGATGCAGCACCGCGTAGGTGCCGTCGTCGTCGCGGAGCAGGGCGAAGTCGTTCACGCAGAGGCCGGGCGGGGCGTATCGCATGCGCATTTCCTGTCGGCTCGCAGTGCTCAAACGCATGCGCTGAGCAGTGGCACAAAAGATCTCGCTGGAGAATTGGCCCAAGTAAAACTGAACGCAAACGCTTGCGCAACAGCGAGCTCCGGCTTACGGTCACGTCACCCCCAGATCACACCGATGTGAAACAGACGGGAGAAAAGTGCTGTGACCGTCAGCATCACCGATGTCGCCCGGGCCGCCGGAGTCTCGGCGTCCACCGTGTCCCGCGCCCTGCGCGGCCAGCCGGGCGTCTCCGACGAGGTGCGGGCGCAGATCACGGCCGTCGCCACGCAGCTCGGCTACACGGCGTCCCGGTCGGCGTCGAGCCTGGCCAGCGGACGCACCTTCACCATCGGGGTCGTCGTCCCGTACGTGGGCCGCTGGTTCTTCGGCACCGTCCTGGACGCCGCCGAGCACGTGTTCAGCGCCGCCGGGTACGACGTCCTGCTGTACAACCTGGGCTCGCCGGAGACCCGCAAGCGTTTCTTCACCAGGCTGCCGCTCCGCAAGCGGGTCGACGCCGTGCTGTCGCTGCTCATCCCCGACGAGGAGGAGTCGGCCGCGCTGCGCTCGCTCGGCGTGCCGCTGGCCAGCACGGTCGGCGGCGCCCGGCCCGGCTTCAGCGTGGTCGGCATCGACGACCGGGCCGGCGCGGAGAGCGCCGTACGGCATCTGGTGAACCTCGGCCACCGCCGGATCGGCATGATCAGCGGGTCGAGCGGGGAGCAGCACTGGACCACGCCGGTCGCCCGCCGCCAGGCCTACCTGGACGTCCTCTCCGAAGCCGGGATCGCGCACGACCCGGCCCTGGAGGCGGACGGCGACTACACCGTCGACGGCGGCGAGCGGGCGATGACCGAGCTGCTGGCCGCGTCCCGGCCGCCGACCGCCGTGTTCGCGCAGTCCGACGAGATGGCGATGGGCGCGCTGCGCGCGCTCAGGCGGCACCGGTTGCGGGTGCCGGACGACGTGTCGGTGGTCGGCTTCGACGACCACGAGCTGTCCGACGTCCTCGGGCTGACCACCGTCGCCCAGCCGGTGGCCGGCCAGGGCGCCGAGGCCGCCCGGCTGCTGCTGCGGCAGCTCGACGAGCCGGCCGGCGAACGGGCCGGGCATGTGCAGATGCCCATCCGGCTAGTCCTGCGCGAGACCACCGCACCGCCGAGCCCGCGCGGCCCCCAGTAGCCCTCGGCCCCCAGTAGCCCTCGGGGCCCAGCAAGCCCTCGGGGACCGTCAGGCCCCGAGCTCCCCCACGCCGGAAGCACCAGCGCACCACGAACCCTCGCACCCGCACGGAGGCACCACACCATGAGCTCGACCAGCCCCAACAGCCCGGCCGGCAGAAGGTACCGCCGCACGGCCGCCACCGGCCTGGCCCTCGCCCTGCCCCTCGCCGCCCTGGCCGCCTGCGGCGGCAGCGGCCAGGACTCCGCCGCCTCGGCCGGCAGCGGCAAGGGCACCATCAGCGTCTGGGCCCACCAGGGGCAGAAGAGCGAGGACACCGCCCTGCAGAACGCGGTGAAGTCCTTCAACTCCTCCCAGAGCAAGATCAAGGTCGAGCTGAAGCTCATCCCCGGTGACGACTACACCAAGACCATCACCGCCACCGACGCCTCCCAGCTGCCGGACGTGATGGAGTTCGACGGCCCGACGATGGCGAACTTCGTCTACAACAAGAAGCTCGCGCCCATCGACTCCTACGTCTCCGCGAAGACGATGTCCAACGCGACCGACGCCAGCAAGGCGCAGGGCGAGATCGACGGCAAGCACTACGGGCTCGGCATGTACGACTCCGGGCTCGGCATCTACGCCAACAAGAAGCTGCTGGACGCGGCCGGGGTGAAGTACCCGAAGAGCGCCTCCGAGTCCTGGACCGTCGGCGAGTTCGACAAGGCGCTGAAGGTGCTCAAGGCCAAGGACTCCGACGGCAAGGTCCTCGACATCCAGGAGAACAACGGCCTGTCCAACGAGTGGGGGACCTACGGCTTCTCCCCGATCGTCTGGTCGGCCGGCGGCTCCCTGCTGAAGAACGGCAAGGCCGAGGGTGCCCTCGACAGCGCGTCCGTGGTCTCCGCGCTGAAGACCTTCCAGTCCTGGAAGAGCGATGTCGACCCCAACACCGACGGCAACGCCTTCGCCAAGGGCCGGGTCGCGCTGAGCTGGGTCGGCCACTGGATGTACCCGACCTACAGCAAGGCCCTCGGCAACGACCTCGTCGTGCTGCCGCTGCCCGACTTCGGCAACGGCACCAAGACCGGCCAGGGCTCCTGGGCCTGGGGCATCGGCGCCGACTCCAAGAACGGCAAGGCCGCCGGCGCCTTCCTCGACTACCTCCTGAACGACACCAACGTCGGCGCCATGACGACGGCCAACGGCGCCCCGCCCGCCACCAGGACGGCGCTGGCCAAGAGCTCGCTGTACAAGAAGGGCGGCCCGCTGGAGCGCTTCGCCGACCAGCTCGACAAGCCGTGCGGCGACAGCGACATCACCAAGTCCTGCGTCGCCGTGACCCGCCCGGTCACCGCCGGCTACCCCACCGTCACGGCCAAGTTCAGCGAGGCCCTGAACTCGATCTACGGCGGCGCGGACGTGAAGAGCGCCCTGCAGAAGGCCGCCCGCTCGATCGACCAGGACTTCTCCGACAACGACGGCTACCAGATCCAGTAGGACACTTCGGCCGGGCGGGCGCGCGTACGACCCTTCGGGCGGCGCACCCGCCCCGGCCGGGAACAGGACCGGAACAGGACACCCCCGTGAAGACCGTGGAACCCGCGCAAGCAGCGCCCTCCCGCAGGCAGGAAGGACCACCCGTGACCCCCGTGAAGCCGGCGCGCGCCGGGCGGCCCAGGAACCGCGACTGGCTGCACGGACTGCTCATGTCCACGCCCGCCGTCGCCGGCCTCGTCGCCTTCGTCGGCATCCCGTTCGGCTACGCCGTCGTCCTCTCCTTCTACAACGTGCGCCTCGGCTCGCCGCTCGCGCCCAGGTTCTTCGGCCTGGAGCAGTACCGGCGGCTCTTCACCGACCCGGACCTGTCCGGCCCGTTCCTGCGGGCCCTGCTCAACAACCTGACGTTCGCCGTGGTCGTCGTACCGCTCCAGACGGGCCTGGCGCTGGGTCTCGCCATCCTGCTCAACCGCAAGCTGAAGGCGATCGGCGTGTTCCGGTCCCTCTTCTTCCTGCCGGTCGTCTTCCCGATGACCCTGGTCGCCGTCATCTGGCGGCTGATCCTCGCCCGCAGCGACCAGGGACTGCTCAACTCCACGCTGCACCTGGTGAGTTTCGGCAACTGGGGCGCCTTCGACTGGCTCGGCGACGCGGCCACCGCGATGGCCTCGGTCATCGTGCTCTCGGTGTGGCAGGGGGTGGGCTTCCAGATGGTCATCCTGCTGGCCGGCCTCCAGCAGATCCCCGGCGAGCTCTACGAGGCCGCCGAACTCGACCGGGCCACCCGCCGGCAGCAGTTCCGGCACGTCACCCTGCCCGGCATCCGCGGCACCCTCGTCTTCGTCGCCATGCTGACCTCGGTGCTCTCCTTCCGGGTCTTCGACCAGGTCTACGTCCTCATCCACGGCGGCGGTCTCAACGAGGACGCCACCCGTACGGTCATGTACGAGGCCGTCACCACCGCCTTCGACCAGAACAACATCGGCCAGGCGTCCGCGATCACCGTCGTCTTCTTCCTGATCGTCGTCGCCCTGACCATCGTCCAGCGCCGCGTCGTCCGGCCCGACAACGAGGACTGACCCCGACCATGGCCACGACCCGCGCCCCCCTGCGCCGCTTCGCCGACTACACCGTCCTCAGCGTCCTGGCGTTCGTCTTCGTCCTGCCCGTCCTCTACCTCCTCCTCGGCAGCCTCAAGCCCTCCGACCAGGTGCTGAACGGCCTCAGCGGCTTCCTCCCCACCCATCTGACCTTCGCCAACTACGCCCACGTCCTCGACGCCCTGAACTCCGACAGCACCGGCTACTTCTGGCGCTTCATGGGCGTCTCGCTGCTCGTCGCGTTCGTGGTCGTGACCGGCGGTCTGTTCGTGAACTCGATGGCCGCGTACGGCATGTCACGGCTGAAGTGGCGTGGCCGGGACGCCGTCTTCACGCTGGTCCTGCTCCTGATGCTGGTCCCGTTCGAATCGGTCGCGGTCCCGCTCTTCTACATGTTCAACGGCCAGCGCAACACCATCTACATCCAGGCGATCCCCTTCATCGCCAACGCCTTCTCGGTCTACCAGTTCCACACGTTCTTCCGCTCGATCCCGCCGAGCATCGAGGAGGCCGCCCGGCTGGACGGCGCGGGTCCCTGGCGCACCTTCTTCGCGATCATCGTCCCGATGTCGAAGCCCGCGTTCGCCTCGGTCGCGATCCTCACCTTCCTCACCCAGTGGGGTTCCTTCCTCTGGCCGGTACTGATGGTCTCCGACCCCTCGGTCCGTCCCCTCCCGCTGGAGATGAGCGTCTTCCAGGGCCAGCAGCCCGTGGACTGGGGCGAGATCCTCGCCTTCGGCGTCCTCCTCGTCCTCCCCGTACTGATCGTCTTCGCCTTCTTCCAGCGCTGGTTCGTCCAGGGCGTCGCCAGCTCGGCCGTGAAGGGCTGAGCTCACGGTGTGACGACGGCGAAGTCCGGCGCGGGCCACGTCGAGAAGTGCCTTCGAGATGGCGAGCGGGGTGCGCAGCTCGTGAGAGGCGTTGGCCGCGAACCTCTGCTCTCCGGCGACGTGCGCCTCCAGCCGGGCGAGCATCGTGTCGAAGGCGTCGGCCAGTTCGCGGAACTCGTCCCTGCGGCCCGGCAGCAGGATCCGGTGGGAGAGCGATCCGTTCGCGGCGACGCGGGTGGCGTCCGTGATCCGGGTCGGCGGAGCGAGCATCCGGCCGGCGAGGAACCACCCTCCCACCAGACCGAACACCAGCAGGAACGTCAGCGCGGCGGCCGCGGTCGGGGCGAAGGAACGGACGACCGCGTAGCGGTAGTCGGGGATGAGGACGAGCCCGACGTGGTTCACCCGGTTCAGGTACACCCACCCGGCCGTGAGCATCAGGACACCGGCCGGCAGCAGGAATCCGGTGTAGCTGAGGGTGAGTCTGACGCGGACGCTCAGCCCGGGTGCCCTATCCACGCCCGCCCCCCTCGGGTCCGGCCGCCGGCTGCGTGTCGATGCGGTACCCGGCGCCGGGCAGCGTGGCGATGATCCAGGGTTCGCCGAGACGCTTGCGCAGCGCCGAGACCGTGATGCGTACGGCGTTGGTGAACGGGTCGGCGTTCGCGTCCCACGCGCGTTCCAGGAGGTCCTCGGCGCTCACGACACCGCCCTCGGCGGCCATGAGGACTTCGAGCACGGCGAACTGCTTCCTGGTCAGCGCGACATAGCGGCCGTCCCGGAAGACCTCCCTGCGGAACGGGTCAAGACGCAGACCCGCGATCTCCCGTACGGGGGGCCTGCTGTGGGCGCGTCTGCGGTCGAGCGCCCTGAGCCTGAGCGCGAGTTCCTGGAGCTCGAAGGGTTTCGTGAGGTAGTCGTCGGCGCCCAGTTCGAACCCGGACGCCTTGTCGTCGAGACGGTCCGCCGCGGTGAGCATCAGGATCGGCATGCCGCTGCCGGAGGCGACGATGTGCCGGGCGATCTCGTCGCCGGAGGGTCCGGGGATGTCGCGGTCGAGGACGGCGATGTCGTAGCTGTTGACATCCAGCAGCTCCAGGGCCGTGCCGCCGTCGCCCGCGATGTCGGCCGCGATCGCCTCCAGGCGCAGGCCGTCGCGGATGGCTTCGGCCAGGTAGGGCTCGTCCTCGACAATCAGCACACGCATGCCTTCGAGGCTACGAGTCGGCACCTGTCGTCGGCGTATCGAAAATCGCATACGCGCCGGCAACACGGCGTCGCCTTGGCTGGTGGTATGCATCGAGCCCCGCCCTCGGCACGAACGACGTCCCGCCGGATCGGGCGGTCCCTTGACGCCGTCGGCCCGGCCGTCGTCATCCCCCTGAACACCGCCGCCCGCGACCACCGGGTGCCACCACGGGGACGTCGAGGGGGGGTATCTCTCGTTTCCTCAGTCCCGGGAGCCGTCGCAGAGGTCGAGGATCCTGGTGAACGGCCTGCGGAGCACCACGGCCATCGGCTCCGTGTCGTCCTCGGCGTACCGGGCGAGACCGGCGCGCGCGACGCCCGTGTCCTCGCGCGGGTCGCGCCCCGCCAGGATCGCCTCCAGGGCGCGCCCGGTGGCCTCGGCGACCGGGAGGAGACCTGCCCGGGCCCGGGCGAGGGCCGGGGTGGGCCCGTCGCGCACGCTGAAGAACTCGACCTCGGCGGCCAGGGCCAGGAGATGGGGCACCGCCCGGACGGCGCGGCCGATCCGGTCGCCCAGTTCGGTCACCTCGTCCAGGTGGCGGCGCCGCAGCGGATTGAACCGCATGGCCTTCTCCGCCTCCCGCGCCGCAGCCCCGTAGCGCCGCAGCCGGTCCGCCTCCGCCTGCGCCGACGCCCGGTTCGCGGACGCCGCGTCCGGTGACCCGATCGCGCGCGTGCCGCGTACCAGGCTCTCCGTCAGACCGGCCGCACACTCCCGTGCCAGGGTCGCCGCCTCCCGGCGGGGGTCCCGCGGCCAGAGCACCGGACCGAGGACGGCGGTGACCGCGCCCCCCAGCGCGTTCTCCCACAACCGTGCGACGCCGTACGCGTCCGGCGAGGGATTGGCGAAGACCAGCAGTGAGGTCACCGCGACCTGCACGTTCAGCGTCGTCCCGGAACTGACGACGGTCCCGCAGAGCAGGGCGAGACCCATCACGACGGCGAGGACGAGCGTGGTCGGCCGGAAGAGACTGACCACGGTGACGCCCAGGGCCACTCCGGCCATCACGCCGAGGATCCGCAGCAGCAGTGCCGCCAGCGAGGAGGCGGCATCACCGCGCAGGCACAGCAGGGGAACGATGGCCGCGAACACCGGTGGCTGAGTGGCGCCGGCCCACAGCGCCACCTGCCAGCAGAGCACCGCGATCACCAGGATCCGGGCCGCCGTCGGCCCCTGCACCCGCAGCCTGCGGCGCACCTGTGTCCACGGGGAGACGCCCGTCACCCGCCCACCATAGGCACACATCACGGCCCGCCGCCCTTCGGTGACGCCCCGTGTCCGGTCCCGGCGGCGCGGACGCACCGGCGCCCGGGAGGGCGCGCGGCCGAAGCGGGTGCACGGTGCCGAGGAGGTTCCGGCGGTGCGGCCGCCGGGCGGCGGGCGGCGGGCGGCGGATGCCGGCCCGAAGGTCGTACGAGCGCCCCGCACCCCCCGGCCCGGCCGGCCTCCCCGCCGGCGCCGGGCGTCACCCGGTGGTGTGAACTTCTTCCCGTAACACCCTTGGTTGCCTGGGAAGACGTGGTTTTGGGTTGCTCTGTCCGGCCTAGACTCCACGGTCATGTCGCTGTGGCTGCTCAACCATTTCAGCACCTTCACGCTGGCCGTCGTCATCGTCGGCGGGACCGTTCTGCTGGCCGTCACCGGCAGCGTGCTGCTGCGGCGCAGGTACCCGTCGCTGGCCGGCGGGGAGCACAACGACATGGTCGGCGTGACGCTGGGGATGTTCGGCGCCATCTACGGGATCATCCTCGCGTTCGTGATCGTCACGCTGTGGACGCAACTGGAGGACACCCAGACCATCGTCGCCTCCGAGGCCACCGACGCCGCGCTCATCACCCGCGACGCCGCCGCGTTCCCGGCGGCGGTGCAGGCCCGTCTCGACTCCGCCATGAGCGGTTACGTGCACGCGGTCGTCGAGGACCAGTGGCCCCGGATGCGGGCCGGACACCCCAGCTACGGGGCCACGGAAACCCATCTCCGGGCCGCCTTCCACGTGTTGCAGACGTACGACCCGAAGACCGAGCAGGAGCAGGTCTTCTACGAGCAGAGCGTCAGCCATCTCGACGACGTCGCCTCCCAGCGGCGCGCCCGCATCACCATGGCGAGCCAGGAGCTACCCGTGCTGCTGCAGGTCCTGGCCATCGGCGGCGCCGTGGTCCTGGTCCCGCTCACCTTCCTCTACGGCATGCGCAAACTGAGGGTCCAGATCCTGTTCGTCGCCTCGGTCGCCGGGCTCGTCGGCTTCAGCCTGCTCCTGGTCTTCGTCCTGGACCGCCCCTTCGCCGGCGACCTCAGTGTCAGCCCCGCCCCGTACCGGGAAGGGGCCCTCGCCCAGTACTGGACCCGGTGAGCCGCCGTCACCAGCTGACGGCGTCGTCCATCGACTGCTGCCAGTACGTGACCTTGAGCGAGTCGTCGACGTAGACCCCCTTCGCGGGCAGCGCCGGGTGCGCGCCCGTGCCGACGCTCTCGTTGCCGGAGCGGCCCTGGAAGTAGACGGTCAGGGACTTCACGGTGTGGCCGTTCGTGCCACTGCCGTCGGTGGCGGACAGGCTCACCGAGGCGTAGCCGGACTCGCCCGGCGCGAGCGTGACGACCGCCTGCGGCTGCGAGTCCCCGATGACCGGGGGCACGGCCTGCGCCTCGCCGAAGCTGACGGCCGGGTAGCCGTAGAGGTAGCAGGTCCTGCTGCCGGTGTTGGTCACCGTGAGGAGCATGTGGTTCACGGGGCGGTTCAGCGGGGCCGCGACCGTCCTGGTGACGGACCCCTCGCAGGTGACCGGCTTGCCGGCCGAGGCGGGCGCCTTCGACGCGGAGGCGGCGGTGGAAGTGCCCGCGGCGGACCTCGGCGTGCCGGTGGCGGCGTTGGCCGCCGGGGCGGAGGTGCCGGAGGCGGATGAGGGGGCGGAGGGCTTCGCGGGGGCAGAGGAGTGCGTGGCCGGGGTGGAGGCCGCCGCGACGTCCTCGGCGTGGACGCCCGTGCCGTCGTCGCACGCGGTCAGGGAGAGCGCGGCGAGTACGACGGTCGTGGCGGCGCCGACGAGACGGGTGCGGGAGGTGCGGAGGTTCGACATGTGGCCGTGCCCCTTCGGTGTTCGGGTGGCGGTGGTGATTGGATGACCGAAGCCTGTGAGGCGATCCGTCCCAACCGCCAGGCACAGCGGGCAGTTGGGGACGCTGGAACGCAGAAATGCGCTCTGACCAGGGAGAACGCGATGGCCCTGGAATGCGGGACTGGAATACGAGGGGATGGGGGAACGGGTGCCAGGGGCGACAGGGGCCGACGCGACGGAGGCGTTCGCGCTGCTGCTGCGGGAGCTCAAGGACCGCTCGGGACTGAGCTACGGGGTGCTTGCCAAGCGGCTGCACATGAGCACGTCGACGCTGCACCGCTACTGCAACGGCACCGCGGTGCCCGTCGACTACGCCCCGGTGGAGCGCCTCGCACGGGTCTGCCGGGCGACGCCGGAGGAGCTGGTGGGGCTGCACCGGCGGTGGATCCTGGCGGACGCGGCACGAGGGAGCCGGGGGGAGCAGGCCACGGCGCCGGACACCGTCCCGACGGTGGATCCCGGATCGCAGGCATCGCAGGCATCGCAGGCATCGCACGGGCCGGACGAGGGCGAGGGCGGGGGCGCTGAGCCGGTCGTCGTCGACCTGCGGCGCGAGCCCGCGGCGCCGCGTCGGCGCCGTACCGTGCTGATGTCCTCCGTCGCGGTGGCCGCCGTGCTGGGGGCCGTCGTGTTCGCCGCGCGGCTGCCGCTCGGCGGCGGGAACGGCGGCGCGGGCGACCGGCGGGCGGCCGGTGACACCGCCACGATCACCGGCACGATGACCGGCACGGCGGACACCGGGACGACGTCCGCCTCCCCGTCCCCGACCGCGAAGGGGCACCGGGCGTCCGCATCGGCCTCCACCACCCCCACCGGGTCCGGCGGTTCGGACGGCGACGCCAAGCAGGGGAGCGGGGCCCAGGACACCGACGGCACCACCACCGGCGCCGCCGTCCCGCTCACCGTCAACACGCGTCCCTACGTCTACGACGACCCGTGCAGCCAGCACTTCCTCGTCGACAGCGAAC
This sequence comes from Streptomyces sp. NPDC058457, assembly GCF_042720695.1. Lineage (NCBI taxonomy): Bacteria > Bacillati > Actinomycetota > Actinomycetes > Kitasatosporales > Streptomycetaceae > Streptomyces > Streptomyces sp. NPDC058457. Next base: position 49,361 of record NZ_JBHXLU010000039.1, on the reverse strand, counting down.
CGGCGCAGGTCGGCCCGCCGGCGAACGAGCAGGACGCCCCGCGCTGGGCCGCGGCGTACGGGGCGGTCTCCTCGGGCGAACAGGAGGTCGCCCTCACCGTCCAGGGCACCGGCGCGGAGACCGTCGTCCTGGAGGCGCTGCACGTCCGCGTCCTCAGCAGGGGCGCGCCGCTCGCCTGGAACGACTACTCGATGGGCGTCGGCTGCGGTGGCGGCGTCGGGACCAAGTCGTTCGACATCGACCTCGACAACGGCAGCCCCACGGTCACCGCCAAGAACGGCCAGCGCGACTTCCCCTACAAGGTCAGCGAGTCCGACCCGGAGGTCTTCTATGTCTTCGCCCGCACCACGGCACACGACGTCCGCTGGGATCTCACCCTGGACTGGTCCAGCGGGAGCCGCCGGGGCACCGTCCACGTCGACAACGCCGGCACCGCGTTCCGCACCAGCGCCGACGCGGGCCGCCCGGGATACGACTACCCGCTGGGCGGCAGCGAGTGGATCGAACGCGAGGGCGGCTGACAGGGGCCGGAGAGCGACCGCGCGCCGGACGGTGACCGACCGGGCGCGGACCGACCGCGGACGGCGCGTCCGGCGGCGGTACCCGGGTCTCTCAGCCGGGCTTGACGACGGCCGTCGCCGTGAATCCGCAGCACTGGATCTCGCGGACGGGTGCGACGGACGTTCTGCGGATCCGGTCGCCGCGGAGGGTGCCGGTGGTGTCGACGGCGTCGGCGATGACGCCGATGCCCACCTGGCCGCCGGTGATCTCGTTGTGGTCGGTCGTGCCGTCGCCGTCCTGGACGGCGATCCCGAAGAACCGGTTGCCGGTCAGCAGATTGCCGCTGATCCGGCAGCAGTTCGGGCTGAAGATCTGTTGAAGTGCTCTCCCGGCTGAAGCCGGGAGATTCCTGCTTACCTCGCGGCAGCGGGCTTGACGCGCTTCGCGCGCCTGACGACTGCCCTCCCGGCAGCCGGGACGAGCGCGAGGCCCATCCGGTACAGATGCAAGACGTTCCGGGCTGCGTTGTGGTCGGCGTTGCCCGACCAGCCGCAGTCCGGGTTCTTGCACACGAACACGGCCTGGCTCTCCCGGCTGCCGGACGTGGTGAAGCCGCACGCTGAGCAGCGCCGGGAGGTGCCGGGGGCGGGGACCTTGACCACGGTGCCGCCGAGCTGGGCGGTCTTGTACGTCAGCATGGTGACCGTCCGACCCCATGCCTCCGCGCTGATGGAGCGGTTCAGCCCAGCCTTGCGGGCAACGTTCTTCCCCGGCTCCTCGATGGTTCCCCTGGCCGACTTGACCATGTTCGTGATGCTGAGTGCTTCGACCACGACGGTGCCGTATGCGCGGGCGATGACGGTGGTCGTCTTGTGCTGCCAGTCCAAGGCCCGGCGCTTGGCTTTCGCGCGCAGTCCTGCGATCTGGTCGTAGGTGCGGTGCAGCCGGCGACTGGTGCGCTCGCCGGGCTTGCGGTGACGCTTACGCTGCGCGGCACGCTGCTCCAGGTGCAGGAGCCTTGCCTTCTCCTTGCCGGTCAGCCATTCGCCGTGCTCGTACGTTTCACCGTCCGAGAGGGCCAGGGGCACGGTGACGCCCACGTCGATGCCGACGTCCGGCCCCTGGTGGGGATCGGGCTTGACCTCCAAGGTCTGAACACGGAAGGCGATGTGCCAGCCGAGTGCGTCCTTGATCAGTCGTGCCCCGGTGATCCGGTTCTCCGCGCCTGCACGCTTGCCGACCGGAAGGTCTTTGGTCCACCGGAAGCGGACCCGGCCCACCTTGGGAATGTTGACCATGCCCCAGCGGCGGTGCACACGGCTGATGTTCAGGTCCCGGCCCTGCGGGATGTCCACGGACATCACCGTGCGGAACCGGCCCTTGAAGTCCGGGGCGCCGGCGCGGCCCTCCCAGCAGTTCTTCCACGCCCGGAAGTACGTCTTGAGTACCGCTTGCGCGGCCTGCGCGGGCAGGACGGCCAGGAAGTCGATGTCCTCGCGGGCCTGCCGGATCGCGGCGTCCGCGTTCGCGAGAGTCCGCTTCTCCTTCGGCATCATCCGCCACCACGCGTGCAGCAGGTTCCACATCGTGCGGGCCGCGTGCGCCTGGTCGTCCGTCTTCAACACCTCAGCAGGCGACAGCGCGAGCCGGACACGGTGCCCGAACTGCCGCTTGACCAGGGTGTTGTGACTCACAATCGAGAACCAGCCATTGGTTTATGTCACCCCGCTGGAACCCTAATCCCGATGTCAGAACCGGTCGCCATGTTGTCTATAACCTGCACGTTCACTTGGTTTTTGTCACGAAGTACCGGCGGAAGGCGCTCACCGACGCCATGCTGACCCGCACAGAAGAGATCATGCGGGAGGTCTGCGCCGACTTCGAGGCCGAGCTGAAGCAGTTCAACGGCGAACAGGACCACGTCCACCTGCTTGTGCACTACCCGCCCAAGGTCCAGCTCTCCAAGCTGGTCAACTCCCTCAAGGGCGTCAGCTCCCGCAGACTCCGCCAGGAGTACGACAGCCACGTCCGCCGCTACCTGTGGAGTGGACACTTCTGGTCCGGCTCCTACTTCGCAGGATCATGCGGCGGGGCACCCCTGACCGTCGTCAAGCAGTACATCGAAAACCAGCAGCGCCCCGTCTGACCGTCACCCCAGAGGCGCAGAGCACTCCGGCGCTTCGCGCCACCGGGCCAAGGATGGCCTTCACCCCCGCCCTGAAGGGCGGAGCACTGGCCAAGATCAGAGGTAGAGCCCGACGTCGGAGTCGGAGACCCGGTTGCGGGAGATCTCCGTGCCCGCCGCGGCCCCGACGACGATGCCGGCCTGGACGGTGGGGATCCGGGCACCGCCGGTGACGACGTTGTCCTTCACCAGCACGGGTGAGGGCGGGCCCGTACCCGGGCCGTTCACATTGACGCCGTCGGTCTGGTAGCGGGCGACCGCGACCCCGGTGATCAGGCCGGAGGCCGCGCTGCCGGCCGCGCCGTCCACCTCGATGAAGTCCGGCAGCCCGATGGTCACACCCCGGCCGAACGCCTGGTCGGCCGGGCAGGTCGAGCCGGTCCGCCACCTCCTCGGCGTGGTCGGGCACCGACAGCTCGGCCGCCGCGGCCGCCTGCGCCGCCGCCCGGTAGCGCCGGTTGCTCCGGTACTGGTTGCGCGCGGTGTTGGTGGCGATGCCCAGCAGCCACGGCCGCAGGGAGCCGCCCTCCGGGTCGACCCTGTCGCGCAGCCGCCACGCCTCCATGAAGGTCGCGGCCATCACGTCCTCGGCCGTCGACCAGTCCGCGGTCAGCCGGAAGGCATGGTTGTAGACCGTGCGGGCGCAGCTGTCGAAGAGCTCGCCGAACGCGCTCGGATCCCCGGCCCGTACCCGGGTTCGCAGATGAGTACTCACCTCGATGAGCTGTCCGGCACCCGACACCGACTTCCCGTGACCTGCGCCACACGATCGGCCCCGAACGACACGGTGGCGCCCCACCCCTTTCGAACAGACGGCTCACGGTATAGGGCCGGGCGCGCCGAAGGGCGGCGGCGCATGGGGCGTGCGCAACAGCGCGCGAGCATTGGTGCGCGCCATCTCGGGGCAGCGATATGGGAACTCCGCTTCCGCTTGTGGCGGGTGTGCTGAAATCTTGGACATGCGCGAAAGGGAATCCTTCGTGTAGATCGACCGGCGTGGCCACGGTTCGGCCGGATCGACAGGGCGCGGGCCGTTCATGGCCGCCGAGGGGGGCTTCGGGCGCACTGTCATGGCGCGGTGTCCACAAAAAAAGGGGGAATCGTGAAGAGCGCTCTGTGTGTCTGGTATCAGGCACGAGGTCCTCAGACCCACCGGTGAGGCGGCGCTGACACGCCGCGAATTCCGTGCCGCACCCGATGCCGCGGCCGCCTGCTTCAGGAGCAGGCAGCCGCATTTCCGGGGCGCCGTCTTCCGGTCTGCGTACTTCCGCAGGCCGGCTCAGGAGCGAGGACATTCACCATGCGCATCTGTGTACTCGGGCAGGGCTATGTCGGCCTGCCCCTGGCCCTCCGGGCCGCCGAGGCCGGACACGTCGTGACCGGCTACGAACCCGACCGGGAACGTTGCGACAAGCTGGCCGCGGGCACGTCGTACGTCGAGGACGTCGCATCCGACCGCCTCCAGGGCGTGCTGCGCTCGAACGCCTACCGGCCCAGCTGCGACCCGAGGGACCTCAAGGGTTTCGACGTCGCGGTCATCACCGTGCCCACACCGCTGACCGAAAGAGCCCCGGACCTCACCTGCGTACGTGAGGCCGGCCGGCTGCTGGCCGCCTGGCTGGAGCCCGGAGCCACCGTCGTACTGGAGTCGACCACGCACCCCGGTACCACCCGCGACGTGCTCATACCCCTGCTGGAGGAGGGTTCGGGGCTCGTCGCGGGCCGTGACTTCCATGTCGGCTTCAGCCCTGAGCGCATCGATCCCGGCAACGCGGACTGGCGGCTGGAGAACACTCCCAAGATCGTCGCCGGCCTCACCGACACCTGCCTGCGGCAAGTGAAGACCTTCTACGACTCGGTCACCGAGATCACCGTGCCGGCCTCCGGGCTGGAAGAGGCCGAGCTGGCCAAGGTGTTCGAGAACACCTACCGGCACGTGAACATCGCGCTGGTCAACGAGCTGTCACGGATGGCCCACACCCTCGGTGTCGACGTGTGGCACACGCTCGAACTCGCGGCGACCAAGCCGTTCGGATTCACCAGGTTCCTGCCCGGCCCCGGGGTCGGCGGTCACTGCCTGCCCATCGACCCCGTTTATCTCAGCCACCACGTCAAGGCACGGCACGGACAGACGTTCCGGCTCATCGAACTGGCCCAGGACATCAACGAGAGCCAGCCCGACTACGTGGTGCGTCGTCTGCAGGACGCGCTCAGCAACCGCTTCCGCCGCAGCGTGCACGGCGCCCGGATTCTCGCTCTCGGCGCGGCCTACAAGCCGGGCACGTCCGACGCACGGCAGTCGCCGGCCGTCCAGGTCACCGACCGGCTGCGGGCGATGGGCGCCGACGTCGTCGTCGTGGATCCCCATCTGACCGACAGCGGCCGTCGGCGGATCCCCTTCGCCGCGGTGGCGGACGGCGAGAGCGTCGCCGACTTCGACGCCGTCGTGCTGCTCACGCCGCACGCGGAATTCGACCTCGCCCAGATCGCCGACGAGGCGGCCTACGTGCTCGACACCCGGGGCGTCATGGCGCCCGCGCCGCACATCGAGCGGCTCTGAGGCACCTGAGCACCTCAAGACCCAAGGACGGAAACATGTACGGACACAACGGTGTGGGTGCCGCGATCGGTACCGCCGCGGGAGGAGCGGCGCTGGCCGCCACCGGCGGCACGGAGCTGGGATGGATCGTGCTGGGAGCGATGCTTCTGGTGCTCGGCGGGGTCGCGGTCTTCCGACTGGCGACCCGCGGCAGGCGGGTGGCGGCTTGAGCACTTCACCACGGGCCGGATTCACCGCGGTGACCACAGTCGTGGCGGCAGCCCTCGCCGCCGCCACCGTGGTGGTGCACCTGCAGTCGAAGAGCCCGATCCTGACGTTCTACTGGTGGCTGGGCATGGTGGTGATCCTGCTCTGCCTGCTCTCGTTCCTCAAGGGCCGTTCGTTCGCCCACCTGCCGGTCGCTCCCGGCCGCACCGTGGCCATCGTGCCCGCGTTCGAGGAACCCACGGAGAACCTGCACCGCACGGTGCGTTCGCTGCTGGCCCAGACGCGGCCCGTCGACGAGATCCACGTCATCGACGACGGCTCCCGGCAGCACCCCGTCGAGCCCTTCGACCACCCTCGGGTCTTCTGGCACCGCCAGGAGAACAAGGGCAAGCGCGGGGCCCAGGTCACCGTGCTCCGGCACCTCCAGAGACAGGGCAAGCACTTCGACTTCGTCCTCACGATCGACTCGGACGGCGAACCCTTCCCGGACGCGCTGGAACAGCAGCTGCGGGCCATGAGCAATCCGAGGATCCAGGCCACGACCGGGATGATCTACATCCGCAACTTCGAGGAGACCTGGGTGTCCCGGGCCGCGGACATCGACATCGGCACGTCCTGCGTGATGATGCGCTCCTCACGCTCCATGCTCGGGGCGCTGGAGACCACCTCGGGGGCGCTCGCCCTCTACCGGGCCGAGCTGCTCTACGACCACCTGGACGCCTACGAGGTCGAGTGCGGCACCGGCGACGACCGGTGGCTGGCGCTGCGGGCCCTCATGCGCGGGGAGGTCGTGGCCGTCAACGAGGCCGGCGTGGTCACCGACATGCCGACCACGCTCGGCAAGACGTACCGTCAGCGACTGCGCTGGGCCCGCTCCTGGTGGTGGATGCTGCCGTTCGTGTACGCGCGGCTCTCCTTCAAGCAGCTCATATCGCCGACGTTCGGTCTGCTCCAGCTCGTCATCACGCCGATCATGCTGGCCTGGACCGTCGTCATGACCGTGCTGACCATCGGCGGGCGGTACCACAACCCCGGTGTGGCCCTGGTGTATCTCGGAACGTACCTCGTCGTCCGGTACGGCCAGGCAGGCCTGTACGTGCTCATGCGGCCCGGCCTGACCACCCGCCAGCGCTGGCGCTCATGGCTCGTCGGCACACCTGCGGCGGTGTTCATGAACATCGTGCTGCTGTGTCCCACCCGCTACTGGGCCCTGTTCAAGCTCCGCGACAACGCCTGGCAGTCACGCGGACTGACCGCCAGGACAGCCCTGCCGGGAAGTCCGCGGGCGTCGTGAACGCACGCCCGCGGACTGTCCGGCGGTTCAGCGGGTGACCGCCACCGCGTCCAGGGTGACGGTGGACCTTCCGGTTCTGCTGCCGGTCAGGATGCGCAGCTGGACCTTGTGGGTGGTGATCGTGGTGCCGAGGGTGCGGGTGAACACCACCTGCCGGTAGGCGGTCGTGGCGGCGTAGGTGTCGACCGTGCCGACCGTCTTCCCGTCCACCACGACCGCGAAGCGCCCGCCGTTCGACCTGCGGGTCGCGACGACGCGCAGCTGGGTGCCGTCGGCGGTGAAGGACACGTAGGCGCCCTTGGCGGCGGAGGTGCGTTCGGTGCCCGCCCAGGCGGAGGACGCCGACACCGACTTCCAGGTGCCCGTGTAGTGCAGCGCCGACGCACGGTCGTCGACCGGGATGCCGGTGGCCGCCGCCTTGCTCCAGGCGCCGGTCTGGCCGGCGTCGTCGTGGGCGCGGACGTAGAAGCGGTAGGTGAGTCCGGCGCCCGGCTGCACGGGGCTGCCGGCCTTGCCGAAGACCGCGGAGCCGGCCGTGGTGCCCGTGCGCCAGGTGTGGAGGGGACCGAGCTTCCAGGCACCCGCGCTGTCCCGGGTGGCGACGCGCCAGCCGATGTCGTACGACTTCACGCCCGCGGTCTTCGCCGACCAGGTGACCGGCACGGACGCGCTGGTCGCCGCGCTGCTCGCGACGGCCGGTGCGGTGACGGTGGCGGCGGGGGCCGTCCGGCGCAGGGTGACCTTGCCGGTGAGGTCGGCCGCCGACCGGCCGGTGACCGTGTCCTGCACGGTCAGCGTCCAGGTGTAGGCGCCCTCGGCGGCGGTGCCGCCCGTCTGGGTCTTCCCGTCCCACACCGGTGCGACCTTGCCGTCGGCGGCCGTACCGGTCAGGGAACGCACCTGCGTGCTGCCGGACTTGAGGGTGAGCGTCCAGCTCACCGGACGGTTGTACGTCCAGGTGGGGGCCCAGGTGTCGGCCGAGTCGTCGTCGTTCGGGCTGAAGCCGGCGGGTGCGGTGGCCGAGGCCGCGGTGGGAACGCCCGCCCAGGTCACGTGGGTGACGCCGGCGTCGTCCATCCAGGCCGCCCAGGGCGCGTCACGGTCGACCGTCCAGCGTTCGGCGGCGGCGGTGCTGGCCCTGTCGGGGAGGGTGAAGAGGGGGTGGGCGGTGGTGTCCGTGCCGGTCAGGGACTGGGCGTTCAGGGTGATGTCGGCGCTGCCCGCCGACTTGGTGAACGTGTAGAGGACGTCCGTGCCGAGGATCGGGGTGCGGACGGAGGCGTCCACGACGGTGGTCGCCGAGCTGCCCGCCGTGAGGAGCAGACCGGTGGTGGCGGTGGCTCCGCAGGTGGTCAGGAGGATGTGGGAGCCGCGTACCTGGAGGCCGCCGGGAAGGCAGTTCACGGTGGCGGCGGTGGTGACCGTGCCGGTCGTCAGGTCGGTGCGGCGGATCGACCAGGTGGACGTGGTGCCGTTGCGCTCCGAGGAGTACACGGCGCCGCCGTACAGGGCGGAGCCGGACGGCACCCGCTGCGTGTGCCCGTCCGCGAAGGTGTAGAGGAGCAGGGTGCCGTTGGCCACGGTGGTCTTGTCCGACAGCAGCGCGTGCGCGCCGTCGAAGTCCGCCACGGTCACCGACGAGCCGTCGTGGTCCAGCGGTGTGCCGACCAGAGCGCCGTTCTCGTAGACCTGGAACTGCCCCGCACCGGCGGCGTCCGTCTGGTCGACCAGGACCCGTCCGCCTGCCGCGGCCAGCGTCTGGTGCACCGGGCCGCCGGAGTACGCCAGTACCCGGGACGGCGCGCTCGCCGAGGCCCCGGACGGGCTTGCCGTCAGGTCCGAGCGGAGCAGGACCCCGTCCTCCCGGGACGAGTCGTCGGCCGTGTAGAGCGCGCCGCCGGACAGGGCCAGGGCGTCCAGCCGGGCGAGTCCGGCGGGGATGACGGTGGCGTCGCCCGCGGCGGTGGAGACCCGGCCGTCGGTGAGGGTCTGGACCGCGGCGTCCACGTCGGGCCGGTACAGCGACGCCCGCATCCTGCCGTCGTCGCCGACCTCGACGTCGCGGAAGGTGCCGCCGAGGTCCTTCGCCGCCGTCGATCCGTCCCGGTCCATCGCGAACAGCTCGTTCGAGGCGTCCGAGTCGTTGCGCTGGTACCAGGCGAGGGTGTCGTCGCTGATCCAGCGTGCTCCGGCGACCGGCAGGGTGACGGTGGCCGGGCCGTCCCCGGGTGCCGACCGCTGCCACTCGGTCAGGGTCGCGCCGTCGACGACGCCGACATGGGCGGGGGTGAACTCCAGGGCCTGCGGCAGCTCCTCGGTCGTGGGTTCGGCCACGGTGACCGTCGCGCCGGTGGCGAAGTCGACGTAGACGATCTCGTAGCCCCAGCCGGGCGCGGTCCGCCGCAGCACCAGGGCGCCGTCGGCGTCCGAGTCGAGGACCTCGTACTGCTCGTCGCCGGAGAGGAGGGTGCGGTCCGTGCCGCCGGGGGTGCGCAGCAGCAGGCGCACCAGGTAGGCGGAGGTGTCGTCCTGGTAGCTCTGCTGGACGAGGATGCCGTCGCCGGCCTGTCCGCGGTAGCGCTCGTCCCCGGCGGCCCCCGAACTGTCGTGGGCGACCGGGAGGACGTCCTCGTCGCCGGAGCTCAGGTGGCGCAGGGTGACGTGGTCGGCGAGAGCGCCGTTCGGGTTGGTGGAGGTGGCCACGGCCACCACGCCGGCCTGCACGGACACCCCGTGTACGGTCACCGTCTCGTCGGTGTCCGCGAGCCGGCCGAGGTCCTGGGGGGTGCCGCCGGCGACGGCGAGCCAGCCGTGCGCCGCCGTGTCGGCGGTGGTCGTCTGCCGCCAGACGACCGCCTGGCCGGAACCGGAGACGTCCTGCGCGCCGGGCACGGAGGTCGTCCGCGCGGCCAGCGTCGCCGACACCTCGGTCGCGGGCGCGGCGCCGGCCGGGAGCGAGGTCATGGCCTGGGCCACGGCCAGCGCCGTGAGAGCGGCTGCCGGAACGGCGAGGAAGCGGCGTCTGTGCGAAGGCATGGCAGCCCGATCTCTGTTCGAATGTCGAGGCGGGGATTGTCACACAGCGTCCCGCACCGCCTGGCGGCGGGACCTTGTTCCGCGGGCGCCGCGGTGCCGCGCAGGTGTCGTGCAGGCCCGCCCCGGCACCGGCCGCACTCCGCCGCGCGCTCACGTGCCGTACGCGCCCGGACGCGGAGCGCGTCGATATCGCGAGTGGATGCGCCGCAGGGGTGATGTGACCTTACCCATTTGGTGTTATATGAGCCGTATGCACCAACTGCTCCGGCGGATGCGGTCCTGGTACGGGATCCGCAGCGTTGCCGGCCAGATGTTTCTTCTGCAGGTCGGAGTCGTCCTGGTTCTGGGGGCGACTGCGGTCGCCGTCCTCCTGCTGCAGTCGCGAGCCGACGCCGAGCGGGAGGCCCGCAACCGCACCCTCGCCGTGGCCTCCGCCGTCGCCTCGGATCCCACCGTGCGGCAGGCGCTGACCGGCACGCATCCGACCGCCGTGCTCCAGCCGTTGGCCGAGGAGACCCGTGAACGCTCGCACGTGGACTTCGTCGTCGTGATGAGTCCCACGGGCATCCGCTACACCCATCCGAACCCCGCCCAGATCGGCCGCCGTTACATCGGCGGCATCGCGGCGGCGCAGCACGGCGGCATCGTCACCGAGACGACGACCGGGACCCTGGGCCCCTCCGTCAGGACCGTCGTTCCCGTGACCAGCCCCGAGGGCAAGGTCGTCGGGCTGGTCTCCGCGGGCATCACCGTCCGCCAGGTGAGTGCCGCGGCCGGCCGGCAGGCACCGCTCGTCCTGGCCGGCACCGGGCTGGCGCTCGCGGCCGCCACCGCCGGCACGGCACTCATCGGCAGGCGCCTGCGCCGTCAGACCCACGGTCTGGGGCCGGTGCAGATGACCCGCATGTACGAGCATCATGACGCCGTTCTGCACTCGGTACGCGAAGGCGTCCTCATCGTCGGTCCGCAGGGCCGGCTGCTCCTGGCCAACGACGAGGCGCGGCGCCTGCTGGGACTCGCGGCGGACGTGGACGGCCTGCCCGTCACGGAGCTGGGGATCGCCCCCGGGGCCGGGCGGCTCCTCGCGTCCGGCGAAGCGACCACGGACGAGGTGGTCGAGGTCGACGACCGGCTGCTGGCCGTCAGCCAGCGCCCCATGGACCAGCCGCACGGACCCGGCGGCTGGGTCGCCACCCTGCGCGACACGACCGAACTCAGCGCGCTGATGGGCCGGGTCGAGGTGGTCCAGGAACGGCTCAAGCTGCTGTACGACGCCGGTCTGCGCATCGGCACCACCCTCGACGTGCGGCACACCGCGGAGGAACTGGCGGAGTTCGCCGTACCCAGGTTCGCCGACTACGTCACCGTCGACCTGACCGACGACGTGCTGCGCGGCGAGGAGCCCGACGAGGTGAGCGCGGCGGAGCTGCGCCGGGTCACCCTGCACGGCATCCGGCAGGGGGTGCCGCTCTACCCGCCCGGCGCGCTCATCCACTTCGACCCCTCCACCCCGCAGGGCGAGGGTTTCGGTTCCGGACGGATGGTGCTGGAGGCCGACATGGCGGCGTTCTCCGGCTGGCAGGCCCAGGACCCCGATCGGGCACGGCAGCTGGTGGCCTACGGCATCCACTCCATGATCGCCGCCCCGCTGCGGGCCCGCGGCGCCAGCCTCGGCGTGGCGACCTTCTGGCGTTCCAAGGAGCCGACCCCCTTCACCTGGGAGGACCTCTCGCTCGCCGAGGAGCTGGTCGCCCGCGCGGCGATCAGCATCGACAACGCGCGCCGCTTCACGCGGGAGCGCACCATGGCGGTCACGCTGCAGCGCAGCCTGCTGCCGCACGCCCTGCCGGAGCAGAACGCCGTCGACGTGGCGCACCGCTACCTTCCGGCGGGGGCGGGGCCCGGGGGAGTCGGCGGCGACTGGTTCGACGTCATACCGCTCCCCGGAGCGCGCGTCGCCATCGTGGTCGGCGACGTCGTGGGGCACGGACTGCACGCCGCCGCCACCATGGGCCAACTGCGCACCGCCGTACACAACCTCTCGACGCTCGACCTGCCCCCCGACGAGCTTCTCTGGCACCTGGACGAGCTGGTCAGCCGCCTGGACCAGGACCGCGACGACAACGGCGGCAGCCCGACGCTCACCGGGGCCACCTGCCTGTACGCGGTCTACGACCCGGTCTCACGGTTGTGCACCATGGCCAGGGCCGGTCACCTGGAACCCATCATCGTGCCCCCGGACGGCCGCGCCCACCTGCCCGGGGTACCGGCCGGTCCGCCGTTGGGGCTGGGCGGGATGCCCTACGAGAAGGGCGAGGTGGTGCTGCCCGAGGGCAGCGGCATCGTGCTCTTCACCGACGGCCTGATCGAGGACCGGCGGCGGGACATCGACGAGGGCATCGAGCGTCTGCGCCGGGCCCTCGCGGTGGCGGGGCGTACGCCGGAGCAGATGTGCCGGGCGGCGATCGACGCCATGGTGCCCGGGGCGCCCCGCGACGACGTGGCCCTGATCGTCGCCCGCACCCGGATGCTGGACGACAAGCACACCGCGTCCTGGACCGTGCCGTCCGAGCCCTCGGCCGTCGCCGGTGTCCGTGCCGCGGCCACCGAGCTGCTGCGCGACTGGGGCCTGGAGGAGGAGTCGTTCACCCTGGAGCTCATCCTCAGCGAGCTGGTCACCAACGCCATCCGGCACGCGACCGGCCCCGTCGGGGTGCGCCTGATCCGTGACCGCAGCCTCATCTGCGAGGTCTCCGACGGCAGCAGCGTCTCTCCGCACCTGCGCCGGGCCGCCACCCTGGACGAGGGCGGCCGCGGGCTCTTCCTGGTGGCCCAGTTCGCCGACCGCTGGGGGACCCGCTACACCGCCGAGGGAAAGGTCATCTGGACCGAGCAGCGGCTCTGTACACAGGTGTGAGGCGACACAGTTGTGTGACGGACACAGTTGTGTGACGTACACAGCTGTGCGGCGACACAGCTGTGCGGCGCGGCGGCCGCCTCGGCCGAGGGGTGCCGGCACTCCCGGATGTTCGCGATCGGGCGAGGACGGGAAGCATGCCTGGCATGTCGAAGAGGGACGCGCGGAACGGACGTGGGGAAGTGCGGCGGTGAGCAAGCCCGAACTGGAGTTCCATCTGCCCGACGGGCCGTGGCGGGCCCCGGCCGGCGCCGGTCCGGGCGTCGAGGAGTGCGTCCTGGCCGACGACCCCGCACGCGGATCCCGTACGGCGCTGGTCCGCTGGGCGCCGGGCACCGACACCTCGGCGGCCGGCGTGACACGCCACGACTTCTGGGAGGAGGTCTACCTCGTGGCGGGCGCCCTGCACGACCTGACGCTCGACCGGACCTTCACCGCCGGCATGTACGCCTGCCGCCCGCCCGGGATGCCGCACGGCCCCTGGACCTCCCCGGACGGCGTCACCATGCTGGTGGTCACCTACCCGGGACCCGGCGGGCCCTGAAGGGTGCCTCCCGGAGCCCCGCCCCGGCCGCTTCTGATCAGTTCGTGTTGCGGCGCCGGTCGGGGCGCCGTCTGTCGGGTCCGCGGGTCCCAGCGGTTGACGGTCCGTACGTAGTCGTGGACCACGGAGGCCAGCGCCAGGAGGAGAAGCGGTCCGGATATCCAGGGATGCCTGGCCATCTCCAGCGGCAGCCAGCGGTAGGACACCAGGAGCGCGGCGAAGACCGCCGTACCGTGGGCGACCAGCCGGATGCCCGACGGGTCCCAGCCGCGGTCGTGCGAGCGCAGGGCCGCCTCGACCGTGAGCGCGAACACCGCGCCGGCGACGAGGTCCACGCCGTAGTGGTAGCCGAAGCCCAGCGTCGCGGTGAGCGTGGCGACCAGCCAGAACGCGCCCGCCCAGCGCAGCACCCGGGGGCCCTGCCGGGAATGCAGGAAGATCGCGGTGGCCCACGCCGTGTGCAGGCTGGGCATGCAGTTGCGGGGGGTGAACCCGTCGTACGGCAGCGGGTGCGGGGCGGTGACCGGCGGCGCCGTGCGCGGCCACAGGTCGGTCACCGGCCAGTGTCCGCCGTGCGGCGGCCGTTCCGGCCAGAGGCTGACCGATGCCCAGTGGTCGGCGCCGGTGCCGTAGGCGAAGACCGGTCCGACCACCGGGAAGATCATGTAGACGGCCGGCCCGAGCAGACCGATCACCAGGAAGGTGCGGACCAGATGGTGGCGCGGGAAGCGGCGCTCGGCCGCCACGTCGCGCAGTTGGTACAGGGCGACGGCGACCGCGGCCACGGCGAGCTGGCCGTAGACGACGTCGAGGACGTTGAAGCCGATCGGGCCGGTGGCCGTGACGACCCGGCCCACCAGCCACGACGGGTTGCCCAGGGCGTGGTCGGCGGTGGCCACGTACCGGTCGAGCACCGTCGGGCGGGTCTTCGAGGTGATGAGCAGCCAGGCGTCGCCCGTCTTGCGGCCGGTCACCAGCAGCAGGCCAAGACCGACGCCCTTGAGCAGCAGGACGCGTTCGCGGCCGGTGCGGCGGGTCACGGCGACGACCGCACAGCCGAGCATCACCCACAACGCGCCGTTGCCGAACGGCTGTCCGCGGGTCACCTCGGCACCGAACGCCCACCGGACCGCCGAGAAGACGAGGTCGATGCCGATCGCGGCGCCGAGGGCGACGAACCGCTGCCGCCAGGTGAGCACCACCATCGTCAACGCCAGCCCGGCGTACAGCAGAAAGCCGGATTTGGGAGGGCATATCACCTCCCGCGCCTGGTTGGTGATCGGACCCGGCAGGCCGTAGTGACGTGCGGCGACCTCCAGTGCGACGAGGAACGCGAAGGCCGTGGCGGTTGCCACGGCCCAGAGTCTCGGTGGTGTGTGTCTCAAGGTCCGGCCGATTTGTTAGAGGTTGCGGGACAGTTGGGGTGCTGTTCGACGAAGGAAGACGGAAAGGCTGCGGTCCGGGTTCCAGCCTTGTGCCCGACGTCGGTGCGGTCAATGGTGGGTTACCACGGGGTAAAGGGTTCGGCATCGTCCGTTCAACGTACTTGATCTGTGCATGACCCGTTCGATGAGATGCGCGAAGACCACGTCGAGATCTCTCCGGAGACCGAGACCACTTCGTGAGACTCCGAACCACAGGGGGATTCATGCACATAGCCCGTACCGGGCGGGCCGTCGCGGCCGCCACGTCCGTCGCCGCCCTCGCGGCCACCGCGCTGACGGCCGCCGCGCCCATCGCCGTACCGCACACCTTCGCGGTACCGGCCGTCGTCGGGCACACCCTGGTGCACGGTGTGAGCAGCCCGCTCTCCAGCGAGCAGTGCCAGGCCAAGTGGCAGATCAACTGCTACAGCCCGCTCCAGTACCGCACCGCGTACGACCTGAACGCCCTCTACCGCAAGGGTGTTACGGGCAAGGGGCGCACCATCGTCATCGTCGACTCGTACGGCTCCCCGACCGTGCAGCACGATCTCGACGTCTACAGCAAGCAGTTCGGGCTGCCCAGCACCAAGGTGAAGGTCGTCAAGTGGGGGCACGTCCCCGCCTTCGACCCGAAGAACTCCGACATGACCGGCTGGGCCGGCGAGACCACCCTGGACGTCGAGATGGCGCACGCGGTGGCGCCCGCCGCGAAGATCGTCGTCGTGGAGACGGCGGTCTCCGAGACCGAGGGCACCACCGGTCTGCCGGAGATGATGGACGCCGAGAAGTACATGATCGACCACGGTGTCGGCGACGTCATCAGCCAGAGCTTCGGCGCCACCGAGAACACCTTCCCCGGCTTCGCCAAGGGCGACTTCTCCAGCATCAAGAAGCTGCGGTACGCCTTCCAGGAGGCCAACCGCAAGCACGTCACCGTGCTTGCCGCCTCCGGTGACGGCGGCGCCACCGACCTCCAGGCGGACGGCAAGACGTACTACAACAAGCGCGTCAACTCCTGGCCGTCCTCGGACCCGTTGGTCACCTCGATCGGCGGCACCCAGCTCCACCTGGACGACAAGGGCAACCGCGTCAAGCCGGACAGCGTCTACAACGACTACGGCTCCGGCGGCGGCGGCCAGTCCCACGTCTTCACCCGCCCGTCCTTCCAGAACGGCGTGAAGAAGGTGGTCGGCACCCGCCGCGGCACCCCGGACATCTCGATGTCCGCCGCGGTCAACGGCGGCGCCTGGATCTACTCCAGCTTCGACCCGACCGCCACCGGCTGGGACGTCAGCGGCGGCACCAGCGAGGCCACCCCGCTCTTCGCGGGCATCGTCGCCCTCGCCGACCAGGCCGCCGGCCACCGCCTCGGCAACATCCAGAAGCGGCTGTACGACCTCTCCTCCTACCACTCCAAGGGCACCGGAATCGTCGACGTCAACGACGGCACGAACAACAGCTACCAGGGCGTGACCGGCTACAAGGCCGTCAACGGCTACGACCTCGCCACCGGCGTCGGCACCGTGGACGCCCTGCGCTTCGTCCCGGCCCTCGTCAAGCAGAAGCCCTGACACTCCCCGCACCACACGGACGACGGCCCGGGTCCCACACCCGGGCCGTTCCCGTCCCGCCCCGGCCGTGCCCTCGCCCTCACCGGCGCCCTGGGCCTCGGTCGTGCGTGTCCGCGCGGTTGTGCGCTTGTCCTCAGCGGCGTCCTCAGCCTCGGCCGTGCGTGTCTCCGCGGCCGCGCCCCTTCCTGAGCCGCGCCCTCTTCCTGAGCCGCGCCCTCTTCCTGAGCCGCGCCCCTTCCTGAGCCGCGCCCTCTTCCTGAGCTGTGCCCTCTCCTCAAGCCGAGCCCCCTCCTTGACCCACACCCTCCGCCTCAGCCGCCGGTGCCGTCGGGTGGGCGGGGGCGGTGCAGGTGACGTGTGGGGGTGGGCGAAGGACGATGGAGTGGAGGTGTGAGGGCGACGCGGTGAGACCGGCCGGCTGCGATGTCCCGTGGCCTCCTCGGCGTCCGTCCGGGGCCACGGCGGCCGAGCCGGCAGAACGGGCGGTGACCGGCATGCGTGATGCCACCCCGATCGGCGGGAGCGGCGCCGTACCGCCCGACCCGGTGGATCCGGTGGACCCGGCCACGGTGGTCGTCGACGACCGGGGAGTCGTGACGGGATGGAGCGCGGGCGCCGAGCGGCTGCTCGGCTACCCCCGTCAGGAGGCCGTCGGCAGCCCCTTCAGTCGTCTGATCGCCTCGGAACCAGGCGGCGGGGACGGCGTCACGGACCTGACCGGGGCCGCGACGACGGCCCTGCTCCGGCACCGGGACGGCCGGCCCGTGGCGGTGCGGGTGCGGGCGTATCCCTCGGTCGACCGGGAGGGCCGTGACCAGCGGCTCCTCGTGGTGACCCCGCCGGAGCCGGCACAGCCGGCACAGCCGGACGCGGTGACGGGGGACGAGGCGTTCGCCCAGTGCCGGCTGCCCGTGATGGTGTACGACTCCGCGCTGCGGGTCGTGCGGGCGAGCGCCGGTGCCGTACGCGAACTGGGCCTGCCCGAGGAGCGGATGCGCGGTCTGCCCGTCACCGACATCGTGCCGTCGCACCTCTGCCACCGGATCGAGAACGGCATGGGCCGGGTGTTCGCGACGGGCGAGCCCGAGGAGTTCCACATCCGGGGCCGGGCCCGGCCGGACGCCCCCGAGAAGGTCTGGTCCGTCACCGTCTCCCCGCTCGTCACACCGGCGGGGCAGGTGCGGCACGTGGAGGTCGCCGCGCTCGACGTCAGCGAGCAGTACCTGGCCAGGGAGCGGCTCGCCCTGCTGAACGACATCAGCGCCCGGGTGGGCAGCACCCTGGACGTGATGCGCACGGCGCAGGAGATGGCCGACGTGACGGTGGACCGGCTCGCCGACTTCATCACCATCGACCTGCTCGACTCCCTGTACCGCGGCGTCGAGCCGAAGCCGTCCGGCACGGGCCGGGTCCCGCTGCGGCGCGCGGCACAGCAGTCCGTGCTGCGCGGTGCGCCCGAGGCGGTGATCGAGCCGGGAGACGTGGACGACTACCCCGCGTCCGCACCCCCCGTCCGCTGCCTGGCCACCGGCAGGTCCTCGCTGCACAACACCGGGGACGAGGCGATCCGGGCCTGGGAGCTCGCCGATCCCGAGCGGTCGTGGGTGGTCCGCAGGTTCGGGATCCACTCGATCATGGTCATTCCGCTGCGGGCCCGCGGCATCACCATCGGGGTGGCGGTCCTCGTCCGGCACCGGCGCGAGGAGCCGTTCACCCGCGACGACCTGCTGCTGGCCGAGGAGATCGCCGCACGCGCCGCCGTCGCCGTGGACAACGCCCGCCGGTACACCCTCGAACGCGGCACCGCGCTGGCCCTGCAGCGCAGCTTGCTGCCCCACCGGTTCTCCGCCCAGGACGCGGTCCAGGTCGCCCATCGCTACCTCCCGGCCCGGACCCGGGCGGGGCCGGGCGGCGACTGGTTCGACGTGATCCCGCTCTCCGGCGCCAGGGTCGCGCTGGTGGCGGGCGACGTGGTGGGCCACGGGCTGCGGGCGTCGGCCACCATGGGACGGCTGCGGACCGCGGTGCGCACCCTGGCCGACGTCGACCTGCCCGCCGACGAACTGCTCACCCACCTCGACGACCTGGTCACCCTCCTGGCCGCCGAGGAGGAGAGCAGCGCGGAGCACGAGCCCGACCTCGAACCCTGCAGCGATCTCATCGCCACCTGCCTGTACGTGGTCTACGACCCGGTCTCCCGCCGGTGCACGGCCGCCAGCGCGGGCCACCCGCCACCCGCCGTCGTCGGACCGGACGGCCCGGCGTACTTCCTCGACGTGCCGCCCGGCCCGCCGCTCGGCGCGGGCGGGCTGCCCTTCGAGACCGCCGAGCGGGAGCTGGCCCCTGGCAGCCTGCTCGCGCTGTACACCGACGGCCTGCTCCAGGGGCCCGGGCACGACCTGGGCGACGGTCTGGCGCGGCTGCGCCGCTCCCTCGACCGGGCCGCCGCCCGGCCGCTGGAGGCGCTGTGCGACGAACTGCTCCGCACGCTGCTGCCCCCGCAGCCCCAGGACGACGTCGCCCTGCTCGTCGCGCGCACCCGGGCGCTCGACGCCGACCGGGTGGCCACCTGGGACCTGCCCTCCGACCCGGCCGTGGTCGCCGACGCCCGCGCCCGGGTACTGGCCCGGCTGGAGGCCTGGCACCTGCCGGACGTGGCGTTCACGGCCGAGCTGGTGGTCAGCGAACTCGTCACGAACGCGATCCGCTACGGGCAGCCGCCCGTCCAGTTGCGGCTGATCCGGGGCGCCGCGCTGCTCTGCGAGGTCTCCGACGGCAGCGGCACCGCCCCGCACCTGCGCCGGGCCCGCACCTACGACGAGGGCGGCCGCGGCCTGCTGCTCGTCGCCCAGCTCGCCCGCCGCTGGGGCACCCGCCACCACGCCGGCGGCAAGACCATCTGGGCCGAGATCGGACTCACCGGGCCGGACATGTGACGGTGCCGGTCACGGCGGCGGTCACGGCGGTCACGGGGGCGCCGCGACCGCCGCGCCGCCTGTGACCGCCGCGCCGCCCGGGAAGGCAGCCGCCGCCCGGCCTCAGCCGCGCCGGGCGTCGCCGGCCGCCGACTGCGCACGGCCGCTGTCGGCCGCCGACTGCGCACGGCCGTCGCGGCCGACCGTCAACCTCGCAGGCTCGTACGGCACATAGGCCGCCCCGTCCAGGCCGAGCGCGGTGGCGGACCGCTGGAGCGCGTCCGGCGTCGCGGCGTCGTCCCAACGGCCGGTGTCCACACGGTGTTCGAGGGCGTGCAGCGAGGCCACGGTCTCGGCGGTGGTGAACGCGCAGTGGCCCTGCCGCTCGACATACGCCTGCCGCAGCAGCGCGCCGTCACCCGAGGCGCGCACCCGCTCGGCGAAGCGGTTCTCCTGCTCCACCGGGACCAGGTTGTCGGCGGTGGTGTGGACGTCGAGCAACGGCACCTCCAGTCCCTGGCCCGCGGAGGACGTCTGCCGCGCGGTGCGGACCGCCGCGGGATCGGCGGTGATCGCGGCGCCCGAGGTCAGCGTCCGCAGGTCGGCGCCCAGGTCGAGACCGGCCGCCGTGTACAGGGCGCGGACCTGGGGCGCGTGTTCGGAACCGGCGAGCAGACCGGCGTAGTCGACGCCCTGGTTCCAGGAGTTGTCGCCGCCGACCGACTGCTCGACGGCGTACCGGCCGCCCTCGACGAACGCCAGGATGCCCTGCGCGAACCAGTCGTACTGCTGTGCCTCCTGGCCCGCCCAGTCGGTCGCGGCCGGCCTGGCCTTTCCGGGCGACCAGGCGGGCAGGTTGAGGAAGGCGGCGGCGAGTGCGATCCGGGCCCGGCCCTGCGGGGTGGCCTGCGCGGCGGTGACCGCGTCGGTGAGCTGCTTCGCGACGGCGGCCGCCGCGTCGGCGGAGCCGAAGCGCACCAGCTGCACGTCCGCGGCCGGCAGCAGCAGCCGGGCGATGGCGTACTCGGCGTCCAGCTGGTAGTTGTCCAGGTCCGTGGCGCCCGCGACCAGGCCGCACTGGCCGAGCGCGCCGTCGATGCGGCCGCCGCCGTCCCGGGCCAGCTGCGCGTTCACGAGCCCGCCCATGGACTGCCCCACGGCGAGCGTGCGCCGCGGCGTGCCGATCTTCGCGGTGACGGCGTCGAGGGTGGCGAACTGGTCGCGCTCGGCGCTGTCCAGGGCCCACATCGACCCATGGGGGTCGTACGACGACCCCGCCAGCGCGTAGCCCTCGGCGAGCAGTTCGGTGCGGACGGCGTCGGTGGGGGCGTCCCTGGCGACGGTGGGGCCGAAGCCGTGGCTGAACAGCAGCAGGGTGCCGTTCCACTGCTCGGGTACGTCCGCGATCCAGGTGGCGCCGTCGGAGAGGGTGCCGGTCAGGCTGCCGGCGGCCGGCGTGTCCGCCCGGGCGGCGGGTGCGGGCAGGGTGGTGAGGGCCGTGGCGGTCAGTGTGGCCAGGGCGGCCAGGGCGATGCGCAGTCGGGTGCGGGAGGCGCGGGTGCGGGTGCTGGCGGACATGGAAGCGGCTCCTTGCGCGCGGGGGCGACGGACGGGGGAGCGGTGCTCTGTGCGCTGAGCGAGGGCATCGAGGAATGTAGGGCTCATTTATTGCAGCCGTCAATGCATTGCACAACATGGGTGCCCGCCGCGCCTGCCGCCGTACCCCCGCAGGCCGATCCGCCGGGCGGCGCCCCGCCCGCGACCGCCTGCCGCGATGAGTTCCGGGTGCGGCGGGGCCTGTGCCGGTGAGTCCCGCAAGGCGTGCAGGGCGTGCAGGGCGTGCAGGGTGTCGTACGAGCCGGTCGGCACGAGACGTCGCGGAGTACGCCATGACGGGCGCGCCGGACGGTCCGACCGGCCACCGCCGCGCCGCCCGCCCGGCACTGTGCCCCCGCCTCCCGCGGCCGCGCCGGCGCGGGGTCAGCGCACCCGTGCCGTGGTCCCCCGGACGACCAGGGTGGGCGCGAGGACGATCTCGCGAGACTCGGTGCGGCCCTCGTCGAGGCGTTCCACGGCGGCCGTCACCGCATGACGGGCCTGTTCCCGGGCGTTCTGGCTGACCGTGGTGAGGTTGAAGCAGCTCAGCCGGGCCAGGGTGTCGTCGTCGTACCCGGCGACGGAGACGGTGCCGGGCACGTCCACCCCGGCCGACCGGAAGGCGGTCAGCAGGCCGATGGCGCTCTGGTCGTTGTACGCCACGACGGCGGTCGGCAGCGCGCCGTCGTCGAGGAGGCGCCGGCCCGTCTGCTCGCCGGTCTCCTCGGTGCTGCCGCCGGGCAGGACCCGGACGTGCTCGTGGAGGCCGTGCCGGCGCATGGCGTCCCGGTAGCCGCCGCGCCGGTCGGTGGCGATGACGCCCCTGCCGCCGTCGACGTAGGCGATCGCGCGATGGCCGAGGCCCACCAGGTGGTCGACGATCTGGCCGACGCCGTCGTCGTCGGCGGTGCGGACGACGTCGAGACGGGCGCGGGCGATCCGGCGGCCCACGCTGACGACGGGTGCCCTGCGGTCGAGGTCGGCGAGGGTGGCGGCGGGGGCGACCGGGCCGAGCAGGATCAGCGCCTCGCAGCGGAACGCCAGCAGCGTCTCCACGGCCGTGCTCTCGTCGCGGGTCCGGGTCAGGGCGCTCAGCACGAGGTCGTAGCCGACCTCCTCGGCGGCGGTGTGCAGGTGCTCGACCAGCTCCGCATGGAAGGGGCTGTGCACGTCGACCATGACGCCGAGCAGCCTGCTGCGCCTGCTGGCCAGGGCGCTGGCCGTGCGGTCGGGGCGGTAGCCGAGCTCGGCGGCCGCCTTCAGGACCCGCTGCCGGGTGCGCTCGCTGGGGCCGGCCACGCCCCGCAGCACCAGGGACACCGAGGCCGTCGAGAGGCCGACGCGGGCGGCGACGTCCTCCAGCCGGGGGCGCGCGGCCGACCCTCCGGTGCCGCCCGCCGGGACGGTGGAGCCGGGCTGGTCCACACGGCCTCCCGTGGATTCGCGACGACGAACGCCCTTGTCATCTGCCTGTGAGGGCACTGATGATAGCAGTTCTTAAAACGCTTCAAGGCGCATGGCCGCCGGGCGGTGGCGACGATACCGAGGAGTAGCAACCGCGAAGACCGCGAAGATCGCGAAGGTGTTGCGAAGGTGCTGCGGAGGTTGCGAAGTCCCGGATGCGGACGGCCTGTTGCCCGGCAGGCTCCGCCAGGGCCCCTCCGTGGTCCACGGCCCGGCGCCCCGGCGAACTCCCGTCGTGCCGGCCTGAACTGCGAGAACACCGTGCCGGTCGCCGGTCCCGGGGTGGCACGCGCGGCACGCTCCAACTGCCTTGTTGTCCTTACGTCTTGACGTACCCCGCCACTACGCGTTTGCTTCCTTCACACCATCGGTTGCGCATGACGCTCCCCCCATCTGGAAGGCGCCTGATGTGAGTGTTCCTACCCTCTGCGGGACCCCCCTGCCCCGCCTCGCGACAACCCTGGCCGCCGCCGCGTCCGCTCTCACGCTCACCGCGTGCGGCGTCGTCGACGGCATCGGCGGGAGCGGCGACTCCGCCGCCCCGACGAAGGGCGACGACATCACGGTGGGGCTGCTCCTGCCGGACAAGGACACGGCCCGCTTCGAGGCCTTCGACCGCCCCATCTTCACGAAGGAGGTCACCTCCCTCACGCACGGCAAGGGCAAGGTCGACTACGCCAACGCCGGGGCGAGCAAGGAGAAGCAGAGTCGGCAGTTCCAGGAGATGGTGTCCAAGAAGGTCGACATCATCGTGGTGGACGCGCTGGACGCCGCGGCCATCGCGCCGGACGTCAAGAAGGCGAAGGACGCGGGCATCCCGGTCATCGCCTACGACCGGCTCGCACAGGGCCCGATCGACGCCTACGTCTCGCACGACAACGAACTCGTCGGCGAGGTCCAGGGCCGCGCCATCCTCGAGGCGCTCGGCGGCAAGGCGGCGACCAGCAGGATCGTCATGATGAACGGCGACCCCGCGGACCCGAACACGGGGAAGTTCAAGGAGGGTGCCCTCGCCGAACTCAAGGACAAGGTCCACATAGCCGAGCAGTACGACACCGACAAGTGGTCGCCCGAGGTCGCCGAGGCGAACATGAAGAAGGCGATCAGGGCCGTCGGCCTGAACAACATCGCCGCCGTCTACTCGGCCAACGACGGCATGGCCGGCGCCGTCATCGACGCGCTGAAGCAGGCGGGCGCCACCACGATCCCCCCGGTGACCGGGCAGGACGCGAACCTGGACGCGGTGCAGCGGGTCGTCTCGGGCGAGCAGTACATGACCGTGTACAAGTCGTTCCTCGAGGAGGCCACCGACGCCGCCGAGATGGCGGTGTACAAGGTGCAGGGCCGTGACATCCAGTACGACGCGCTGACCCAGGACAAGGTCGACAGCCCGACCCGGAAGGACATCCCGGCGACGCTGGTGCCGGTGGTCTCCCTCACCAAGGACAACATCAAGGACACGGTGATCGCGGACGGCGTCTACACCGTCGCCGACATCTGCACCCCGGCGTACCGGTCGGCGTGCGCCGCGATCGGCCTGAAGTAGGTGGGAAGGGGGCGGCGATCAGGCCGCTGAGCCCTGACGGCCCTGCACCTCTGTGCGAAACCGCCCCGGAGTCGCTCCGAACTCCCGCTTGAAGGCGTGCGAGAGGGCGTAGGGAGTGCCGTAGCCGACCCGGCGGGCGACGGCGGCCAGGGGCTCCTCGGTGTCGCGGAGCAGTGTGGCGGCGAGGGTCAGGCGCCACCAGGTGAGGTACGTCATCGGGGCCCGGCCCACCAGGCCGGTGAACCGGCGGGCCAGGGTCGGCCGGGAGACGCCCACCTCGGTGGCGAGGCGGTCGTTGGTCCAGGCGGCGGCCGGGTCCGCGTGCAGCGCGCGCAGCGCGGCGGCGGTGACCGGATCGGTCAGCACGGCCGGCCAGGCGCCGGTCGCGCCCTCGGCCATCCAGGACCGGATCATGTAGACGAACAGCAGGTCCAGCAGGCTGGGGACCACCGTGCCCGCCCCGGGCCGCCGCGCGTCCAGCTCCCGGCCCAGCAGGTCGATCGCCGCCCGGAGTTCGGGGTGGCTGCCCACCCGGTTGGGCAGGTGGACGGCCTCGGGCAGCTCCGCCATGAGCGGGTGGGCGCGGCTGCGGTCGAGCCGGTACTTGCCGCACAGCAGCTCGACCCCGCCGTACGCGCCGTGCTCCCCGTACGCCGTCCGCTCGGCCGGCCCCTCGTCCGCCGCCCAGCGCTCGAACGGCACCGCGCTCCGCACGGCCGCCGCGTCGGCGGGGGAGTCGGCGAGCACATGCCCCGTGCCGTGCGGGAGCAGCACCGCGTCTCCGGTGCCCAGCGAGACCGGGGCACCGCCGTCGGGAAGCAGCCAGCAACTCCCCCTCAGTACGACGTGGAAGCCCGCGCCCTCGTACGGAGCCAGCCGTGTGCACCAGGTGCCGCTCACCCGCACCCGGTTGGACGAGGGCTGTCCGACCCTGACGGCCGCGATCGCGTCGCTCAGCACATCCACGGCGGCAGGCTATCCCACTGTGCTCAGGGGTGAGCAGGACGCGTATTCCGATGAGCCCTGTGAGCATTGAGGCGCTCGCCGGGCGCTCCTAGGGTCGATGCCATGGAGAGCGAGAATTCCCGGAGCATCCCGAGCATCCCGAGCATCCCGAGCAGTCCGAGTACCCGGAGCGGGAGTTCCGGACGCGACGATTCCCGGCGCGGGAGCCTCATGCACCGCGCCGTGCTGGGGGACGTCGAGGTCATC
Source organism: Streptomyces sp. NPDC058457 (assembly GCF_042720695.1). Lineage (NCBI taxonomy): Bacteria > Bacillati > Actinomycetota > Actinomycetes > Kitasatosporales > Streptomycetaceae > Streptomyces > Streptomyces sp. NPDC058457. The sequence continues at coordinate 24,389 of NZ_JBHXLU010000039.1, read as the reverse complement.
CGCGTCGTCGAGTGGCAGGGGCCGTTCGCGCCGGCCCGCACCCTCCTGCCGCAGTCGACCGGCGAGGTCTGGGCGGACAACGCGGACTGGCTGGCGCCGGACCACTGGGACCCGTCGGCCGACCGGGCGGTGGTCGCACTGGGCACCTGGGTGCTGCGCAGCGGCGGACGGACCGTGCTGGTCGACACCCCGGTGGGCAACGGGCGCGAGCGGCCCGGCTCGCCCGGGTTCCACCAGTGGCAGGGCGACTTCCTCGGGCTGCTGGCCCGGGCCGGGGTGCGGCCGGAGGACGTCGACGTCGTGGTCAACACCCATGTGCACGCCGACCACGTCGGCTGGAACACGGTCGGCGTGGAGGGCGGCTGGGCGCCCGCGTTCCCCAACGCCCGGTACTTCGTCCCGACCGCCGACGACTTCCACTTCGGGCCGGAGAACGGGTACGGAAACGGGGTGCGGGAGGACGACCGGCTGATCTACGAGGACAGTGTCGCGCCGCTCCACCGGGCCGGTCAGGCCGTCCTGTGGCACGGCGCCCACCGCATCGACGAACACCTCACCCTGGAGTCGGCACCCGGCCACACCCCCGGCTCCTCGGTGCTCCGGCTCGCGTCGGGGAGCGACCGCGCGGTCTTCGCCGGCGATCTGCTGCACAGCCCGGTGCAGATCCTCCACCCGCAGTGGAACAGCTGCTTCTGCCTGGACCCCGCGCAGGCGGCGGCCAGCCGCCGCCGGATCCTCGAACGGGCCGCCGCCACCCGTGAACTGGTCATCCCCGCGCACTTCGGCGGACCGGGCGTGGTGGAGGTCCGCAAGGAGGGCGAGGGCTTCGCGCTCGGCCCCTGGACGGCCTTCGCGCCCTGACGGTCCGCGCGGATCCCGATGTTCCGTGGCCTTCGTCAGGCGGGCGACCTGGCGGGGGTCTCGCCCCCGGCCGGCCGAGGGGGCGGCGGGGCCGCCAGGAACTCCACCACGGCCAGCACGAACAGCAGGCACAGGGCGATGCCGACCACCACCCAGCCGGTGGGGTACGACCACAGCAGGTAGACCAGCACCGCCACGGCCACCAGGACCCAGGTGATCCAGGTGCGGTACCGGCGCACGAAGGGGCCGACCGGGCCGGTGCGCAGTCCGGCGCGGTCGGCGGTGCCCCGTACCGCGCCGATCCCGGACGTCCACAGGCCCCGGACCAGCCCGGCGTACCGGCCGGGGCCGGTGAGCCAGGCCGCCAGGGCGACGACGACGGCCAGGGCCACGACCATGCGCACTCCGGTGCGCAGGAAGTGGGTCAGCGCGTCGTAGACGGCGGCCGCCGCGCCCGGCGAGACGCTCGCGGGCAGCCGGTCCAGGTAGAACACGCGGAACACGCGCAGCCCGATGCCGAGCAGCCCGGTGGTGACGGCGCCCCCGAGGCAGCCCGCCACCAGGGCCCGGCGCCGCCGGACCGCGAGCAGCACCCCGGCGGCGACCAGCAGCACGGCCAGTACGGGCAGCCAGTTCCCGGCGAGCTGGAGCAGCCGTACGTAGGTCTTGACCTTGCCGACCTGGTCGGACCTGGCGAGGGTGAAGTCGGTGTGCACGGCGGGGATGTGCTCGGCGGGGGTCAGTCCGGCGTCCACGAGACGCTGCTTGACCTGGTCCACGAGGGGGCCGATGTCGAGGGTGACGCTGTCGTTCGTCAGCTGCACCGCGCCGCCGCCGCTGCCGGTGAGGGCCTTGTCGAGGCTGCTGTGGATCCGGCGGTTGGCGTCGGTCCAGACGGTCCGGAACGCGTCGGACGCGGCGACCTCGCGGGCCTTGTCGTGGACGAAGCTGCGCACGGCTCCTTCGAGCGCGTCGCCGAGTCTGCCGCCCAGCGCCTGTTGCAGCCGGGGCCGGTCCGCGGGGGCCACGTCGGCGAGCAGGGCGGGCAGGTCGAGGTGGCTCATGAGCGCGTCGGTGGCCCGGTTGGCCACGGCGTTCTGCACGTCGGGGTCCGAGGCGAGCGGTGCGACCGTGCTGACGTAGCGGTCGGTGTCGCCCACCTGGTCCGCCGCCCACGAGGCGACCACGGCGAGCGGGGCGAGCAGGCAGCCGACGACGACCAGGACGACGGCGAGGAGGGACCTGGCGTGGTGCCGGGGCGGCCGGGCCCGCTCCTTCTCCAGGGCCGCGACCCGGGCCCGCAGTTCCCGGACGTCGTCGGACCGGCCGGCTTCGCCGTCCGCGTGCGCGCTGTCCTCCGTCACCCGTACCTCCAGGTCGCTCCGCTCCTCCTCCAGCCGAACCGCCGGGGAGCCCGCGCGCGAGCAGGAGTGGGCCGTCCGGGTCACGGCGCGGCCGGCTTCCGGGGGCGGAGCTGTCCTGGGAACAGCACAGCGCCCTCCGGCCCGCTGGGGCCGGAGGGCGCTGTGCGTACGGAACGGGTTACTTCACCGGCTCGGGCTCAGGAGCGCTCTCCTGCTCCGTCTCGCCCGCCGGGTCGACCGGGGTCCGGACCGAGTCGAGGAGCAGCTGGGCCACGTCCACCACCTGGATGGACTCCTTGGCCTTGCCGCCCGCGGCGGAGCCGCTGTCGGCTGCAGCCTTCTTGCCGTTGACCGAGTCGGTCAGCATCACCAGGCAGAACGGGCAGGCCGTGGAGATGATGTCGGGATTGAGGGACAGGGCCTCATCGACACGCTCGTTGTTGATGCGCTTGCCGATCCGCTCCTCCATCCACATCCGCGCGCCACCGGCGCCACAGCAGAAGCCGCGCTCCTTGTGGCGGTGCATCTCCTCGTTGCGCAGGCCCGGGACGCTGGCGATGATCTCGCGCGGCGGCGTGTAGATCTTGTTGTGGCGGCCCAGGTAGCAGGGGTCGTGGTAGGTGATGATGCCCTCGACCGGGGTGACCGGGACCAGCTTGCCCTCGTCCACCAGGTGCTGGAGCAGCTGGGTGTGGTGGATGACCTCGTAGTCGCCGCCGAGCTGCGGGTACTCGTTGCCGATGGTGTTGAGGCAGTGCGGGCAGGTGGCGACGATCTTCTTCGCCGACTTCGGCTTGCGGGACTCCTCGGTCACCTTGCCGTCGTCGTCGAGTTCCTCGCCGAACGCCGTGTTCAGCGCCATGACGTTCTCCATGCCGAGCTCCTGGAACAGGGGCTCGTTGCCGAGGCGGCGGGCGGAGTCGCCGGTGCACTTCTCGTCGCCGCCCATGATCGCGAACTTGACGCCCGCGATGTGCAGCAGCTCGGCGAAGGCCTTGGTGGTCTTCTTGGCGCGGTCTTCGAGGGAGCCGGCGCAGCCGACCCAGTACAGGTACTCGACCTCGGTGAGGTCCTCGATGTCCTTGCCGACGACCGGGACCTCGAAGTCGACCTCCTTGAGCCACTCCAGGCGCTGCTTCTTCGCCAGGCCCCAGGGGTTGCCCTTCTTCTCCAGGTTCTTGAGCATCGTGCCCGCCTCGGACGGGAACGCGGACTCGATCATCACCTGGTAGCGGCGCATGTCGACGATGTGGTCGACGTGCTCGATGTCCACCGGGCACTGCTCGACGCAGGCGCCGCAGGTGGTGCAGGACCACAGCACGTCCGGGTCGATGACGCCGTTCTCCTCGGCGGTGCCGATGAGGGGGCGCTCGGCCTCCGCGAGGGCCGCGGCGGGCACCCCGGCCAGCTGCTCCTCGGACGCCTTCTCCTCGCCCTCCGCGTTCTTGCCGCCGCCCGCCAGCAGGTAGGGCGCCTTGGCGTGCGAGTGGTCGCGCAGGGACATGATCAGCAGCTTGGGGGAGAGCGGCTTGCCGGTGTTCCAGGCCGGGCACTGCGACTGGCAGCGGCCGCACTCGGTGCAGGTGGAGAAGTCGAGCAGGCCCTTCCAGGAGAAGTGCTCGATCTGGGAGACGCCGAAGACGTCGTCCTCACCGGGGTCGGTGAAGTCGATCGGCTTGCCGCCGGAGGTCATCGGGAGCAGGCCGCCGAGCGAGGTCTCGCCCGTCGCGTTCCGCTTGAACCAGATGTTCGGGAAGGCGAGGAAGCGGTGCCAGGCGACGCCCATGTCGGTCTTGAGCGAGACCGTGATCATCCAGATGAAGGAGGTCGCGATCTTGATCATCGCCGTGAGGTAGACCATGTTCTGCAGCGTGTCGACGCTCGTGCCCCGGAAGGCCGCGACCAGGGGGTACGAGGCGAAGTACGCGGCCTCGTAGCCGTGCACGCCGGCGAGGGCGCCCTCCAGGCCGCGCAGGGTCATGATGGCGAGGCCGATGATGAGGATCACGGCCTCGACGAAGTAGGCCTGGCCGAAGTTCGAGCCGGCGAACCGGGACTTGCGGCCCGGCCGGCGCGGGTGGCTCAGCTGCCGGATGACGATGAGCGTGAGGATGCCCAGCGAGGTCATCGTGCCGATGAACTCGACGAACATCTCGTACGGCAGCCAGTGGCCGATGACCGGCAGCGTCCAGTCGGCCTGGAACAGCTGGCCGAAGGCGTTGATCAGCGTCAGCACCAGGGAGAAGAAGCCGACGGCGACGAACCAGTGGGCGACGCCCACCACGCCCCACCGGTTCATCCGGGTGTGGCCGAGGAACTCCCTGATCACCGTGGCGGTGCGGGCGGTCCAGTCGTCGGTGCGGGTGCCCGCCGGGACGTCCTGGCCGAGCCGTACGAACCGGTAGATCTGCGCGATGGCGCGGCTGAACAGCGCGACGCCGACCACGGCGAGTACCAGCGACACGATGATCGCGGCGAGTTGCATGGGGGCTCCTCGGGCCTGCGAGGGGTCTCTTCGGGTCTCTTCGCGAGGATGCCCGAAATTACTAAGCGGTAACTTATGCAGTCGGTCTGAGACTACCCGCATCTTTACTCGCACTGTAGTCAGGTGCGGGGTGATCTGGATCGCTGAGGTCTGCCTGAGGCCCGCCTGGGCGGTACGCCCCAACCCGATCGTGTTATTCGTACAGAATTGTTACATTCAGGTCTAATTTGGACCCGTGCTCTACGGGATCGCCGCCGCCACCACCGCCTTCCTGCTCGCCGCCGTCCTCGCCGCGCTCGTCCGGCCCTGTGCCCTGCGGCTCGGGCTCGTCGACCGCAGGCGGGCCCGGCGGGTGCCCGCGCTCGGCGGCCTCGCCGTGGTCGGCGCCACCTGCCTGGTCGCGTACGCCGGCGACTGGACCGGGGTCGCCCCGCTCGGCACCGGCGTCGGGGAGCTGGTGGCCGCCGGGGGAGCCGTGGCGCTGCTCGGTCTTGTCGCCGACGTCTGGCGGCTCAAGACGCGGTTCCTGCTGTTCGGTACGGCGGTGGCGGCCGCGTGCGTGGTGCCGTACGGCGAGTTCGGCGCCGTCGGCGGGCTCCTCGGTGCCGGATGGATCGCCTTCGTCGCCGTCGCCTTCAAGGGGCTCGACCACGCGGACGGGCTGGCCGGAACCGTCGGGGTGGTGACCGCCTTCGGGACCGGGGCCTGTGCCGCCGCCGAGGTGATGGACGGGCTCGCCGTGCTGCTCAGCGTGCTCGCGGCCGCGCTCACCGGGTTCCTGATGCACAACTGGCATCCCGCGCGGATCGCCCTCGGTGCCACCGGCTCGCTGTTCGCCGGGTTCGTGCTGGCGGCGGCCGCGCTGGTCACCCGGACCGGGCACGAGCCCGCCGCGAGCGCGGGCGTGCTGTTCGCGCTCACCGCCGTCGCGAGCGCCGACGTGCTGCTCGTCCTGCTGTCGCGGCTGCTCGCCGGGCGGCCGGTGCTGCGGCGCGGGCCGGACCATCTCGTGCACCGGCTGCGGCGCCTCGGGCTCACCTCGCAGGGGGCGACCGTCGCCCTCGGCGCCGGATCCTTCGCCGGGGTGTTCGTCGCGGTGCTCGTGCACGGCGGCTGGGTCGGCCGGACCGGCGCCACCTGCGTCGCCTGCGTCACCTTCGGTGTCGTACTCGTACTCCTTCGGGTCCCGGTCTACGAGCCCCGGCATCCCGAATCGTCCCAGGTCGGCGGGCGCTTGCGTGTAAGGAGCGGATAAGACTTGAGTCTGCTCCACTCAGGTCTGTTGACCCAGGGCGAGGCTTGATGCACACTTGAGTCCGTTCCACTCAAGTCAGCTGGAGGAAATCACCATGGCACGTGCGGTCGGCATCGACCTGGGCACGACTAACTCCGTCGTCAGCGTTCTTGAAGGCGGCGAGCCCACCGTCATCACCAACGCCGAGGGTGCCCGGACCACGCCGTCCGTCGTCGCCTTCGCGAAGAACGGCGAAGTCCTCGTCGGCGAGGTCGCCAAGCGCCAGGCGGTCACCAACGTGGACCGGACGATCCGGTCCGTGAAGCGTCACATGGGCACCGACTGGAAGATCCAGCTGGACGGGAAGGACTTCAACCCCCAGCAGATCTCCGCGTTCATCCTGCAGAAGCTCAAGCGGGATGCCGAGGCGTACCTGGGCGAGAAGGTGACCGACGCGGTCATCACCGTCCCGGCCTACTTCAACGACTCCGAGCGCCAGGCGACGAAGGAGGCCGGCGAGATCGCCGGTCTGAACGTCCTGCGCATCGTCAACGAGCCCACCGCGGCGGCTCTCGCGTACGGCCTCGACAAGGACGACCAGACGATCCTCGTCTTCGACCTCGGTGGCGGCACCTTCGACGTGTCCCTCCTGGAGATCGGCGACGGCGTCGTCGAGGTGAAGGCCACCAACGGCGACAACCACCTCGGTGGTGACGACTGGGACCAGCGCGTCGTCGACTACCTGGTCAAGCAGTTCGCGGCCGGCCACGGCGTGGACCTCGGCAAGGACAAGATGGCCCTCCAGCGCCTCCGCGAGGCCGCCGAGAAGGCCAAGATCGAGCTGTCCAGCTCCACCGAGACCTCGATCAACCTGCCCTACATCACCGCCTCCGCCGAGGGCCCCCTGCACCTCGACGAGAAGCTCACCCGCGCCCAGTTCCAGCAGCTGACCGCGGACCTCCTGGAGCGCTGCAAGACGCCGTTCCACAACGTCATCAAGGACGCCGGCATCCAGCTCGGCGAGATCGACCACGTCGTCCTCGTCGGCGGCTCCACCCGTATGCCCGCCGTCGCCGAGCTCGTCAAGGAGCTGACCGGCGGCAAGGACGCCAACAAGGGCGTCAACCCGGACGAGGTCGTCGCCATCGGCGCCGCCCTGCAGGCCGGTGTGCTCAAGGGTGAGGTCAAGGACGTCCTGCTCCTCGACGTGACCCCGCTGTCCCTCGGTATCGAGACCAAGGGCGGCATCATGACCAAGCTCATCGAGCGGAACACGACGATCCCGACCAAGCGGTCCGAGATCTTCACCACCGCCGAGGACAACCAGCCCTCCGTCCAGATCCAGGTCTACCAGGGCGAGCGCGAGATCGCGGCGTACAACAAGAAGCTCGGCATGTTCGAGCTGACCGGTCTGCCGCCGGCCCCGCGCGGCGTCCCGCAGATCGAGGTCGCCTTCGACATCGACGCCAACGGCATCATGCACGTGACCGCGAAGGACCTGGGCACGGGCAAGGAGCAGAAGATGACCGTCACCGGCGGCTCCTCGCTGCCGAAGGACGAGGTCGACCGGATGCGCCAGGAGGCCGAGCAGTACGCGGAGGAGGACCACCGCCGCCGCGAGGCCGCCGAGACCCGCAACCAGGGCGAGCAGCTCGTCTACCAGACGGAGAAGTTCCTCAAGGACAACGAGGACAAGGTCCCGGGCGAGATCAAGACCGAGGTCGAGGCCGCCGTCGAGGAGCTCAAGGAGCACCTCAAGGGCGAGGACACCGCCGAGATCCGCACCGCCACCGAGAAGGTCGCGGCCGTCTCCCAGAAGCTGGGCCAGGCCATGTACGCCGACGCCCAGGCCTCGCAGGCCGCCGCCGGCGGTGCCGGTGCCCCCGCCGGTGACGCCGCCGACGACGTGGTGGACGCCGAGATCGTCGACGACGAGCGCAAGGACGGTGCCGCGTGACGGAGGAGACCCCGGGCTTCGAGGAGAAGCCCGACGTCCCCTCCGGCGCCACCCCCGACGACGCCGCGCCGAAGGCCGCTCCCGCTCAGGGGGCGGCCCCGGCCGGGGACTCCAGCGCACAGCTTGCCGGTCTGACGGCACAGCTGGACCAGGTGCGCACCGCGCTCGGCGAGCGCACCACGGACCTCCAGCGCCTCCAGGCCGAGTACCAGAACTACCGCCGCCGGGTGGAGCGCGACCGGATCACGGTCCGGGAGATCGCCATCGCGAACCTCCTGACCGAACTCCTGCCCGTGCTCGACGACATCGGCCGCGCCCGGGAACACGGCGAACTGGTCGGCGGTTTCAAGTCGGTGGCCGAGTCGCTTGAGACGGTCGCGGCGAAGATGGGCCTGCAGCAGTTCGGCAAGGAGGGCGAGCCCTTCGACCCGACGATCCACGAGGCGCTGATGCACAGCTACGCGCCGGACGTCACCGAGACGACGTGCGTGGCCATCCTGCAGCCCGGGTATCGCATCGGCGAGCGCACCATCCGCCCCGCGCGGGTGGCGGTCGCCGAACCGCAGCCGGGAGCGACGGCGGTGAAGGCCGAGGGGACCGAAGAGGCCCCCGCGGCCGACGAGAAGGACAACGGCCCTGAGGAGGGCTGACGTAATAAGTACCGAGTGGGAGGAGGGGCGTCGGGGATGAGCACCAAGGACTTCATCGAGAAGGACTACTACAAGGTCCTCGGCGTTCCCAAGGACGCCACCGAGGCCGAGATCAAGAAGGCGTACCGGAAGCTCGCCCGCGAGTTCCACCCGGACGCCAACAAGGGCAACGCCAAGGCCGAGGAGCGCTTCAAGGAGATCTCCGAGGCGAACGACGTCCTCGGCGACCCCAAGAAGCGCAAGGAGTACGACGAGGCGCGCGCCCTCTTCGGCAACGGCGGCTTCCGCCCGGGGCCGGGCGCGGGCGGCGGCAACTTCAACTTCGACCTGGGCGACCTCTTCGGGGGCAACGCGCAGCAACAGGGCGGCGGCGGTTTCGGCGGCGGCTTCGGCGACGTCCTGGGGGGCCTGTTCAACCGGGGCGGCGGCACGGCCGGCCGTACCCAGCCGCGGCGCGGCCAGGACATCGAGTCCGAGGTCACGCTGAGTTTCACGGAGGCCATCGAGGGCGCCACGGTCCCGCTGCGGATGTCCTCGCAGTCCCCCTGCAAGGCCTGTTCGGGCACCGGCGACAAGAACGGCACCCCGCGGGTGTGCCCGACCTGCGTCGGCACCGGCCAGGTGGCGCGAGGATCCGGAGGCGGCTTCTCGCTCACCGACCCCTGCCCGGACTGCAAGGGCCGCGGCCTGATCGCCGAGCACCCCTGCATGGAGTGCAAGGGCAGCGGCCGCGCCAAGTCGTCCAGGACGATGCAGGTCCGCATCCCCGCCGGGGTGACCGACGGGCAGCGCATCCGCCTGCGCGGCAAGGGCGCGCCGGGCGAACGCGGCGGTCCGGCGGGCGACCTGTACGTGATGGTCCACGTCGACACCCACCCGGTGTTCGGCCGCAAGGACGACAACCTCACGGTGACCGTCCCGGTGACCTTCACCGAGGCGGCGCTCGGCGGCGAGGTCAGGGTGCCCACCCTGGGCGGCCCGCCGGTCACCCTGAAGCTGCCCCCGGGCACGCCCAACGGCCGCACCATGCGCGCCCGTGGCAAGGGCGCGGTCCGCAAGGACGGCACTCGCGGCGACCTGCTGGTCACCGTCGAGGTGAGTGTCCCGAAGGACCTGTCGGGGAAGGCTCGTGATGCGCTGGAGGCGTATCGCGAGGCGACCGCGGGCGAGGACCCGCGGGCCGAGCTGTTCGAGGCCGCGAAGGGAGCATGACAGAGATGGACGGCCGTCGACGTAACCCGTATGAACTGACCGAGGAGACCCCGGTCTACGTCATCTCGGTGGCGGCCCAGCTCTCCGGACTGCACCCGCAGACGCTGCGGCAGTACGACCGCCTGGGCCTGGTCTCCCCCGACCGCACCGCCGGCCGGGGCCGCCGCTACTCGGCCCGTGACATCGAACTGCTCCGCACGGTGCAGGCGCTGTCGCAGGACGAGGGCATCAACCTGGCCGGTATCAAGCGCATCATCGAACTGGAGAACCAGGTCATCGCGCTCCAGCAGCGGGTCGCCGAACTCCAGGCGGCGGTCGACGGCGCGGCGGCCGCGATGCAGCAGCGCGAGGCCGCCGTCCACGCCTCCTACCGCCGCGACCTGGTCCCGTACCAGGAGGTGCAGCAGACCAGCGCACTCGTGGTGTGGCGGCCGAAGAAGGCGAAGGACTAGGCGCAGTCGATGTGCAGGGCCCGGAGGTTCGGCTGAACCTCCGGGCCCTGCGCGTGTCACCGGCCGACGAAGAACTCCAGCGACGAGCTCTGTCCGCTCTGCCGCCCGTAGGCGTCCACGGCGTACACGGTCGCCGTGCAGGGGCCGTTGTAGGGCGGCTTCCAGGAGATGTCGCCGGTGGCGGACAGCTGGACGCCGCTGTCCCCGCAGGCTCCGGAGATCTCCCAGGAGTACCCCTGGAGCACCCGGTTCTCGTCACCCGCGCCGGGTGCCGCCGTCACCTCGACGGGGGACCGGGCCGGAACTCCGGTGGTGACCAGGGTCAGCTTCGGGGCGGCCGGCCCGGTCGCGGTGGCCGGGGTGAGCCGCTCGACGGTCAGCTCTGCCGAGGGAGCCGACTCGGCGCCGTCTCCGTCCACGGCGGCGACGTAGTAGTACGACTTCCCCCGGGGGGCCGAGGTGTCCTCGTACGACGCGGTGGTGGTGCTCCCCACCGGTGTCCAGCCGCCGTTGTGGACGGTCCGCCGGTAGACGCGGTAGCCGGTGACGGCCGGGTCCTCGGACGCGGTCCAGCCGAGCACGGTGGCGGCGTCGGCGGGGGTGCCCGTCAGCCCGGCCGGGGCGGTCACGGCGGCCGCGGCCGGGCGGGCGGCCGTGACCCCCGCCGAGACCGGGGAGACGTTCCCGGCGGTGTCGACGGCCTGCACGGTGTACGTGTAGGGCGTGCCGGCCTCCGCGGTGGCGTCGGTGTGGTCCGGGGAGAGCAGGAACTCGGGCCCGTCCGGGTCGGGCTCGCCGCCCCGCGAGGCCCACAGCTCGTAGTGGTCCAGGTCCTTCGCCGAAGAGCCCTGCCAGGTCACCACGTTGCCCGCGGTGCTCGCGCGCACGGCCACCCCGGTCACCCGCTCCGGAGCGGTGCGGTCGGCGGTGGTGACGCCCTGGTCGGCCGAGCCCGCCGAGACGTTCCCCGCCTTGTCGTAGGCGCGGACCTCGTAGTAGTAGGTCTTCCCGTCCGCGGGCAGCGAGCTGTCGGTGTACGACGTGGCGCCGGTCGTCGCCAGGGGCGTACCGCCGAACGCGGCGCCCGCCGGGCGGCGGTAGACGCGGTAGCCGGCGAGGTCCATCTCCTTGTTCCCCGACCAGGTCAGCCGGGCCCTGCCGGTGGCGGAGTCGTAGGACACCGCGGTTCCGCCGGGAGCGAGGGGCCCGACCTTGTCGGCACTCGCGGAAGTACGGGGCGAGTAGGCGAACTTCACCTTGGCGGCGCCGGTCCAGTTGACGTAGTCGATCCGCAGGGTGTGCCTGCCCTTGGCGAGGGTCACGTCGACGGTCCTGCTCACCGCCTTGGTGGTGTCCTTCCACAGGTCGACCTTGCGGACGCCGTCGACGTACACCCGGATCCCGTCGAGGCCGGAGGCGGTCAGGGCGAAGGGCCCGCCGGAGCCGAAGTCACGGGTCACGGTCCAGCGGACGCCGAACCTGTCCTTCGGCAGCCCCGACGCCGGCGCTCCGCTCCAGTTCTCGTCGATCGCGGAGTCGCAGCCGGTCTTCTCCGGTGTGCCCTTGAACGTGGTGTTCGCGAACAACTGCCGCTTGTAGACCGGGGAGGTGCAGGACGTGGCCGCCGAGGCGGTCGCGGTGGCGCCGCCGAGCAGGGTGCCGGCGGTGCTGAGCGCCACGGCGGCGGCCGCGGCGGTTCTGGCTGGCTTCATTCGATCCTCTGGTCGTATCCGTACGGCAGGGCAGGCTGCCGACGATCACGACTCGTGAGGAAACGACTTGGTTGTACTGATCTTTGCCTGCGCATGAACTCCCTTTGGATGGAGGGTCCGTAAAGAGAGTTTGGAGGGGGTTCCGCTCCGCCTTCACAGGTGCAGCGGAGCGTGGTGTTGCGCACTCGTTAAGTAGTTCCGCTTGACGCCGGGTGTGGCGTACGCGTTGGCTTTTCAGACATCTGGGTCGCAAAGCAGCCCACGTCCGGAACGCACCTGAAGTGAGCCCCCGTATGCGTCGTATAGCCATGTTTGTGGCCGCGTCCACGATGACCCTTTCGCTTGCCGGCTGCGGCGTGCTCAACGCGACAGGATCGTCTACGTCCGCGACCCCGACGAAGGGCAACGACATCACGGTGGGTGTGCTGATGCCGGACAAGATCAACACCCGGTACACCAACTTCGACTACCCGATCATGAAGTCGAAGATCGCCGAGCTCACCAACAAGCAGGGCCGGGTCGACTACCAGAACGCCGCGTCGACCGCCTCCACGCAGGCGAAGCAGATGCAGAAGATGATCGACGACAAGGTCGACGTGATCATCCTGGACTCGGTCGACTCGCACGCCATCGCCGGCACGGTGAAGAAGGCCAAGGCCGCGGGCATCCCGGTCATCGCCTACGACCGCCTCGCCGAGGGCCCCATCGACGCCTACGTCTCCTTCGACAACGAGCTGGTGGGCGAGGTCCAGGCCCGTACGCTCCTGGAGGGCCTCGGCAGCAACGTCGACACCTCCGACAAGGTCATCATGATCAACGGGTCGCCGACCGACCCCAACGCCAAGCAGTTCAAGACGGGCGCCATGTCCGAGCTGAACGGCAAGGTGACGACCGCGGGCCTCTCGTACGACACCAAGGACTGGGACCCGACGATCGCCCAGCAGGAGGTCACCAAGGCGGTCAACTCGATCGGCAAGGACAACATCGCCGCCGTCTACTCGGCGAACGACGCGATGGCGGGCGGTGTCGTCAAGGCCCTCAAGGCGGCCGGCGTCACCACCATGCCGCCGATCACCGGCCAGGACGCGGACCTCGACGCCATCCAGCGGATCCTCACCGGCGAGCAGTACATGACGGTCTACAAGCCCTACCCGTCCGAGGCCGAGGCCGCCGCCGAGATGGCCGTCTACAAGGTGCAGGGCAAGGACATCCAGTTCGACGCCCTCACCCAGGACACCGTCGACAGCCCGACCAACAAGAACATCCCGTCCCAGCTGGTCCAGGTCAACGCCGTGACCAAGAGCAAGATCAAGGACACCGTCGTCGCGGACGGCATCTACAAGATCTCGCAGATCTGCACGGCCGCCTACAAGACCGCTTGCGCGGAGGCGGGCCTCAAGTAAGCCCCTGCCGACGGCCCCGTTCCCCACGCAGGGAACGGGGCCGCTGTGGGCGCGCCGGGCGGGGTGTCACTTACCGGCGCTGGCAGGGTGCCTCCCCCAGCCTTCGGCCGGGGGGACCCCCATCGCCCACCCGTGCCGCCCCAGCGGCACGACTGCCCGCGGCCAGATGAAAGACACGGCGGGGCAGCGCGCCCCAAAGGGGCGCTGGGGGTACCCCCGGCCGAAGGCTGGGGGAGGAACTGCGCGACCAGCCCCCACCGGGCCCGCACCCGACCCGACTACGCCACCCTCGTGAACTCCACAGTCACCTCCGGAGCCCCTCCCGGCACCCCCCGGTAGATCCCCTTGTGCGGCGTGACGTCGTCGTAGTCCCGGCCCCGGCCCACCACCACGTGGTCCTCCCCGGCCCGCACCCGGTTCGTCGGGTCGTACCCGCACCAGTCGCCGGCCCAGTACTCGATCCACGCGTGGCTCTGCCCGGCGACGGGCCGGTTCAGCTCGGCCTCCCGCTCCGGGTGCAGGTACCCGGAGACGTACCGGGCGGGCAGCCCCAGCCCTCGCAGCAGGGCGATCGTGAGGTGGGTGATGTCCTGGCAGACGCCCGCCCGCTGCTCCCACGCCTCCGCGGGGGAGGTGTTCACGCCGGTCGTCCCCGGCAGGTAGGCCACCCGGTCGGCGACCATTTCGGAGACGGCCACCGCGGCCTCGTGCGGGCCCAGCCCCGCGGCGGCGGCCCGCGCCTTCTTCACCAGCTTCTTCGGCACCGACGTACGCGAGGTCGGGCCCGCGAACTCCAGCAGCCGCGACCCGGCGGCCCGTTCGGCCAGCTCCGCCCAGTCCGGCGCGGCCGGCAGCGGCCCCGGCGCCGAGGTCTCCACCAGGCTCGACGCGGTGATCGTCAGATCCTCGTGGGGGTCGATCAGATCGAACCCGGTGACCTGGGTGCCCCAGTAGTCCCAGTACGACCAGACGGCGGTGGCCGGCTGCACGGTGACCCGCGCGTCCAGGGTGGTCTGCCCCGGCAGGGTCAGCGGGGTCATCCGCACCTCGTTGTGCGAGGAGGTGGCGGGCTGGGCGTAGGGGACCCGGGTGGTGTGCCGGATACGGAGGCGACGAGCCATCTCAGGCTCCTTCCTGGGCCCACTCGACGGGCCCCTGGTACGGGAAGAACCGCTCGGCCACCGCGTCGGCGGACGCCATGCAGGCCTGCTGGAGGTCGCGCAGCAGGCCGGGCAGCTGCTCCTCCAGGGAGGCGGTGTCCAGGTATTCGAGGCGGGTGCGGGCCCGGCCGACGGGGGAGCGGGCGGGGTCCTGGCGGGGCCGGCCGAGCGCGGCCAGGCACTCCTCGGCCGTGGTCAGCGCATGCAGCGCCGAGCGCGGGAAGTCCCGGTCCAGGAGCAGGTATTCGGCCACTCTCGGGGTGTCGCCGAACCCGCTGTGCACCCGTGCGTACGCCTCGTCGGCGCCGCTCGCGCTGAGCAGCGTCGGCCAGTCCGGCGCGTGCGCCGCGTCCAGCACGCGCACCGAGAGCAGCCGTACGGTCATGTCCACCCGCTCCAGGCTCCGCCCGAGGACGACGAACCGCCAGCTGTCGTCCCGGCTCATGGTGGAGTCGGCGAGGCCGAAGAAGAGCGCGGCCCGGCTGCGGACCAGCTCCAGGTAGGCGTAGGGGCCGGTGCGGCGGGCCGCGCGGCGCCGGTCGCCGAGCGCGTGCCAGGTGGAGTTGAGGCACTCCCACATCTCGGAGGAGACGGCCTCGCGGGCGCTGCGCGCGTTCAGCCGGGCGGCGCCCAGGGCGCCCTCGATGGAGCACGTGGAGCGGGCGTCGAAGGCGAGCTGGTCCAGGACCAGCTGCATGTCGACCCGCTCCGCACCGGCGTCGACGCCGAGGATCGCATACAGCGACCGGCAGGCGGCGTCCTCGTCGCGCCAGGGGTCCTCCAGCATCCGGTGCAGGTAGGCGTCGAGGATCCGGCCGGTGGCGTCCGCCCGTTCGACGTACCGTCCGGTCCAGGTCAGCGACTCGGCGATACGGGAGAGGATCACGTCGTTCACTGCTGCTGCGCTCCTTCCGGTACGACGGCACGGGTCCCGTCCGGGCCGAGGCGGCGCGGGGCGACGGCGGGGATCGGGCCCGCGTCGACCGGCTCGGGGCGTTCGGCGGGGCCCTCGGCGAGTACCCAGGTGTCCTTGGAGCCGCCGCCCTGGCTGGAGTTGACGATCAGGTTGCCCTCCTGGAGGGCGACCCGGGTGAGGCCGCCGGGCAGTACCCAGATGTCGTCGCCGTCGTTCACGGCGAACGGTCTGAGGTCAATGTGGCGCGGGGCCATGCGTTCACCCGAGAGGGTGGGGGAGGTGGAGAGGGCGACCGGGCGCTGCGCGATGAAGCCGCGCGGGTCGGCGGCGACGGCTTTGCGAGTGCGTTCCAGGGTCGCCTTGTCGGCCTTCGGGCCGATGACGATGCCCTGCCCGCCCGCGCCGTCGACGGGCTTCACCACCAGCTGGTCCAGCTGGTCGAGGACCGCCTCCAACTGGCCTGGTTCATCGGGCCGGTAGGACTCCACGTTGGGGAGAATCGGTTCCTCGCCGAGGTAGTAGCGGATCAGGTCCGGGACGTAGGTGTAGAGGAGTTTGTCGTCGGCGATGCCGTTGCCGACGGCGTTCGCGAGTGTGACGCTCCCCGCGGTGGCGGCGCTCAGGATGCCGGGGCAGCCGATCACCGAGTCGGGGCGGAAGTGCAGCGGATCGAGGAAGTCGTCGTCGAGGCGCCGGTACACGACGTGCACGGGCACCTCGCCGCGGGTCGTCCGCATCCACACCCGGTTGCTGCGGCACACCAGGTCGTGCCCCTCGACCAGCTGCACGCCCATCAGCCGGGCGAGCAGGGCGTGTTCGAAGTAGGCCGCGTTGCTGGGCCCGGGGGTGAGGACGACCACCCGGGGATCGCTCGCCGCCCCGCCGGGCGCCGCCGCCCGCAGCGCCGCCAGCAGCCGCTGCGGGTACCCGTCGACCGGCAGGACGTGCTGCTCGGCGAAGAGCGAGGGGAAGATCCGGGTCATCGCCCTGCGGTTCTCGATGACGTACGACACCCCGCTCGGCACCCGCACGTTGTCCTCGAGGACCCGGAAGGCGCCGGCCTCGTCCCGGACCAGGTCGATTCCGGCCACATGGATGCGCACCCCGCCGGGCGGCTCCACCGCATGCGCCGCCCGGTGGAAGTGCGGCGAGCCGAGGAGCAGCCGCCAGGGCACCACCCCGTCCTCGAAGGCCCGGGCGTGTCCGTAGGCGTCGGCCAGATAGGCCTCCAGGGCCCGGACCCGCTGGGCCACGCCTCTTCGTATGAGATCCCATTCCAGGGCGTCGAGGATCCTCGGCACCAGGTCCAGCGGCCAGGGCCGCTCCTCGCCCGCGAAGGCGTAGGTCACCCCCCGGTCGGTGAAGGCCCGGGCCATCTGGTCGGCCCGGAACCGCAGTTCACTCGGTTCGATCGGCTGGAGTGCCGCCAGTACCGGCTCATAGGCGGTCCTGACCTCACCCGGCCGCACAAACATCTCGTCCCACGCGTCGGCCAACGCGTACGCGTCAAATATGTCCGCCATGTAGGGACGTTAGAGCGGGCACGTAACACGGCGATCACTGGCGGATTTCGGGGATCCGCCGGTCCGCCGCGTCACGCGCCCGCGAGCGACCCTCCCTGCAACGCACCTCCCCCGTTGGTGCGTTGCACGGGGCCCCGGCCCGATCGGGGGAGGATGGCCCGGGGCCCCGCCGGGTGTACGTCGGCACCCGTGGGAAGCGGCTTCCACCTTGCCCCGCACACCCCCCTGCCACCACCGTCATCTTGTTGCAACGCGGCGTGCGGAGGCGGTGTGAAATCCGGCCGTATCCGGGTATTACGACGCCCCGGGCAGGCGAAGCCGTGTTGCGGACCCGGTCCGGACCGCTCATAGTTGCGCTGCGGAAGAGGCAGCAAACCGGGGGTGGAATGGGCGATGGCCGGGCACGGGACGGAGGAGCATCCACACGGTGCCGACCGGCTGTGCGCCGCCGGGGACCGCGTGTACTCCCGGGCCGTGCGCCGGGGCCGGGTGCCGCGCACGGACGCCGACGCGGTGCCCTGCCTGCTGGAGCTGGCGCTGCTGCACCCCGACCCCGATGACATGGACTGGCTGGTGCCGACCGCCCCGCAGGAGGTCATGACCCGGCTGCTGCGCGGGGTGTACGACGAGGTGACGGACAGCCAGCGGCGGATGGGGTCGGCGGTCGCGGCCTTCGAGTGGTACGCCGGTCTGGGACGGCATCTGCAGGCCGTGTCGGCGTCCGCGGAGGGCACGGCGGCCATCCGGGTGCTCGACGGGCTGTCACGGATCCAGGCGGCCATGGACGAGGCCACGGAGGCCTGCACACAGGAGGTGCTGACCGTGCAGCCGGGCGGTATCCGGCGCGAGTCGGAGCTGACCGAGGGGCTGCACCGGGCCGTCGCCCTGCGCGGGCGCGGCGTGCGGATGCGCGACCTGTACACGCATGTCGCCCGGCACGGCCAGGGCCTGCTCAACTACCTGGAGCTGATGGGCGACGCGGTCGAGGCCCGCACGCTCGACGAGGTCATCGACCGCCTCATCCTCTTCGACCGCACGGTGGCGTTCATCCCCGCGAACGCGGACCGCACGATGGCCCTGGAGCTGCGCCACCCCGCCCTCGTCGAGTACCTCCTCACGGTCTTCGAACGCCTCTGGCGGCTGGCGATCCCGCTCACCGCCCCGCTCCCCGACACCGGCATCGAGGGCATCTCGCACCGGGAGCAGTCCATCGCGGCGCTGCTCGCCGAGGGCCACCAGGACGCGGTGATCGCGGAACGCCTCGGCATCAGCGTCCGCACCTGCCGGGCCCACATCGCCCGCCTCTCGGAGACGCTGGGCGCGGCCAGCCGTACCCAACTGGGCGTGCGGATAGCGCAGGTGGGCCTGGACCGCCCGCCGGGCGGCACCGGCGCGGCACCGGCCGCGGTCAGTCTTCCTGATCAAGGATCCCCGAGCGTCCGATGAGGTAGCCGAGTTGGGCGCGGCTCTCGCTGCCGAGGGTGGTGGCGAGCTTGGCGATGTGGACGCGGGCGGTGCGGATGTTCATGCCGAGGCGTTCGGCGATGACGGCGTCGGTGTGGCCCTCGACGAGGAGGGCGGCGATGGCCTGCTGGCGGGGTGTGATGCCGTTGACGGTGGGGCGGTGTTCGAGGGTGGGGTAGAGGGGGGTGGCCAGTCGCCAGAGGCGGTCGAAGGCGGTGACGAAGTACGTGATCAGTGCGGGATGGCGGACTTCGAGGGCGAGGCTGCCGTCGCCGTCGGCGGGGAGGAAGGCGACGGTGTGGTCGATGACGAACAGCCGGTCGGGCACCTCGTCGAGGCCGCGGGCCACGTTGTCGCCCGTCATGGCCGCGGCGTAGGTGTATATCGCCTGCACATGGAACAGGGTGTGCTGGTAGAGCGTGCGGAACCGGCCGCCGCGGTCGAGGAACGCCTTGTCGCGGTCGTAGGCGGCGGATTCCGCCTGGTTGCCGCGCGCGCCGACCATACCGGCGTGCGGCTGGATGCAGAGGACCTCGTCCTGCGCCTGGGCCATGGCCTCGTCGATGGCCTGGTTGATCCGGCGGGTGCCGCTGAGCAGCCGCAGGGTCGGGGAGTCCGGCACCGTGCCGGGTTCCGGCGCGATGCGCAGCAGCGGTGCGAAGAGCTCCGCCAGGCGCTCCTGCCGCCGCCACTCGCCGGTGATGCGGCCGCGGGCGCCGCGCACCAGCCGGTTCAGGGCGACGGCGGGGGCCAGGGGCTCCAGCCGGGCGAGGTCGTCCGGTACCGGGTGCAGCAGGCCGAGGCCGACGAGGCAGGGCACCTCCTCGGCGTCCCGGACGGAGACGTGCCCGTGGCCGAGTGCGCGCTCGTAGAGTTCCGCCCCCGCGACGCACAGATCCTCGGCGCCGTGCTCGGTGTGCGGGGCCGACGTCACCGGAAGCCGCCCTCCCCGGGGATCTTCTGGTCCAGGATCCCGGACTGGGCGATCAGATAGCCGAGCTGTGCACGGCTGCCGCTGCCGAGCGCCTGGGCCAGCTTGGCGATGTGGGCCCGGCAGGTGCGGACGTTCATGCCGAGGCGGCGCGCGATGGCCTCGTCGACGTGCCCTTCTACCAGCAGCTTGGCGATCGAGTGCTGGATGTCGGTGATGCCGTCGGGAGCGGTTTCGTAGGGGGCGCCGGCGCTCAGCGGGACCGCCCGGTTCCACATGAACTCGAACACCTTGACCAGGTAGCGGACCAGGCCCGGATGGCGTAGTTCCAGGGCGACCTGCTGGTCGTCCCGGATGGGGATGAAGGCGACCGTCTCGTCACAGATGATCAGGCGCTCCACCAGCTCGTCTATGGAGCGGTACTCGACCTTGCCGTCGGCGAGGTGGGCCGCGTAGGCCAGCTTCTCCTGGCTGTACCGGGCGGTGTGCTGGTACAGGGTCCGGATCCGCACGCCCCGCTCTATGAGCGGTTTGTCGCGTTCCAGCCCGCGCAGGGCGCTGCGTTCGGGCATCCGGTCGCTCGGCTGGACGGTGAGCATCTCCGTATGGCACTGGGCGGTGGCCAGGTTGAGCGCGTTGTTGATGCGCTCACCGCCTTCCAGCACCGTGATCGAGCCGCCGCCCGACTCCTGACCGCCGATGGACATGAAGGGCTCGAAGACGCCTGCGATGTCGGTGGCCAGCTGGCGGCGCTCGGTGATCTCGCGCTCGATGGGGTTCAGACGCTGGGCCAGGGCGATGGCCGGCGGAACCGGGCGCAGCCAGTTCGGATCGTCGGGATCCGGATGCAGCAGGGCGGAGTCCATCAGGCAGGGAGCCGGTTCCACGTCCGTCCGGGCGATCCGCCCGGAACGGAGAGCGGCCGCATACAGACGACTGCCCTCCTCGCACAGCTGGTTCGAGGCGTGGGGATGTGTCGCATTCGAGTGACTTGTTACCAAAACTCCACCCCCCAGGGTCCTGAACATGCAGGAACATGATGCACCGATTGTGTGGCCACGACGTGCCCGAATGAGCCATCGTCGTACGTGACGGGGGAAAAGGGGACCTTCAAGTGAGGACGAAGCCGAAGATGCGTAACAAACTGCTTCGCTCGCTGCTTGTCGCCGCCTTCTCCGCCGTCGCAGCTCTCGGGGTGCTCAGTGGCTTTTCGGCCGCCGGGGGGAGTGAGGTTCGTGCGAACAGCAGCTGGCCGTCGGTTGCCGCGGACTCCGAGACTGCCGGCACTACTGATTCCGTGACCGATGGAGCCGGGAGCTGAAGTGACCACCCCACCCGACGACCGATCCTTCCGCCGTGAAATGGCCACCGCGTACCGATCCGGCTGGCACTTCATCGACCTGGTCACCGCCATCCCCCACAGTGGTGACTCGTTGATGGTGACCGTCTTCGGTGAGCCGGTCGTCGTCACGCGGGACGAGGACGAGGACGTACGGGCGTACCGGTGCCTGCGCAAGCCCCGGGGTGCGCCGCAGCCCGTGCGGTGTGCGATCCGGTACGGAATGATCTTTGTGAACCTGGACCAACGGGACCACCGGCTGGCTGAGCCGGACGTCCCGGACGTGAGGACCATCTCGGCCACCCCCCGCAGTGCCTGACGCGATTCCCCCGTCGTAAAAGATCGCTCAGGTGCTTCCCCCGGCAGCGGCGTCACCGTGACCTGAACACGGTGACGCCGCTGCAGTTTTGGGGGGACATTTCGCCGTATCGACTGGTTTCGGCCATACCCCATGGTGGCCGAAACCAGCCGCCGGAACGGGGCGGTCACCCCGGCCCCGCACCCGCCCTCGCCCGCGCCCCTCACTCCTGTTCGTCACCCCCGCCCCATGGCCCGCTCCAGCGTGATCTCGATCACCACCCGGGACGGGTTCTCCCCGGGTGTCCTCCCGTATCGCTCGGCGTACCGCCGCTCCGCCTCCGCGACCCTCGCCGGCTCGGTCCGGACGTGCGCCCGCCCCTCCAGCGTCGCCCACCGCCGCCCCGCCACCTGGCACACCGCCACCCGTGCCCCGTCCGGCCCCGCGGCCAGCACATGGGACACCTTCGCGCTCGCCTTGTTCGTGATCACCCGGGCCAGCCCCGCCTCCGGGTCGTAGGTCACCCCCACGGGGACGACGTGCGGGCTGCCGTCGGGGCGCGGGGTCGTGAGGGTGCACAGGTGGTGCTCCTGCCAGAAGCGCAGGTACGCCTCGTCCGGTGCGGCGGGGTTCACGCGGTATGTACTCATGGTCCGGAAGGTAGTCCCCGGAAGGGCTCCCGATCGCACCTTGAGTGGAATAGACTCAACTTTGTGTACGTTGGCTGAGTCAGCCGTACGACGCCGAGGAGGAGAACGCGAACGTGGACGCCGAGCTGACCAACAGGAGCCGGGACGCGATCAACGCGGCCAGCAGCCGGGCCGTGACCGAGGGGCACGCGGACCTGACGCCCGCCCACCTGCTGCTGGCTCTGCTGGCAGGGCAGGACAACGAGAACATCACCGACCTGCTCGCGGCCGTCGACGCCGACCAGGCCGCCGTACGCCAGGGCGCCGAACGCGTGCTGGCCGCGCTGCCCAGCGTGACCGGTTCCACGGTCGCGCCCCCGCAGCCCAACCGCGAACTGCTCGCGGTCCTCGCCGACGCCGACGAGCGGGCCGGCGAACTCGGCGACGACTACCTCTCCACCGAACACCTGCTCATCGGCATCGCCGCCAAGGGCGGCGCGGCCGGCGAGGTCCTTGACCGGCAGGGTGCCACCGCGAAGAAGCTGGTGGAGGCCTTCCGCAAGGCGCGCGGCGGGCGCCGGGTGACCACCGCCGACCCCGAGGGCCAGTACAAGGCGCTGGAGAAGTTCGGGACGGACTTCACGGCGGCCGCGCGGGACGGGAAGCTCGACCCCGTCATCGGCCGCGACCAGGAGATCCGGCGGGTCGTGCAGGTGCTCAGCCGCCGGACCAAGAACAACCCCGTCCTCATCGGTGAACCCGGCGTCGGCAAGACCGCCGTGGTGGAGGGGCTCGCCCAGCGGATCGTGAAGGGCGACGTCCCCGAGTCGCTGAAGGACAAGCGGCTGGTCTCGCTGGACCTGGGGGCGATGGTCGCCGGGGCCAAGTACCGGGGCGAGTTCGAGGAGCGGCTGAAGACCGTCCTCGCCGAGATCAAGGACTCCGACGGGCAGATCATCACCTTCATCGACGAGCTGCACACCGTGGTCGGGGCCGGTGCCGGCGGCGACTCCGCCATGGACGCCGGCAACATGCTGAAGCCGATGCTGGCCCGCGGCGAACTGCGCATGGTCGGCGCGACCACCCTGGACGAGTACCGGGAGCGGATCGAGAAGGACCCGGCCCTTGAGCGCCGCTTCCAGCAGGTGCTGGTGGCGGAGCCGACCGTCGAGGACACCATCGCCATCCTCCGCGGCCTGAAGGGCCGTTACGAGGCCCACCACAAGGTCCAGATCGCCGACAGCGCGCTGGTCGCCGCCGCGGCCCTCTCCGACCGCTACATCACCTCCCGCTTCCTCCCCGACAAGGCCATCGACCTCGTCGACGAGGCCGCCTCCCGGCTCCGCATGGAGATCGACTCCTCGCCCGTCGAGATCGACGAACTCCAGCGCTCCGTCGACCGGTTGAAGATGGAGGAGCTGGCGCTGGAGAAGGAGACCGACCCGGCCTCCCGGGAGCGCCTGGAGAAGCTGCGCCGCGACCTCGCCGACAAGGAGGAGGAGCTGCGCGGTCTCAACGCCCGCTGGGAGCGCGAGAAGCAGTCCCTGAACCGGGTCGGCGAGCTGAAGGAGAAGCTCGACGAACTGCGCGGCACCGCCGAACGCGCCCAGCGCGACGGCGACTTCGACACCGCCTCCAAGCTGCTGTACGGCGAGATCCCGCAGCTGGAGAAGGAACTGGAGGCCGCGTCGGAGGCCGAGGAGGAGACGGCCAAGGACACCATGGTCAAGGACGAGGTCGGCTCCGACGACATCGCCGACGTCGTGGCGGCCTGGACCGGGATCCCGGCCGGGCGCCTGCTGGAGGGCGAGACCCAGAAGCTGCTCCGCATGGAGGACGAGCTGGGCCGCCGCCTCATCGGCCAGACCGAGGCCGTACGCGCGGTCTCCGACGCCGTCCGCCGCTCCCGCGCCGGCATCGCCGACCCGGACCGCCCCACCGGTTCCTTCCTCTTCCTCGGCCCGACCGGTGTCGGCAAGACCGAACTCGCCAAGGCCCTCGCCGACTTCCTCTTCGACGACGAGCGGGCGATGGTCCGCATCGACATGTCGGAGTACAGCGAGAAGCACAGCGTGGCCCGGCTGGTCGGCGCCCCGCCCGGATACGTCGGCTACGAGGAGGGCGGCCAGCTGACCGAGGCGGTCCGCCGCAAGCCGTACACGGTCGTGCTCCTCGACGAGGTGGAGAAGGCCCACCCCGAGGTCTTCGACATCCTCCTCCAGGTACTGGACGACGGCCGCCTCACCGACGGCCAGGGCCGCACGGTCGACTTCCGCAACACCATCCTGGTGCTGACGTCGAACCTGGGCAGCCAGTACCTGGTCGACCCGGTCCTCGGCGAGGAGGAGAAGAAGCGGCAGGTCCTGGAGACGGTCCGGGTGTCCTTCAAGCCGGAGTTCCTGAACCGGCTGGACGACCTGGTGGTCTTCTCCGCCCTGGCCAAGGACGAACTGGCCCGGATCGCCCGGCTCCAGATCGACCGGCTGGCCAAGCGCCTCGCCGACCGCCGGCTCGCCCTGGAGATCACTCCGGAGGCGCTGGCGTGGCTGGCCGAGGAGGGCAACGACCCGGCCTACGGCGCCCGTCCGCTGCGCCGCCTGGTGCAGACCGCCATCGGCGACCGGCTGGCGAAGGAGATCCTGGCCGGCGAGGTCAAGGACGGCGACACGATCCGGGTGGACGCGTTCGGGGAGGGGCTGATCGTGGGGCCGGTGACGGCCGAGGAGAAGCCCGCCAAGACGCTCTGACGTCCTCGCGCGGCAGTCGGGCCGGGGGGGGGGCGGGCCAGGGGGGGGGTGC
>NZ_JBHXLU010000038.1:0-95400 GCF_042720695.1 Streptomyces sp. NPDC058457 | reverse complement strand
CGCCAAGTGCACGCCCCTGAAAGGGGCGCGGGGCTGTATCAATTTGCGGCTCCGCGGCGTGGGCGCGACCAGCCCCCACCGGCCCGCACCCGTACGACGAAGGCTCGCACCCCGGGAACCGGGCGGACGACCCGGTTCCGATGTTCCATCTCACCAGGCGATTGGATCTCCGTGTCTCTTCTGTCTGTGCGCAGGGGCAGAGCCGTGCCCCTGCCGAGAACCCTCATAGCCGCCCTGCCCCTCGCCCTGGCGATGGCGCCCCTGGCCGTCGCCCCGGCCCAGGCGGCCCCGAAAGCGTCCGGGCTCACCGTCTACGTCTCCCCGGCCGGCAAGGACACCGGCAGGGGCACCGCCGACCACCCCTTCAAGACCCTGGAACACGCACGGGACTACGTGCGCGACGCCAAGGGCAAGGTCGACGGCGACGTCCACGTCCGGCTGCTGTCCGGCACCTACCGGCTCAGCCGTACCTTCGCCCTCACCGCCAAGGACTCCGGCAAGGACGGGCAGCGGATCGTCTACGAGGCGGCACCCGGCGCGCACCCGGTGATCAGCGGCGGCAAGCAGGTCACCGGCTGGACCAAGGCCGACGCCGACGGCAAGGTCTACAAGGCGAAACTGACCGGCCTCGACACCCGCCAGCTGTATGTGAACGGCGAGTTGAGGACCCGGGCCCGCAGCGGGAAGAACCCCTCCGGCTTCAGCAAGACGTCCACCGGCTACACCTTCACCGACAGCAGCATCAGCAGCTACAAGAACCCCTCGGACCTGGAAGTCGTCAGCTCCTGGGGCTGGAAGCTGATGCGCTGCCCGGTCGAGTCGATCTCCGGCAACACGATGACGATGCAGCAGCCGTGCTGGCACAACGCCAACCTCCAGCAGGGCCAGGAGATCCAGAACCCGACCTGGCTGGAGAACGCCCGCGAGCTGCTGGACAGCCCGGGGGAGTGGTACCTCGACAAGAGCGCGGGCGAGGTCTACTACATGCCCGAGCAGGGCGAGAACATGGAGACCGCGGACGTCACCGTGCCCGTGGTCCAGGACCTGGTCGACCTGAACGGCACCCGTGACCACCCCGTCGCGGACGTGGCCTTCCAGGGCATCACCTTCTCCTACTCCACCTGGCTCGAACCGAGTTCGTCCGACGGACTCATCGAGGGCCAGGCCGGCTTCCGGATGGTCGGCGACGACAACCCGACCTTCGACTCCACACGCCTGAACTGGAAGAAGACACCCGGAGCCGTCAACGTCAGCCACGGGCAGGGCATCGAGTTCACCGGCAACACCTTCACCCACCTCGGCGCCGTCGGCCTGAACCTGAACACCGGCACCCAGCACACCACGATCACCGGCAACGTCTTCCGGCAGATCGCCGCGACCGGCATCCAGATCGGCGGAGTCACCTGGGGCGACGCGCACCCCGACGACCCCCGCGACATCACCGAGGACACCCTGGTGAACGACAACGTCGTCACCAAGGCCGCCGACCAGTACAACGGCTCGCTGGGCATCCTGGCCGGCTACACCGACTCCACGGTGATCACCCACAACAAGGTCCACGACCTGCCCTACAGCGGCATCTCCGTCGGCTGGGGCTGGGGCCTGACCGACCAGGGCGGCAACTCGGCCTACCCGAACAACGCCGGCATCCCGGTCTCGGACACCCCGACGATCAGCCGTGACAACGTCGTCAGCGACAACGAGATCAGCGACATCATGCAGTCGCAGGCCGACGGCGGAGCGATCTACACGCTCAGCAGCGACCCCGGCGGCAAGGTCACCGGCAACTACATCCACGGCATCCCGGCCCCCGCCTACGGCGCCGTCTACCACGACGAGGGCAGCCGGCACTGGGAGAACACCGGCAACGCGTTCTGCGACGTCTCCTTCCAGTGGCTGCTGATGAACCACGCCCAGGACAACACGGCGACGGGCAACTACACCACCCAGCCCGCCTTCAGCGTCCAGTACCTGAGCCAGAACAACGACGTCAGCGGCAACACCACGGTCGGCTCCTGCGACCAGCTGCCCGCCTCGATCGTGGACAACGCCGGCCTGGAGAAGGCGTACCAGCACCTCGACCCGGGCCCCGCGGTCACCGACCACCAAGCGCCCACCGCACCCGGCGACCTGACCTCGGTCACCGACTTCCCGACCGTCGCCGACCTCAACTGGGGCGCCGCCACGGACGACACCGGGGTCACCGGCTACTCGGTCTTCGAGGACGGCAAGCTGGTCAGCGCCTCCGGCAGGACCTCGGTACGCCTCTCCGGCCTGACGGCGGGACAGACGTACACCTTCACCGTCACCGCCCGTGACGCGGCCGGCAACGAGTCCGCGCCGAGCAGGTCGCTGAAGGTCACGATGCCCGACGGCTCGGACCTGGCGCTGAACAAGCCGGTCACCGCGTCCTCCGACTCCGAGGGCAACGTCCCGGCCAAGGCGGTCGACGGCGACCTGTCGACGCGCTGGGCGCAGGGCCTCGGGCTGCCCGACCCGTCCTGGATCCAGGTCGACCTCGGCGCGTCGTACGACGTGACCGGCGCGATCACCACCTTCGAGAAGAGCAGCGGCTACAAGTACCGCATCGAGGTGTCGCCCGACGAGGTCCACTGGCAGACGCTCGCGGACCACACCGCCGAGAACACCACCGCGCAGACCGACTACGCCGACACCGGCACCCCGGTCACCGGCCGCTTCGTCCGGCTGACCGTGACCGGCTCCAGCGGCAACGGCGGCAGCATCTACGACTTCCAGGTCTACGGCACCGCCCGCGCACCCGGCACCGACCACACCGCCCCCACGGCACCGGGACAGCCCACCGCCAAGGCGCTGCTGCCCAGCCTGGTGGACGTCAGCTGGCCGGCCGCCACCGACGACACCGGCGTGACCAGTTACGTCGTCTACCAGGACGGCACGCGGATCGGTGTCACCGGCGACACGACCTACCGGGTCCCGGGCCTGCAGCCCGGGACGAAGTACTCCTTCACCGTCGTCGCCCGCGACGCCGAGCTCAACGCCTCCGACCCCAGTGCGGCGGCGGAGGTCACCACCCCGCCCGACGACGACCTGGCCCTGAACAAGACCGCGACGGCCTCCTCCGACTCGGAAGGACACGTCCCTGCCAAGGCGTTCGACGGCGACCTGACGACGCGCTGGGCGCAGGGCCTCGGCCTGCCCGACCCGTCCTGGCTCCAGGTGGACCTCGGCAAGGACTCCAGCGTCTCCGCCGTGGTCACCACGTTCGAGAAGCCGAGCGGCTACAAGTACCGCCTGGAGTACTCCTCCGACGGCGAGAACTGGTCGACCTTCGAGGACCACACCGCGGACAACACCGTCGCGCAGACCGACTACTCCTTCGCCGACGAGCCCGTCACCGCCCGCTACTTGCGGCTGACCGTCACCGGCTCCAGCTGGAACGGCGGCAGCATCTACGAACTCCAGGCGTACGGCGGCTTCTGAGCCGTCCGCTCCCGGCCGCCGTCGCCATCCCCTTTCCCACAGAAACGAAAGCCAGGATGAAGATCACCCATGTCGAAGTACACCGGATCGACGTTCCGGCGGCCACCCCGCCCTTCCGCTGGCGGGAGGGCCTGAGCGGCAGCGCTCCGGTCGGCGACGGCGCGGTACTGCGCATCGGCACGGATGAGGGGGCCGAGGGCGTGGCCCTGTTCGCCCGCCCGGGAGCCTTCACCACGCTCACCGAGCTGGTGGACCGGGTCTTCCGCGAGGAACTGGTCGGCGCCGACCCGTTCCAGCGGGAGTGGCTGTGGCACCGGGTGTGGGAGCTGGACCGCATCCACGAACTCCCGCTCCCCACCCTGGGACTGATCGACATCGCCCTGTGGGACCTGGCCGGCCGCTACCACGGCCAGCCGGTCTGGCGGCTGCTGGGCGGCTTCCGCGAATCCATTCCCGCCTACGCGTCGACGTCGACGTTCGCCACCACGGAGGAGTTCCTCGACGTCGCCGACCAGTGCCTGGACCTCGGCTACCGGGGCATCAAACTGCACGCCTGGGGCGACGCCCGCCGCGACGCCGAGCTCTGCCTCGCCCTGCGCGCGCACGTCGGCCCGGACGTGCCCCTGATGTACGACGGCTCGGCCGGCTTCGACCTGCCCGACGCGATCCGCCTCGGGCGGGCCCTCTCCGAGGCGGACTACCTCTGGTACGAGGAGCCGATGCGCGAGTTCAGCGTCTCCGCCTACCGGCAGCTCGCCGCGGCGGTGGACGTCCCGCTGCTGGTCGCCGAGACCTCCGACGGCGTCCACATGAACTCCGCCGACTTCATCCGGGCCGGCGCCGCCACCTTCGGGGTACGGGCCAGCACCAACCTGCGGGGCGGCATCACCGGCGCCATGCGCACCGCCCACCTCGCCGACGCCTACCGGCTCCGCGCCGAGGTGCACGGTTCGGACATCCCGAACCACCACCTGTGCATGGCCATCTCCAACACCACCTACTACGAGTCCCTGGTGACCGCGACCACGGTCGTGCGCGAACGCCACGTGGACGACCAGGGCCTGGTCCACGCCCCCACGGGACCCGGCATCGCCCTTCCCCTCGACTTCGGCTACGGCAGCGAACTCCTGCCGTTCGTCGAACAGCCGCGCTGACCGGCAAGAACAGAAAGGCAAGACGATGAGGTCTTCCACGTCCATGAGAACCGGGGCCCCGAGACCGGGCCGCCACCGCACCGCACTGCGCACCGCGGCCGCCGCGCTCTCCCTGTCCACCGCGGCGCTCCTGGCCGGCTGCGCCAGCGCCGACACCACCGCCCAGTCCTCCTCCGACCAGGCGACCTTCAAGCCGGCCACCCAGAAGGACGGCTCGCAGATCACGGTATGGGCGGACTCCACCCGCCTGCCGTCGGTGCAGAAGTACCAGAAGGCACACCCGGACGTGAAGATGGACATCGTCACGTACGACGGCGGGGCCGACGGCTCGACCTACCTCCAGTCCAAGGTGCAGCTCTTCGACCGGACCGGCAGCGGCTGGCCGGACGTGGTGTTCGGCTCGCCCACCGACGTCACCTGGGCCTCGGAGCCCACCAAGCCCGGCGTGCAGCCGTTCGCCGCCCCGCTGGACGACAAGCTCGTCCCGCAGAACACCCTGGACGGCTTCGCCAAGGGCTCCCTGACGCCCTGTCAGTTCAACGGCCACATCTACTGCCTGCGCAACGACATCGCCCAGGTCGTCCTCTGGTACAACAAGTCCCTCATGGACAAGTGGGGTTACCAGGTCCCCACCACTTGGGAGCAGTACGAGGCCCTCGGCAAGAAGGTGGCCGAGGAACACCCCGGCTACCTCGTCGGCTCGGTCGGCGACACCAACTCCCACGAGTCGTACTTCTGGTCCGGCCAGTGCCCGGCCTTCGACCTGGTGAAGCCGGACACCCTGCGCACCGACCTGCAGGACCCCAACTGCACCCGCACGGCGAAGCTCCTGGACGGCCTGATCGACGCCAAGGCCGTCACCACCAAGGGCTTCTTCAGCCAGGGCTTCGCCAAGGAGAGCGGAAACAAGGTCCTGATGGCGTACGGCCCGTCCTGGTACGGCCAGTACCTCTTCAAGGCGGCCTTCAACGCCCCGGCCAAGCAGATCGCCGCGGCACCCCCGCTGACCTGGGAGGGGGAGTCCAAGGCGGCCACCGGCAACGTCGGCGGCGGGGTCTGGGTGGTGTCCTCGCACAGCGCCAACCTCAAGGCCTCCACGGACCTGGTCACCTGGCTGACCACGTCCGACGAGAACCAGGCGTCCGCGCCCACCTACCCCGCCTACACCACGGCCGCGCAGGCCTGGCTGAAGAACCCCGCCAACAGCGACTACTTCGCCAACGACGTCAGCCAGGCGTTCCAGCAGGCCGCGGACGAGGTGTGGACCGGCTGGTCGAACACCAAGTTCTCCGACGCCACCGCCTGGTCCAGTGTCGTCCTGCCCGCGCTGACCGCCGGCAAGGGCCTGACCGACACGCTGCCGGCCTGGCAGAAGGAGATCAGCAACGAGGCGAAGGCACACGGATACAAGGTGGAGAACCAGTGACCCTGCTGGAGACCGAGCACGTCGCCGTCTCCTCCCTGCGCCGCGGCACCCCGCCGCGGCGCAGGGCCCGCGGCCGTGCGGGCTACTGGTTCGTCGCCGCCTACGCACTGCTCCTGCTCGCCTTCGGCATCGTCCCGACCGCGTACTCCTTCTACCTGGCCTTCACCAATGACCAGGGCCGGTTCACCGGCCTGAACCAGTTCGTCAAGGTGGTCCAGGACTACCGCTTCGGGCCGGCCTTCGGCCACATGCTGGTCTACCTGCTGCTGTGGCTGGCCGCCCTGGTGGTCCTGGTCGTCCTGGTCGCGGTGATCCTGCGCAGCCGGGTCCGCCCCGGCACCTCCGCCCTCTTCCGCTTCCTCTACTACATCCCCGGCGCCCTCGCCGGCGTGGCCAGCGTCCTGGTCTGGCTGTTCATGCTGGACCCGGACGTCAGCCCGGTGTCCTGGCTCCTCAAGAGCCTCGGCATGCAGACCTTCGCGGCCGTCCTCGCCCCCGCGAACCTGCCGTGGATCCTCATGCTCATCGCCTTCTGGACCGGCGCCGGCGGCTGGATGGTCGTGATGTACGGGGCGCTCAACAACATCCCCGACGAGGTCATCGAGGCCGCCCGGATGGACGGGGCGGGCCCCTGGCGGACCGCCTGGCACATCCAGATCCCGATGATCCGGCAGTGGATCGTCTACATGACCATCATGGCGTTCGCGACCGGCACCCAGCTGTTCGTCGAGCCCCAGCTGCTCCAGACGGCCAGCCTCGGCCGGGTCAGCCCCACCTGGTCGCCCAACCAGCTCGCCTACGTGTACGCCTTCCAGCAGGGCGACTTCAACGGCGCCGCCGCCATCTCCGTCGTCCTGCTCGCCGCGGGACTCCTGGCCGCCGGCCTGCTCGTCGCCCGCTCGAACCTGTTCAGGTTGGATGAGTCATGACGCAATCAACTCTCGCTACGGCGGCGCCGACCCGAGGCGTCCGGCCGTCGGCCTCCAGGGCCCTCTCCTTCCTGATCGTGGCCCTCCTCCTGGCCTTCCTGCTGGTGTTCTTCGTCCTGCCGGTGATCTGGCTGCTGCTCGCCCCCTCCAAGACGGCCGGGGAGGTGGTCCGGGACAACCCGCTGTCCTTCGGCTCGTTCGGGCAGATCGGCGCGGCCTGGCACCATCTCTTCGCCTTCCAGGACGGCGCGATGCTCACCTGGCTGAAGAACTCGGCGATCTACTCCGGCGGTTCCCTCGTCCTCACCCTCGCCGTCAGCGTCCCGGCCGGCTACGCCCTGGCCCTGACGAAGTTCAGGGGCCGCAGGACGCTCCTCGTGATCACCCTGGTCACCATGATCATGCCGCAGGCCACCCTGGTGCTGCCGGTCTTCCTGGAGCTCAACCGCTTCCACCTGATCGGCACGGTCTGGTCGGTGATCCTGCCCTTCTCCTTCTACCCGTTCGGCGTGTACCTCGTGTACATCTACTTCGGCAGCAGCCTGCCCAGGGACCTGCTGTCGGCGGCCCGCATCGACGGCTGCACCGAATGGCAGCTCTTCGCCCGCATCGCGCTGCCCCTGGCGAAGCCGGTGATCGGCCTGGTCGCGTTCTTCAGCTTCGTGGGCAACTGGAACAACTTCTTCCTCCCCTACCTGGTCCTCCCGAACAGCAACGAGTTCCCGGTCCAGGTAGGCCTCAACCAACTCCTCACCTCCACCCCGTCCTTCAACCCGGTGGCAGGCGCAGGCCTGAACATCACCATCCCCGAACTGGCCCTGGCGATCATCATCGCAATCCTGCCGGTCCTGGTCCTGTTCCTCTTTTCTCAACGCACGCTGGTGTCGGGAATACTGGCGGGATCTACCAAGGAATGAACGGTGCCGGGAAAGGCGCGCCGCCTGCAGCGCCCTTCTTTTGGGGGCGCGGGGAACTGCGCGACCAGCCACGATGCACGGGCAGACAACCACGCTCCGTCACCTTTCCAACAGCATCCTCTGAAGCTCCCGCGCAGCCCGAGGCGGCGCCACATCACTCCGGTGCGCCAAAGCGATCGTGCGATGCAACCCCGGCCTGGCCAACGGAGTTACCCGCAGGCCCCGCCCCGACCGAGCGGCAACCATCCGAGGCACCACGGCCACCCCCAACCCGGCCCGCACAAACCCCAGCACCGCGTCCATCTCACCCCCCTCGACAGCGAACCCCGGCTCGAACCCAGCGGAGCGACACGCCGCGACGGTCAGCTCCCGCAGGTCGTACCCGTGCCGGAACATCACAAGACGCTCCCCCTCCAGATCGGCGATCTTCACCCCGCCCCGCCCCCGCCTCCGCCCTGGCACCGTCGCCTCGGGCGAGGACACCACCACCAGGTCCTCCCGCAGCAGCTCCACGGTGGTCAGCGCGGGAGACCCCGGCGGCAGCGGCAGCACGATCAGCGCCAGGTCCAGAGCCCCGCGCGCCAGCTCCCGTACGAGATCATGGGACCCGCTCTCCTCGATCAGCAGCTGGATCCCCGGATACCGGTCGTGGAACGCCCGCAGCACGTCCGGCAGCAACCCGGTGCACAGACTCGGCGTCGCCCCCAGCCGCACCCGGCCACTGCGCAGCTGCACCAGCTCCTGCACCTCGTACCGGGCGGTGTCCGCGTCCGCGAGGATCCGCCGGGCCAGCGGCAGCAGCGCCTCGCCCGCGTCGGTGAGGGTGATGTTGCCCCGCGCCCGCAGGAACAGATCCGCTCCCAGCTCCCGCTCCAGCGCCCTGATCTGCTGGGACAGCGACGGCTGGGCGACATGGACCAGCTCGGCGGCCCGGGTGAAGTGCCGCGTCTCGGCCACGGCGACGAAATACTGAAGCTGCTGGAACTGCATGGTTACACGATAGTTCCTGGCTATCGAATCAAGCCGGACCATGTCTTGGACCGATGGGGCCATTCGGCCCTACCGTCCTGAGCATGGCTCTGGCAACGGGGACGGACCGACGGCCGTCCATGGCACGCACGATGTGGGACAGCTCCGTCGGCAAGAAGACCGTGATGGCCGTCAGCGGCCTGATCATGCTGCTCTACCTGGTCGCGCACATGATCGGGAACCTGAAGATCTACTTCGGGGCGGGCGAGTTCAACAGCTACGCCCACTGGCTGCGCACCGTCGGCGAACCGTTCATGCACTACGAGTGGACGCTCTGGCTCATCCGGGTCGTCCTGGTCGTCGCGGTGGTCGCGCACGCCACGTCCGCGTACCAGCTCAGCCGCCGCGACATCAGGGCACGCCCGAGCAAGTACGTGCACAAGAAGCCGCGGGCCTCCTACGCCACCCGCACGATGCGCTGGGGCGGGGTGATCCTCGGCCTCTTCATCGTCTGGCACATCCTCGACCTGACCACCGGCACCGTGCACTCCGGCGGCTTCCAGCCGGGCCACCCGTACCAGAACGTCGTGGACACCTTCTCCACCTGGTACGGCGACGTCATCTACATCGTCGCGATGCTCGCGCTCGGCCTGCACATCCGGCACGGCTTCTGGAGCGCCGCCCAGACCCTCGGCGCCGGCAGCCGTTCCCGCGACCGCGCCCTCAAGATCACGGCCGACGTTCTCGCGCTGCTGCTCACGGCCGGCTTCATCGCCGTACCCGTGGGCGTCATGACCGGAGTGGTGAGCTGACATGACGGACTACCTGAACTACCCGACCGGCACGCCCGTCTCCGACGGCAAGGCCCCCGGCGGGCCGATCAACGAGCGCTGGGACAAGCGCCGTTTCGAGGCCAAGCTGGTCAACCCGGCCAACCGGCGCAAGCACACCGTGATCGTCGTCGGCACCGGTCTCGCCGGCGGTTCCGCCGGGGCCACCCTCGCCGAACAGGGCTACCACGTCGTCCAGTTCTGCTATCAGGACTCCCCGCGCCGGGCCCACTCCATCGCTGCCCAGGGCGGGATCAACGCGGCGAAGAACTACCGCAACGACGGCGACTCAGTCCACCGGCTGTTCTACGACACCGTCAAGGGCGGCGACTTCCGGGCCCGCGAGTCCAACGTCCACCGCCTCGCGCAGATCTCCGTCGAGATCATCGACCAGTGCGTGGCGCAGGGCGTGCCGTTCGCGCGCGAGTACGGGGGTCTGCTGGACACCCGGTCCTTCGGCGGCGTGCAGGTCTCGCGGACCTTCTACGCCCGCGGCCAGACGGGACAGCAGCTGCTCCTCGGCGCCTACCAGGCGCTGAGCCGGCAGATCGCGGCCGGGAACGTGGAGATGCACCCGCGCACCGAGATGCTCGACGTGATCGTGGTCGACGGACGGGCGCGCGGGATCGTGGCCCGGGACCTGGTCACCGGGAAGACCGACACGTACTTCGCGGACGCCGTCGTCCTCGCCAGCGGCGGCTACGGCAACGTCTTCTACCTGTCGACGAACGCCATGAACTCCAACGCCACCGCGATCTGGCGGGCACACCGGCGCGGCGCCTACTTCGCCAACCCGTGCTTCACGCAGATCCACCCCACCTGCATCCCGCGCACCGGCGACCACCAGTCCAAGCTCACCCTGATGAGCGAGTCGCTGCGCAACGACGGCCGGATCTGGGTGCCGAAGGCCAAGGGCGACACCCGGCCCGCGAACCAGATCCCCGAGGACGAGCGCGACTACTACCTGGAGCGCATCTACCCGTCCTTCGGCAACCTGGTCCCGCGCGACATCGCCTCCCGCGCCGCGAAGAACGTCTGCGACGAAGGCAGGGGCGTCGGCCCCGGCGGGCAGGGCGTCTACCTCGACTTCGCCGACGCCGTCAAGCGGATGGGGCGGGCGGCCGTCGAGGCCAAGTACGGCAACCTCTTCGACATGTACCAGCGGATCACCGACGAGGATCCGTACCGGGTGCCGATGCGGATCTATCCCGCCGTGCACTACACGATGGGCGGGCTGTGGGTCGACTACGACCTCCAGACCACCGTCCCCGGCCTGTTCGCGGTCGGCGAGGCCAACTTCTCCGACCACGGCGCCAACCGGCTCGGCGCGAGTGCGCTGATGCAGGGCCTGGCCGACGGCTACTTCGTCCTCCCGGCCACCATCAACGACTACCTCGCCCGTCACCCCCACCAGGAGGCGGTGTCCGACGAACACCCCGTCGTCCAGGAGGTGCTGGCGGAGACCGAGGACCGGCTGAACCTGCTGCTGTCCGTCGACGGCGACCGCACCCCCGACTCCTTCCACCGCGAACTCGGCGAACTGATGTGGGAGTTCTGCGGAATGGCCCGCACGGACGCGGGGCTGCGCAAGGCGCTTGAGCGCATCCCGCAGATCCGCGAGGAGTTCTGGCGGCGGATCAAGGTGCCGGGGACCGGCGAGGAGTTCAACCAGTCCCTGGAGAAGGCCAACCGCATCGTCGACTACCTGGAACTGGCCGAGCTGATGTGCCTCGACGCGCTGCACCGCGCCGAGTCCTGCGGCGGCCACTTCCGGGAGGAGTCCCAGACACCGGACGGCGAGGCCGCCCGCAAGGACGACGAGTTCGCGTACGCGGCCGCCTGGGAGTTCACCGGCACCGGGGACGCCCCGGTGCTGCACAAGGAAGACCTGGTCTTCGAGTACGTCCACCCCACCCAGCGGAGCTACGCATGAAGCTCACCCTGCGCGTCTGGCGGCAGCGGAACGCCGACGCCGACGGCGCGATGTCCACGTACGAGGTGGACGGCATCTCCTCCGACATGTCCTTCCTGGAGATGCTGGACACCCTCAACGAGGAACTCATCCTGCGCGGCGAGGATCCGGTCGCCTTCGACCACGACTGCCGCGAGGGCATCTGCGGTGCGTGCTCCCTCGTGATCAACGGGGACGCGCACGGGCCGGAGCGCACCACCACCTGCCAGCTGCACATGCGGTCCTTCGAGGACGGCGACACGATCGACATCGAGCCGTGGCGGGCGTCGGCGTTCCCGGTGATCAAGGACCTGGTGGTGGACCGGACGGCGTTCGACCGGATCATCCAGGCCGGCGGGTACGTCACCGCGCCGACCGGATCGGCGCCGGAGGCGCACGCCACGGCGGTGCCGAAGGCCGACGCCGACTTCGCCTTCGAGCACGCGGAGTGCATCGGATGCGGGGCGTGTGTCGCGGCCTGCCCGAACGGGGCGGCGATGCTGTTCACCTCCGCCAAGGTCAACCATCTGAACGTGCTGCCGCAGGGGGCGCCCGAGCGGGAGACGCGGGTGCTGGACATGGTGGCGCAGATGGATTCGGAGGGGTTCGGCGGGTGCACGCTGGCGGGGGAGTGCGCGACTGCTTGCCCGAAGGGGATTCCGCTGGTGTCGATCACGAGTATGAACAGGGAGTGGCTGCGGGCTACCCGGAAGGTGGGGAAGCGGTAGGGCCGTCGGGGAGTGCGGGTGCGTGGGGGCTGGTCGCGCAGTTCCCCGCGCCCCTGAAGGGGCGCTTCAGTGAACGTTCGCCGACATGTGCGGACGGGCGGGGTCGGGGGTGGTGCTCACCGGCCCCGTCTCGCGTTTTCGTACGACCGTGGGGTCACGGCAGCGTTACCCCCGAGCGTCCGTGAGTGACCGGAAACGCTCCGACCCCCGGCATTCAGCAGTCCCACATCCACGGGTCCCGCGCATGTCACGCCGAGTCCAGCCTGCCACGGAAGAAAGCAGGTGCAGATTTCCTCAGCTTCCGCTCGGCGCAGGAGACCTCCATGACCGCCATGCCCGCCTCACCCCCCGCTCTCGCCGCCCCGCCCGGGGACTCCGGCTATCTGGTGCAGCTCGCCCGTGACGAGGACGACGTCCGGGCCGCACAGCGGCTGCGCTACCAGGTGTTCGCCGGAGAGATGGGCGCCCGGCTCGACGGGCCGGAGCCGGGTCTGGACGTGGACGCCTTCGACGCGTACTGCGACCACCTCCTCATCCGCGAGGCCCTCACCGGCGAGGTCGTCGGCACCTACCGGCTGCTGCCGCCGGAGCGCGCCGCGGTCGCCGGACGCCTGTACTCCGAGGGCGAGTTCGACCTGAGCACGCTCGCCCCCATCCGCTCCGGCCTGGTCGAGGTCGGCCGCTCCTGCGTGCACCCCGCCCACCGCGACGGCGCCGTGATCGGTCTCATCTGGGCCGGCATAGCCCGGTACATGGTGGACCGCGGCCACGAGTGGCTGGCCGGCTGCTGCTCCGTCCCGCTCGCCGACGGCGGTGCCCTCGCCGCCGCCACCTGGGACCGGGTCCAGGCCAAGCACCTCGCGCCGGAGGAGTTCCGGGTACGACCGCTGCAGCCCTGGGTGCCCGGCGGTCCGGCCCCCGAGGGACGCGCCGAGCTGCCCGCCCTGCTGCGCGGCTACCTCCGCCTCGGTGCCTGGGTGTGCGGCGAGCC
Organism: Streptomyces sp. NPDC058457; assembly: GCF_042720695.1. Lineage (NCBI taxonomy): Bacteria > Bacillati > Actinomycetota > Actinomycetes > Kitasatosporales > Streptomycetaceae > Streptomyces > Streptomyces sp. NPDC058457. The sequence continues at coordinate 82,043 of NZ_JBHXLU010000038.1, read as the reverse complement.
CGCGCACGACCCGGACTTCGGGGTCGCCGACATGTACGTGCTGCTGTCGATGCGCCGCGTCAACGCGCGCTATCTGCGGCACTTCCTCTCGCTCGTCCCGGCCTGATGAGCGTCTGGCTGCCCAGCGCGCCCTGCACCCCGGGCGCCTGCGTGGAGCGCGCGGGGTCCCTCACGACCCTGCCCCGGGCCGTGCTGCGGTTCGCCGCGGTCGTGGCCCTGATGCTCGTCGCCATCGCGCTGCTGCCGCTCGGCTGGGGGTCCCCCCGCTTGCGGGGGAAGATCCCCGCCGCGTGGGTGCGGCGGTTCTCCCTGACGCTCGTCCGGGCCGCCGGGGTCCGGGTCCGGATCACCGGCAGCGCCCCGGCCACCGGCGGGGTGCTCCTCGTCGCCAACCACATCTCCTGGATGGACATCCCGCTGCTGGCCGCCGTACGGCCGGCGCGGATGCTCGCCAAGAAGGAGATCCGCGAGTGGCCGGTGGCCGGCGCGCTGGTGGCCGGGGCCGGGGCGCTGTTCATCGACCGGGACCGGCTGCGTGCGCTGCCGGACACCGTCGGCCGGATCGCGGGGGCGCTGCGGGAGGGGGCCGCGGTGGTCGCCTTCCCGGAGGGCAGCACCTGGTGCGGCCGGGCCCAGGGGCGCTTCAGGCGGGCCGTGTTCCAGGCCGCGCTGGACGCCGACGCGCCCGTCCAGCCGGTGCGGCTGCACTACCGGCTGGAAGCGGGAGCGGCCAGCACCGTGCCCGCCTATGTCGGCGAGGACACGCTGCTGGCCTCCCTCTGGCGAGTGGTGACGACCCGCGGCCTGGTGGCCGAGGTGGAGGTACGACCGCTGATAGCGGCCGGCAGCCACCCGGACCGTCGTACCCTCGCCCGCGCCGCCCAGCCGGGGACCCACGAACCCGCCTGGACGCACGCGGCTCTGGTGAGCCCCGAGCGGGGTTCTCAGTGGTCGGTCTCCAAGTGGAGCTTGAGCAGGTCGACCCCGTAGTCGCCGCCGTTGGGCGTGCGGATGATGGTGTGGATGTGCTGCTGGGTCGGCGTGCCGTTGGGGCCGCCCATGCCACCGCCGCCCGGCCCGCCGGAGGGCATACCGCCGGTGGGCTGCCCGGTCATCTGACCGGTGGGCTGGCCCGAGGGCCGGCCGCCGCCGGTGCCGGTCTTCGTCCCGTAGGCGAGCGGGGACTGGGCGTCGTACTCGATGAGGACGACAGGGCTGTGCACCCGGTAGTAGAACGCCGAGGTGTCCTTGGTCTCGCCCAGCCAGTAGAAGTACGTCTGGTCCAGGTGCTTCTCCACCTCGGTCATCTTCACCTCTGCGTGGCCGTCGTCCATGTAGCCGACGTACACGCGGACCAGGTCGAGGAGCTTGTCCTGCTGCGCGGAGGTGAGCTCGGAGCCGGGCAGGCCCTGGTAGGCGAGCTTCAGGTTGTCGGAGCCGGCGCCCGCCTTCATGTCGGTGCCGGACTTGCTCACCTTGGAGTCGATCACCTTGGCGCGCTGGGCCGAGGTGAGGGAGCGCAGCAGCGTCAGACCGGCCTTGGTCTCCGGCCTGAAGAGGGTGATCTTCTCGCCGTTGTAGGTGGCCGAGGTCGGCTCGGAGCCCATGAAGGTCGGCGTCATCACGACCTGGTCGCCGAGCACGAAGTAGTTGATCGCCACGTGGTGGCCCTCGTACTGGAAACCCCACGGCTTGCTGGTCGACGGGGTGCCCATGAAGGTGAAGAAGTAGGCGCCCTCGGTCAGGGTGTCCCGGTTGCCGCCGTTGTAGTCGCCCAGGAACTGGTTGAGCTTCATGATGTTGCGGGTCTGGGTGAGACCCTTCGCGGACAGCGCGGTACCGAGCAGCGCGTAGCCCAGCTCCCGCTTCTTGTCCGTGATGTCACCCATCCGGACGCCCTTGCGCTCGTAGCCGTCGACGTTGCTCCAGGCCAGCCACTCGTCGTCGTCCACGTCGAAGGTGCAGGACTTGCGCTCCTTCGCGCCGAGCCCGTCGAGGAACGCCTGCGCGGCCTTGACGACCTTGTCCGTGGAGACGTCCGTGGAGTGGATCGAGTACAGGTCGTCGACGACCTTGCCGTCCGTGGTGAGGCCCGTGAAGTCCTTGTACTTGACCTCGGTCTGGCCGGGGCCCATGCCGCCGGGGCCGCCCGAGGGCATGCCGCCGTTCGGGGCCCCGGAGGGCGAACTCGACGCGTTCGACGAGCCGTTGGAGCAGCCGGTCATGGTCGCCAGCGCGGCGACACCGCCGGCGAGCAGTGCCTTGTTCATGAACCAGCGGCGGCTGCGCTCGGCTTCGGGGGTGCGGGGGTGGTGTCCGTGCATGCGCCCAAGGTTCCGGGGCAACCTGAAGCGTTCCTGAAGACCGTCAGGCGAGGGAACGGGACAGATAGGGCGCGGTGGCACTGCCCGCGGCCCGGGCGACCTCGGCCGGAGTGCCCGCCGCGACGATCCGGCCGCCCCGGTCCCCGCCGCCCGGCCCCAGGTCGATCACCCAGTCGGCGTCCGCGACGACCGTCATGTCGTGCTCGACCACCACGACCGTGTGCCCGGCGTCGACCAGCCCGTGCAACTGCCGCATGAGCACCTCGACATCGGCCGGATGCAGTCCCGTCGTCGGCTCGTCGAGGAGGTAGAGGGTGTGGCCGCGCCGGCCGCGCTGCAACTCACCGGCCAGCTTGATGCGCTGGGCCTCGCCGCCGGACAACTCCGTGGCGGGCTGCCCGAGTCGCAGATAGCCGAGGCCCACGTCGAGCAGCGTGGCCAGGCTGCGCGCGGCGGCCGGGGTGTCCGCGAAGAAATCCGCCGCGCTCTCCACGGTCAGGTCCAGCACCTCGGCGATGTTCCGTCCCCGGTACGTCACTTCGAGCGTCTCCGGGTTGTAGCGCGCTCCGCCGCAGTCCGGGCAGGGCGCGTAGGTGCTCGGCAGGAACAGCAGCTCCACGCTCACGAACCCCTCGCCCTGGCAGGTCTCGCAGCGGCCTCCGGTCACGTTGAAGGAGAACCGCCCGACGCCGTAGCCGCGGTCCCGCGCCTGCCCGGTGGCCGCGAACACCTTCCGTACGACGTCGAACAGCCCGGTGTAGGTGGCCAGGTTGGACCGCGGAGTGCGGCCGATCGGCTTCTGGTCGACCGAGACCAGACGGCCGGCCCCGGCCGTCTCCTCGCTGATCTCGCCGATCAGCGTCGACTTGCCGGATCCGGACACGCCCGTCACGGCCGTGAGGACACCGAGCGGGAACCCGGCGGTGACCACACGGAGGTTGTGCCGGGTCACCGGTCCGACCGTCAGCCAGCCCTTGGCGGGCCGCGGCCGACGCGCCGGGGCGGGCTCCCGCGCGAACAGATAGCGGGCGGTGGCCGACTCCGCGACCCCTTCCAGCTCCGCCACCGGCCCGCTGTGCAGCACCTCGCCGCCGTGCTCCCCGGCCCGCGGGCCCACGTCCACCAGCCAGTCGGCGCCGCGCACCACGTCCAGGTGGTGCTCCACCACGAACACCGAGTTCCCGGCCGCCTTCAGCCGCTCCAGCACCGTGAGCAGCGCCTCGGTGTCCGCCGGGTGCAGCCCGGCCGACGGCTCGTCCAGGACGTAGACGACACCGAACAGCCCGGAGCGCAACTGGGTGGCCAGGCGGAGGCGTTGGAGCTCGCCCGCGGAGAGGGTGGGCGCGGCCCGGTCGAGGCTGAGATAGCCGAGGCCCAGCTCCACGACGGGGGCGATGCGGGAGGCGAGGTCCGCGGTGAGGACCCGCACGGTCTCCGACCCGCCCCGGCCGCCCAGGAGTTGGTCCAGCTCGGTCAGCGGCAGCGCGACGAGCTCCGCGATCGTACGGCCGGCGAACGTCACGGCGAGGGCCTCCGGCCGCAGCCTGCTGCCGCCGCACACCGGGCAGGGCGCGCTGGTCAGGAACCGCTCCGCCTTCGCCCGCAGGGCCGGGCTCCTGGAGTCCGAGAAGGTCTTCATCACATACCGGCGGGCGCTCATGTAGGTGCCCTGGTAAGGCCGTTGGATGCGGTCGGCGTCCCGGACCGGGTGCACGGTGACCACCGGCTGCTCGTCCGTGAAGAGGATCCACTCCCGCTGCCCGGCGGGCAGTTCCCGCCACGGCCGGTCGACGTCGTGGCCGAGCGCGTCCAGGATGTCCCGCAGGTTCTTGCCCTGCCAGGCGCCCGGCCAGGCCGCGATCGCGCCCTCGCGGATCGACAGCGACGGGTCCGGGACCAGCGACTCCTCGGTCGTCCGGTGCACCCGGCCCAGGCCGTGGCACTCGGGGCAGGCGCCCGCCGCCGTGTTGGGGGAGAACGCGTCGGAATCCAGCCGCTCGGCGCCCGGCGGGTACTCCCCGGCGCGCGCGAACAGCATGCGCAGCGAGTTGGAGAGACTGGTGACCGTGCCGACCGAGGAGCGGGAGGTGGGGGCCGAGCGGCGCTGCTGCAGCGAGACCGCCGGCGGCAGCCCGCTGATCTCCGCGACCTTCGGCGCCCCGACCTGGTGGATCAGCCGTCGCGCGTACGGTGCCACCGACTCGAAGTAGCGCCGCTGGGCCTCTGCGTAGATCGTGCCGAACGCCAGCGACGACTTCCCCGAGCCGGACACTCCGCTGAAGACGGCCAGCACGTCCCGGGGGATGTCCACGTCGACACCCTTGAGGTTGTGCTCACGGGCGCCACGGACACGGACGTACGGGTCGTGGGGACTGTGCATCGGGCGGACACTCCGGGACGGGCGGCTCGCGGGGCAGGGACAAACCCCGCGATCCTAGCCCGCGCGATCGCTCTCTACTGCGGAGGGTTGCCCTGCCTCCGTTCCCGCTCGATGTAGTCGTCGGCCTGCTTCTGAGCCGCGTCGACCTGGGACTGGTACTTGTTGCCGGTCCGCTGGTCGATCATGTCGCCGCCCTTTTCGACGCCCTTCTTGGCCTGGTCCTCGTGGCCCTTGAGCATCCCCTTGAGCTTGTCCAGCATGGACATGGCAGCCCTCCTCGCTGGTTGCGGCTTCCACCCCCAGCGTCACCGTCCGGGCCGCCGTCCGCATCTCGGCGGGTGTCCCCGTGCGGGCCCGGCGCGCCTGTGCGAGCTTGGAAGACGCGGATTTCCGCCGATCGCGGAGCCCTCCGGAGGGGCTCCCGCGCAGCCGCCCCGCAGCGCCGCCCGCACAGCCGTCCGCAGAAAGGCCCGGCCCCATGAGCACTTCCGGTTTCGGATTCGGACGCAGCCCCTTCGAGGAGTTCGACGAGCTGATGTCCCGCTTCTTCGGCGGTTCGGGGGCGGGCGCCCAGCCCCGCCGCCCGCAGCGCGTGGACATCGGGAGCCTGCTGTCCGAGCGGGCCCGGGAGCTGGTCGCCGAGGCCCGCGACCTCGCCGCCGTCGAGGGCAGCGAGGAGCTGGACGCCCGGCATCTGCTGGCCGCCGCCACCACCCACGACTCCACCCGGCGGCTGCTCACCGAGGCGGGCGCGGACCCCGACCAGCTCCGCGAGCGGCTCACCGCAGGCCACGGCGGCGGCGCGAAGAGCGAGCCCACCGCCCTCACCCCGGCCGCCAAGCGCGCCCTGCTCGACGCCTACCAGATCTCCCGCGCCGAGGGCGCCTCCTACATCGGCCCCGAGCACCTGCTGCGCGCGCTCGCCGCGAACCCGGAGTCGGCGGCCGGGAGGGCGCTCGGCGACAGCGGCTGGGAGCCGACCCGGATGCCGGCCGAGGGCGCGGGGGAGCGCAGGAAGCCCAGCACCACGCCGACCGTCGACGAGTACGGGCGTGATCTCACCGAGGACGCCCGGGCCGGGCGCCTGGACCCGGTGATCGGGCGGGACGAGGAGGTCGAGCAGACCATCGAGGTGCTCTCCCGGCGCAGCAAGAACAACCCGGTGCTGATCGGTGACCCCGGGGTCGGCAAGACCGCCATCGTCGAGGGCATCGCGCAGCGGATCGTGGCCGGGGACGTGCCCAAGACGCTGGAAGGCAAGCGGCTGGTCTCACTGGACCTGGCCGGGATGGTCGCCGGCACCAAGTACCGGGGCGAGTTCGAGGAGCGGCTGAAGAAACTGCTCGACGAGGTCCGCGAGCACAGCGACGAACTGGTTCTGCTCCTGGACGAGTTGCACACCGTGGTGGGCGCCGGCGGCGGGGACGGCGCCCTCGACGCGGGCAACATCCTCAAACCCGCCCTCGCCCGCGGTGAGTTGCACCTGATCGGCGCGACCACGGTGGACGAGTACCGCAAGCACATCGAGAAGGACGCGGCCCTGGAGCGCAGGTTCGCGCCCATCCTGGTCGGCGAGCCCACCGTCGACGACACCATCGAGATCCTGCGCGGTCTGCGCGACCGCTACGAGGCCCACCACCAGGTCCGCATCACCGACGAGGCGGTGGTGGCGGCCGCCGAGCTGTCCGACCGGTACATCACCTCCCGGTTCCTGCCCGACAAGGCGATCGACCTGATGGACCAGGCGGCCGCGCGGGTACGGCTGCGCTCGAAGACCCCGCCCACCGACACCCGGGACATCGAGGACCGGATCGCCGCCCTGAACCGGGAGAAGGACCAGGCCGTCGCCGACGAGGAGTACGAGCGGGCCAAGGAGCTCCGCGACCGCATCAAGGCGACCGAGGGCGAGCTGGAGCAGGCGGGCACCGCCGAGGAGCAGGCGCCGAAGGTGACCGCCGAGGACATCGCCGAGGTCGTCTCCCGCACCACCGGCATCCCGGTCGCCGAGCTCACCGAGGAGGAGCGGGAACGGCTGATGAAGCTGGAGGAGCACCTGCACGAGCGGGTCGTCGGCCAGGACGAGGCGATCACCGCCGTCTCCCGTGCGGTCCGCCGCGCCCGTGCCGGCATGAGCGACCCCAACCGTCCCGTCGGCAGCTTCCTCTTCCTCGGCCCGACCGGCGTCGGCAAGACCGAACTGGCCCGCGCCCTGGCCGCCGCCCTCTTCGGGGACGAGACCCGCATGATCCGTCTCGACATGAGCGAGTTCCAGGAACGTCACACGGTCTCCCGGCTGGTCGGCGCCCCGCCCGGATACGTCGGCCACGAGGAGGCCGGCCAGCTCACCGAGGCGGTGCGCAGGCAGCCGTACGCCGTGCTGCTCCTCGACGAGGTGGAGAAGGCGCACCCGGACGTCTTCAACACCCTGCTCCAGCTGCTGGACGACGGCCGCCTCACCGACGCCCAGGGCCGTACCGTCGACTTCAAGAACACCGTCGTCATCATGACGTCGAACATCGGCGCCGACCGCATCCTGGCCGCCGGCACTGACGACTACGCCAAGGTCCGCGAGGCGGTCATGCCGGCCCTCCAGCAGCACTTCCGGCCGGAGTTCCTCAACCGCATCGACGAGATCATCGTCTTCCGCGGCCTGGACCGCACCCAACTGCGCGAGATCGTCGACCTGTTGCTGGAGCACACCCGGCACCGGCTGCACGCCCAGGACGTCAGTCTCGAAGTCACCGACGCGGCCGCCGAGTTGCTCGCCAACCTCGGCCACGAGCCCGACTTCGGCGCCCGCCCGCTGCGCCGCACCATCCAGCGCGAGGTCGACGACCGCCTCGCCGACCTGCTGCTGTCCGGCCAGCTGGTGGCGGGCGAGCGGGCGGTGGTGGACGCGGCGAACGGCGAGATCGTGATCAGGTCCGACAAACCGGCCACGGTCTGACCGGTCGGACCGGTCCGGTCAGGAGGTCACGATCCCGGCCAGCCGCCGGTACGAGTCCAGCAGGGCCGTGCGATCGTACGTGCTCGTGGTGACCAGCACCTCGTCGGCGGCGGTCTCCTTGAGGACCGTCTCCAGCTCGTGAGCGACCTGGTCCGCGGTGCCGGCGATGTGCCCCGCGAGCCCGGACTCGTAGAAGCCGCGTTCCTTCGCGGTCATCGTCCGGGCCTCGACGGCCTCGGCCGGGGGCAGCGGCGGGAACGCGCCGTGGGTGCGGGAGTACGCCATCGACCAGGCCTCCGGGACCAGGATCCGGTGGGCGGCCTCCGGGGTGTCGGCGACGGCGATCGTCCCGGAGATCACGACGTACGGCTCGGCGGCCCAGGGGGAGGGACGGAAGCGGTCGCGGTAGCGGTCGACACCGCGCCGCATCTTCTCGCGGCTGCGCAGGTCGCCGATGACCATCGGCAGCCCGGCCCGGGCCGCGATGTCCGCGCCCTCGCCCATCGCCAGCACGAACGGCGGCACGCGCAGCCCCTCCGCCGGGCGGGCCCGCACTCCCGTCGGTGAGGTGCCCTCGAACCAGCCGAGCAACTCGCCGAGCTGCGCCGCGAAGTCCTCGGCGTCTTCCTTGTCCCGTCCCAGGGCCCTGCGCACGCCGTCCGTGAAGCCCACCGACCGGCCGAGCCCCATGTCGATCCGCCCCGGATACAGGGATTCCAGCACCCCGAACTGCTCGGCCACGACCAGTGGCCGGTGGTTGGGCAGCATGACTCCGCCCGTGCCGACCCGGATGCCGCGGGTCGCGGCGGCCACGGCGGCGGCCAGCACGGTCGGCGCCGAACCGGCGACCCCGGGCACCCCGTGGTGCTCCGACACCCAGAACCGGTGGTACCCGAGCGCCTCCGCCTCCCGCGCCAGCGCCACGGTGTCCCGCAGCGCCTCGCCCGGCGCGTGCCCCTCCCGGGTGCGGGAGCGGTCGAGGACGGAGAACCGGGTCCGGGCGATGGTTGCGTTCACAGAGGTTTCAACAGCCGGGCGGCCCCAGGATTCCCGCCGTCACACGCCGTCGCTCCCCGTTCTAGGGTTGCCGCGTGACAGAGAGCAGCAAGCGTCCGATCGCCGTCTTCGACATCGACAACACGCTCGCGGACACCGCGCACCGGCAGCGGTTCCTGGAGCGCAAGCCGAGGGACTGGGAGGCGTTCTTCGCGGCCGCGCCGCACGATCCGCCGATCGCCGAGGGGATCGCGCTGGCCGTGGCGACCGCCGAGGAGTGCGAGATCGTCTATCTCACCGGGCGGCCCGAGCGGTGCCGGCGCTCCACGCTGGACTGGCTCTCCGTCCACGGGCTGCCGGAGGGGCGCGTGCACATGCGGCGCAACGCCGACCGCAGGCCCGCCCGCCACACCAAGCTGGAGATCCTGCACCGGCTCGCCGAACGGCGCGAGGTCCGCGTCCTGGTCGACGACGACGAGCTGGTGTGCGATGCCGCCGAACGGGCCGGGTTCACCGTCGTGCGGGCCCGCTGGGCCGATCGCTCGGCAGCGCTGGAGCAGGCCCAGGAGGGGGACGGGCGGACCTGACGGCAGGGCCTCAGCCCTCGTCGTCGATGCGGAAGCCCACCTTTAGGCCGACCTGGTAGTGCTCGATCTGCCCGTTCTCGATCTGGCCCCTGACCTGCGTCACCTCGAACCAGTCCAGGTTGCGCAGGGTCTGGTTGGCGCGTGCGACACCGTTGCGGATGGCCTGGTCGATGCCCTCGTGCGAGGTGCCGACGATCTCGGTGACGCGGTAGGTGTGGTTCGCCATCGGGGGAGCTCCTCTCGTCGTCACTCCACCGTGCCGTATCCGGAAGCGGAGCGCGAGGCGTCGGTTCCGAAACGCCGACAGCCCTTGACCCTCCGTATTGGTCCATACCAAAATCCCGTACACCCGTACGGGCCCCCGGTGCTCGTTCCCCCACGTCGGGCCCCTTCGCCTGTCCGCCGGACAGAACAGGATCCCCTCGTGAGACATCGCCTCGTGAGACATCGCCGCCCGCTCGCCCTCGTGTGTGTGTCCGCCGCCCTGCTCAGCGCCTGTGGAGTCCTGCCGGGCGGAGGGGGTGAGCGGCACACGGTCACGGTGTGGCTGATGCGCAACAGCGCCTCCGCGGACTTCCTGCGCCGCTTCACCGAGGACTTCGAGCGCACCCACAAGGACATCCGCCTGGAGATCCGCATCCAGGACTGGACCGGCATCGTGGACAAGGTGCAGACGGCCCTGAAGAGCGACTCCGCCGACGCGCCCGACGTCATCGAGGTCGGCAACACCCAGGTCCCGCAGTACGTCGAGGGCGGCCGGCTCACCGACCTCACCCTGGAGTCGATGCGCGACTGGGGCAAGGAGCACTGGCTGCCCGGCCTCGCCGAGCCCGGCCGGGACGACTCCCAGCAGTACGGCATCCCCTGGTACGCCGCCAACCGGGTCGTCATCTACCGCAAGGACCTGTTCAGGAAGGCCGGGATCAGCTCCCCGCCGAAGACCCGCGAGGAGTGGCTGGCCGACACCGAGAAGCTCAACTCCGGCGGGAACCAGGGGATCTACCTCGCCGGACAGGACTGGTACACCCTCTCCGGGTTCATCTGGGACGAGGGCGGCGACCTCGCCGAGAACACGGACGCCGGCTGGAAGGGCACCCTCGACAGCCCGGCCGCGCTGCGCGGGATGGACTTCTACCGGCGGCTCCAGGCCCTCGGCAAGGGACCGGTGGACGCCGACGAGGAACACCCGCCGCAGGCACAGGAGTTTGCGGGCGGACAGGTCGCGCAGATCGTCGCGGTGCCCGGCCTCGCCCAGTCCGTCGTGCAGGAGAATCCCGAACTGAAGGACCAGATCGGCTACTTCCCGGTGCCGGGTCTCACCGCGGACCACCCGGGCGCCGTCTTCACCGGTGGCTCCGACCTCGTCATACCGCAGAACACCGACCGGCCCTACGACGCGACCGCCGTCGTCGGCGCGCTGGCCGGCGCCAAGTGGGACACCGATCTGGCCCGCACCATGAACTACGTGCCCAACAAGACCACGCTGGCGGGCGCGGTCGCCGGGGAGGAGGGGGTCGCCGCCATGGCGGCGGGGGCCGCCCGCGGACGGGCGACCCCCCACAGCCCGGACTGGCCGGCCGTGGAGGCCGACAACCCGATCAAGGGCTACATGACCAAGGTGCTCGGCGGAGCGGACCCCGCGACCGAGGCCCGCCGCGCCTCCCGGCGGATCACCGAACTGCTCGCGCCGGACTTCGGGTGAGCGCCCCCGAAGGGGCGCGAGGCTGTATTGCATGTGCGGCTACCGCCGCGTGGGCGCGACCAGCCACGACGGCGCCGCAGACGATCGACGACGTGGCACGGCAGCTCCAGCGGAGCGCTCAGCGGGCGAAGCTCAGGGAGAGCGCGAAGCGGCCCTGCGCGTCGGTCCACCAGCCGGTCAGTTCAAGGCCCGCGGCGGCCAGTTCGGCGGTCACGCCGTCCCGCCGGAACTTCGCCGACACCTCGGTGTGCAGCTCCTCGCCCGCCGTGAAGTCCACGGCCAGATCGAGCCCGGGCACCTTCACGGTCTGCGTGACCCGGGAGCGCAGCCGCATCTCGATCCACTCGTGCTCGGCGTCCCACAGGGCGACATGGTCGAAGGCGTCCGGGTCGAAGTCGGCGCCCAGCTCCCGGTCGACGACGGCGAGGACGTTCTTGTTGAACTCGGCCGTCACCCCGGCCGCGTCGTCGTACGCCCGAACCAGCACCCCCTCGTCCTTGACCAGGTCGGTGCCGAGCAGCAGCGCGTCGCCGGGCGCGAGCAGCCGCCGTACCGAGGCCAGGAACTCGGCCCGCTCGGCGGGCAGCAGGTTGCCGATCGTGCCGCCGAGGAACGCCACCAGCCGCGGCCCCGGCGTTTCGGGCAGCTCCAGCCGGCCGGTGAAGTCGGCGATCAGGGCGTGCACGGTCAGCCCCGGCCGCTCCGCGACGAGCGCCTGGCCGGCCTGCGTGAGCGCGCTCTCGCTGACGTCGACCGGGACGTAGACCTCCAGACCGGTGAGCGCGTCGATGAGCAGGCGGGTCTTCTCGGAGGAGCCCGAGCCCAGCTCCACCAGGGTGCGGGCGCCGCAGGCGGCGGCGATCTCGCCGGACCGGGTGCGCAGGATCTCCCGCTCGGCCCGGGTCGGGTAGTACTCGGGCAGCTCGGTGATCTGCTCGAACAGCTCGCTGCCCCGGGCGTCGTAGAACCACTTCGGCGGCAGCGTCTTGGGGGTGGCGGTGAGGCCGGTCAGGACATCGGCGCGCAGTGCGGCGTCCGTCGCGTCCTCGGGAAGGGTGCGGGTGACACGGAAGGGACTCACGTACAGGGCTCCTTAGGTGGTACCGATGCCAGGTCCTCGACCGGGGCGAGTACGACGCCCGCGCGGCTCGCGGTGAGCAGCGTGCGGTCGGGGACCTCCTGCCAGCGCGGGTCGTCGTCGTACGGCTCGGAGGCGACGACGGTGCGCAGGCCGGGTTCCGCGAGGTAGTGGAGACTGTCGCCCCAGGTGGTGGCGGTGATGGTCGCGCCGTCGGTGAGGAGGAGGTTGAGCCGGGCCGCGGGCGCCGCCTCGGCTACCTGCTGAACCGTTTCGGCGAGGGCCGGGCCCGGCTCCGTACCGGACCGCAGCCGGTGCAGGGCCAGCGCCCAGACGAACGCCGAGTCGGTGCGGGCCTCCATCGACAGCAGGTCGGCCGGGGGCAGCAGCGGGACCAGGGGTGCCATGGACCCCGGCCAGCCCGGGATCGCCCCGTTGTGGCTGAACAGCCAGCGGCCCGCGGCGAACGGCGCCGCCGCGGCCTCCGCGTCCGCGCCCGCCAGGGTCGCGTCCCGTACGGCGGCCAGCAGCGCGCCGGTGCGGACCACCCGGGCCAGGTCGGCGAAGGACGGGTCGGCCCAGATCGGCCCGGCCCGCCGGTAGCGGGCCGGCTGCGGATCCGCCGGGGCGTACCAGCCCACCCCGAAACCGTCCGCGTTGACCGTCCCGTACCGCTGCCGCCGGGGCGCCCAGGACTGCCGGTAGAGGGAGTGCTCGGGCTCCACGAGGAGCCGGCCGAGCGGCTCCTCGGGACCCAGGCAGGCCAGATGGCGGCACATCAGGCGGTCTCCGCCGAGCGTGCGGTGCGGAAGCCGGAGAAGATCTGCCGCCGGATCGGGTAGTCCCAGTTGCGGAACGTCCCCCGGCAGGCCACCTGGTCCACCGCGAACGAACCGCCGCGCAGCACCTTGTACTCGGGGCCGAAGAACACCTCCGAGTACTCCTTGTACGGGAAGGCGGCGAAGCCCGGGTACGGCTCGAAGTCGCTGGCCGTCCACTCCCACACGTCACCGATCAACTGCCGTACGCCCAGGGGGGACTCGCCCTCCGGGTAACTGCCCGCAGGCGCCGGGCGCAGATGCCGCTGGCCCAGGTTGGCGTGGGCCGGGGCCGGGTCGGCGTCGCCCCACGGGTAGCGCCGGGACCGGTTCTCGCCAGGGTGGTGCCGGGCGGCCTTCTCCCACTCGGCCTCGGTGGGCAGCCGGCGCCCGGCCCAGCGGGCGTAGGCGTCCGCCTCGTACCAGGACACGTGCAGCACCGGCTCCTCGGGCGGCACCACCTCCGTGATCCCGAACCGGCGGCGCAGCCACTGGCCGCCCTCCCGGTGCCAGAACTGCGGGGCCGAGATGGAGTGCTGCCGGATGTGCGCCCAGCCCTCCGGCGTCCACCAGCGCTCCTGCTCGTAACCGCCGTCCGCCATGAACGCCAGGTACCGGCCGTTGGTCACCGGGGTGGTGTCGATCCAGTAGGACGCCACCTCCCGCCGGTGCGCGGGGCGTTCGTTGTCCAGCGCCCAGGGCTCGGTGGAGGTGCCCATGGTGAACGGGCCGCCGGGGACCAGGACTTCGGCCGGACCGGTGAACGGCGGCGCCGGGGCGGGGTCCGGGGCGGTCAGGGCCTGCGGGCCCCTGCGGAGCTGATGGGTGATCAGCATCGTCTCGTCGTGCTGCTGTTCGTGCTGCGCGATCATCCCGAAGGCGAACCCCGCCTCGGTGAGCCGGGAGCCGCTGAACGCCGCGCTGTCCAGCAGGTCCAGCGCCCGGCCGCGCACCTCCGCCGCGTACTGCCGGGCCTCGGCGGGCGGCAGCAGCGGCAGCGAGGGCCGCTCGGACCGCGGATGCTCGAAGGCGTCGTAGAGGCTGTCGATCTCGGGGCGCATCGCCTCCCGGCCGCCGACGTTGCGCAGCAGCCAGAGCTCCTCCTGGTTGCCGATGTGCGCCAGGTCCCAGACCAGCGGGGACATCAGCGGGGAGTGCTGGGCGGTGAGGTCGGGCCCCTCCACGCAGCTGGTCAGCAGCGTGGTGCGGTCCCGGGCCGTGGTCAGGGACTTCAGCGCCCGGTCCCGCAGGGTCTCGATATCGATGTCGGCGTCGGTCTCGGTCATGCGCTGATGTCCTTCCCATGGGCGCGACCGGCCGTGCCGCGCAGTCGGTCCAGCAGGTCGTCGGCCGGGCAGCGGCCCCGCAGCACGTACCGGTCCCGGTACGTCGTCACGGCGTCGATGACCTCGGGGGTCGCGCCGATCCTCGGCAGGGCCTCCAGCGCCGCCGTGAAGCAGGCGACGGCCGCCTCGTGCAGCTCCGGGTCGCGGAGCCCGGACCGGGCCGCGTCGAGCCACAGCGGGTTGTGCGGCGCGGGCTGCGGCCCCGCGCGCTCGGCCAGCGGTTTCACCGTCCGGTACGCGGTCTCGGCGGCCTCCGGGTCGTCGAACAGCGCCGTCGTCACCGCCAGCGGAACGATCCAGCCGTCGTCGCCCGGCTGTGCGTCGATCATCCGCAACTCCAGATGACCGCGCGGCCTGACCGGCGGGAACAGCGTGGTGAGGTGGTACGCCAGATCCGCGCCGGTGGGCTCTCCCGACCGGGTCCAGGCCCGGAAGGACAGGCCCTCGGGAACCTCCCAGGGGCCGCTGTCCCGCCGTACGCACATCACCGGTGCGTCGAGGACGTGCCGGGCCCAGGCGGTGCGCGGGTCGCCGTTGAGCGGGGGTGCGCCCGCGCGGCCCGCGCCGATCTCCATCCACAGCAGCTGCCGGGTGGAGACCCAGCCGGTGGGCCGCTGCCCCACCAGCGGGGAGTTCGCGAACGCGGCCACCAGTACCGGGCCCAGCTGATGGGCCAGCCACCAGCGCCGGGTGTAGCCGAGCGGGCCGGGCTCCTCGTGGCCGGCGTCCAGGCAGACCTGTACGGAGGCCGAGGAACACATCATGTGGCGGCCCGCCGTGCCGGTACGGTCCAGGCAGCTCTCCATCGCGTCGTAGCGCGGTTCGCGCAGGAAGCGGCGGGGTGCGTGCCAGGGATCGTGACCGGCGCCCACGAGTCCGAGGTCCTGTTCGGCGAGGACCTTGCGGACGGCGTCCAGGTCGGCGGAGACGGTGCCGATGCACTCCATGAGGGAGGCGGCGGGCGGCGAGCTGAGCTCCAGCTGGCCGCCGGGTTCGACGGTGAGCGCCGAACCCAGGGGCACCGAGCGCAGTGCGGCATAGGCCGCTTCGAGTCGTTCGGGTGTTACCGGGAGCTGCGGCCGGCGCAGCTCGTGGACCAGCCATTCCACTTCGACCCCGAGGGTGCGGGGTGGGCCGGTCTTGAAGCAGATGCCCTTGACCAGGGCCTCTACCTCCGCCTCGGTGACAGCGGTGCGGTCGTCCGAGAAGTCGGTCCTCACAGACCCGTCGGTACAGTCGCCGTCGTCGGATATCGAGTCGGACATGTCGGGATCCTCCTGAAGATTCCACCATGCCACCGCCCCGGCCGTGGATGCGTCCGGGGCGGCATCGTCCGTTCCACCCAAGACCGTCGCGTCCATTCGCACAAGGGCACCTATGGGGACGTCCTAGATCGGTAACCTCTGCTTCCTTGCGAGTTTCCGACCGTTTCGGGCCATGGAAACTCCGTTGCACGGCACCACCAGCATCGCCCAGGATGCGTGCATGAGCACGACGGGGGAGGCCGCGCGGGCCGCGGTCATGGCGTCCACGGGGGTGGCGCCATGAGTGCGCGCCTGCGCGGTATCGCCCAGCAGACCGAACAGATCGTGGCGGCGGGGAGCTACCGCGCGCCCGACGGCCGGGAGGTCGTCCTGGCGGCCGGCATCGCCGCCGCACGGGCCGGGACGCGGCTGTACGGCCCGGAGCCGGTGCCGGTCCCGTCCGCCCCGGACCTGGACACGGTCTTCGAGGTCACCGGTGAGAGCAGCCTGGAGGCCGCCCGCCGCCTCGCCGCCGCCCCGGTGGCCGTCCTGAACTTCGCCTCGGCCCGCAATCCGGGCGGCGGCTACCTGAACGGCGCCCAGGCGCAGGAGGAGGCCCTGTGCCGCGCCTCCGCGCTGTACACGTGTGTGCGCGAGGCCGCCGCGTACTACGACCACCACCGCGCCCACCGCGACCCCTTCTACACGGACCGCGTGATCCACTCCCCGGCCGTCCCGGTCTTCCGCGACGACCGGGGCCGCCTCCTCGCCGAGCCCTACCGCGCCGGGTTCCTCACGGCTGCCGCGCCCAACGCCGGCGTGATCCGCCGTACGGCCCCGGAGCGGACCGGCGAACTTCCCGGCGCCCTCGCCGTACGGGGCGAGCGGGTGCTGGAGGTGGCCGCCGCGCACGGGTACCGGCGACTGGTCCTCGGCGCCTGGGGCTGCGGGGTGTTCCAGAACGACCCCGCACAGGTCGCGGGCGCCTTCCGGGGGCTGCTTGGCCCCGGCGGACGGTTCGCGCGGACCTTCGGACACGTGGTGTTCGGGATCCTGGACCGCACGCCGGGATCCGTGGTCCGGGGTGCCTTCGCGCAGGCGTTCAGAACCGCTGATCGCGCCCCGTAAGGGGCGCGGGGAACTGCGCGACCAGCCACGACGGAGTCGCAGACGGCGTATCGCGGCAATTCCAGCGGAGCGCCCCGTTCACTTCCAGCCGTAGCGCTCGTGCAGCCGGTTGCGCACGAGGTTGAAGCGG
The DNA here is from genome assembly GCF_042720695.1 of Streptomyces sp. NPDC058457. NCBI lineage: Bacteria > Bacillati > Actinomycetota > Actinomycetes > Kitasatosporales > Streptomycetaceae > Streptomyces > Streptomyces sp. NPDC058457. Next base: position 65,363 of record NZ_JBHXLU010000038.1, on the reverse strand, counting down.
CCCCGGTCTAGTGCGCAGGCCTCGCGGCGCATGCCGTCCTCGTGCAGCCGCAGTACGCGGTCCACGTCCACCCAGGAGTCGCGCCCGGAGCGGTCCCACGGCCCGCTGCCGATCGCCACCCACTCGCGGTCGTTGTCGTGCCGCTTGCTGGACAGCTGGACGGCGAGCAGGGTGCCGGCCGCCTCCCGGGCGACGACCAGCACCGGCCGGTCCTTGCCGCGTCCGTCGTTCTCCTCGAAGGGCACCCAGGTCCACACGATCTCACCGGGGTCGGGGTCGCCGTCGTGGGCGGGGGAGTACTCGGTGCGCACCTTGCCGACCTCGTGCGGGTCGGCCTCGGTGGTCGCGGTGGGGCCGTACCGGCCGGGGATGTTCTCGTCGTCGATATACGCAGTCACGAGGGCACCCTAAGGGGCCTCAGCCTGCGAGGACAGGCGGGGTGGCGGTGCGGTGCAGCTCGGCCTCGATCAACTCGGCCGTGACGTCGGGGCGTTCGAGGTGCGGAAGGTGGCCGGCCTCGGGGATCGGCGCGAACCGGCCCTGCGGGAAGGCCTTCGCGTAGGCCGCGCCGTACGCGGGCGTGACGACACGGTCGCTCTCGCCCCAGATCACCAGCGCCGGCTGCCGCACCCGCCCCAGCCGGGGCAGCAGCTTCGGGTCGGTCATCCGGCCGCCGTCGGTGAGCGTCCGCATGGTCGCCATGTTGGCCTGGCGGCGGGCGAGTTCGGCGGCGGGCAGGGTGGCCGGGTCGACGTAGAAGCGGTCCGGGTCGTGCCAGGAGTGCTCGGCCTGGGCGCGCGGATCCAGCGCGAAGAAGTCCGTGACGGGCTCGCCCTCGATGTCCGCGCCGACCGCGTTGACCAGGACCAGCCCGGTGACCGTCCCCGCCGTGTCGCGTACGGCCATCTCGGCGGCGAGTTGACCGCCCAGTGAGGAGCCGATGACCAGGACGTCGCTCAACCCGGCGTCCTGGAGCAGGTGGAGGTACGCGACGGCGAGGTCGTCGACGCTCGTCAGCCAGCCGGGGCGGGGTGCGCCGTCCCAGCCGGGGTGGACCGGGGTGATGGTGTGGGCCGTCCCGGCGAGGCGGGCGGCGAGACCGGCGACCGTGGCCGGGCCGCCGCCTCCGTGGAGTATGAGCACCGGGCGGCCGGAACCGGCCTCGGTCAGCGAGATGGAGAGGTCCGGATACACCTGGGCGATGCGGTTCGTCGTCATGCCGCCCAATCTAACTAAGGATGTTTATATAAACAAGCTTAGTCATCGGTTACAGTGGGGTCATGCACGATGACCTGCAAGTTCTCGGAAGAGCGGTGAAACAGGCCCAGTACCGGCAGCACCGGGCGCTGGACAGCGCGCTCTCGGCCGTCGGCACCACCCTCGCGCAGTGGGACGCGCTGCGCGCCGTCGACCGGTCACCGGGCGCCTCGGCGCGCGAGCTGGCCGCGGCCACCTTCCAGAGCGAGCAGGCCTTCGGCACGCTGGTGGGCCGGCTGGCCGCGCAGGGCCTGGTGGAACGGCGGCCGGGCCGCGGGCGGCGCATCGAGCACCATCTGACCCCCGACGGGGAGCGGACGCTGGCGGCAGGGCACGGGGTGGCCGGCGAGGTGCTGGCCGACTGCTTCGCAGGGCTGTCTGCGGCGGAGCGGGCGACGCTGCTGGAGCTGCTGCGGCGGCTCAACGCGCAGGAGTGAGGCGAAGGGGTGCCCCCGGTCGGACCGGAGGCACCTTCGCTCTGTTCTCCGTCACTCGCCGTCCTGCTCCACCGGCACCTTCTGGGTCTGCGGGGCCGTGGCCCCGTTGATCGCCGGTGAAGTCCCGCCCGGTGCCTGCCCGTTCTGGTTCATCGAGGCAAGGAGCTGGCGGGCCAGGCCCAGCCCCGTGCCGCCCATCGTGAGCGCCTTCGCGAACAACTCGGCCATGCCGTCGGCGCCGTTGAGCAGCACCATGTTGTCGACGTTGCCGAAGGCGGAAGCGCCGGCCCTGACGATCTCCGGCCAGTTCTCGGCGAGTTGCTGGGCGACGACCGCCTCCTGGTTCTCGGCGAGCGCGGCCGCACGGGCCTTGATGGCCGCTGCCTCGGCGAGACCCTTGGCCTTGGCCGCCTCGGCCGCCGCCAGCCCCCTGGCCTGGGCGGCCGCCGCCTCGGCCTCCCCGGTGGCCCGGGTCGCGGCCGCGTTCGCCTCACCCCGGGCCCTGGTCGCCTCGGCCTCGGCGCCCGCGGCCGTCTTGACCCGGGTCGCCTCGGCCGCCGCCGCCAGCTCCGTCTCCTTCGCCTTGGCCTCGGCCGCCGAGATACGCGCGTCACGCTCGCCCTCGGCCAGCGTGCGCTTCTCGTAGGCCGTGGCGTCGGCCGGCTTGCGGACGTCCGCCTGGAGCTGCTGTTCGCGCCGGTACGCCTCCAGTTCGGCGACCCGCGTCTCCTGGACGACGACCTCCTGCCGGGCGGCCGCGTCGGCGAGCGGACCGGCCTGGCGTGCCTCGGCCCCCGCCTTGTCCCGCTCGGCCTGGTAACCGGCCTGGAGGATCTCGCTGTCCCGGGTGGCCTCCGCCATCCGGGCGAACGACTGCTGCTCCGCCTCGGTGGCGAGACGATTCGCCTCCGCCTGGGCGATCCGCGCGTCCCGCTGGACGGCGGCAGCGTGCGGCATGGCCAGGTTCTTGATGTACCCGGTCGGATCCTCGATCTCATGGATCTGCAGGGAGTCCACGATGAGCCCCAGCTTCTCCATCTCCGTGCCACAGGCGGCCCGGGTCTGCCCGGTGAGCTTGTCGCGGTCGCGGATCATGTCCTCGACCGTCAACCCGCCCACGATGGACCGCAGATGACCGGCGAACACGTTGTGCACCCGCTCGGACACCAGCTTCTGCTGGTCCAGGAAACGGCGGCCCGCGTTGGCGATCGACACGAAGTCGTCGCCGACCTTGAAGATGACCACACCCCGCACCTTCAACGGAATGCCCTGGAAGGTCACGCAGTCCACCGATAACTCGGTCTCCTTGAGGTCCAGGGAGAGCTTGCGCACCGCCTGCACGCCCGGCATCACCAGCGTGCCGCGCCCCGTGACGATCCGGAACCCCATGCCCTCTTCGAGGCCCTCGTTCCGATGCTTCGAACCGGAGATGATGAGCGCCTCGTTCGGCTCGGCGACCCGCCACATCATCTTGAACACACCGATCAGCGCGAGAACGGCGACAACCGCCGCCCCCGCAACGACGCCGACGACCATCGGCATTCGCCCCCTTTGAATGGTGCCCTTTCGGCACCGAACGAAGGGAGTGTGCGCCCGCGGGGGCCCCGATTGAAGACGCTGACGGACGCTTGTTGCCATGTTGACGCACAAGCCCCTCACCTGGGGGTGAGGGTGCTCAACTCTCGTACGCGGGTGTGACGTAGACCGTCCGCGGCGCCAGGTACTCGACCACCATGACCACCGTTCCCCGCTCGAAGCGGCCGGTGCCGTCGGCGGCGTACGCGAGGAAGTGCTCGGCGCCTCCGCGCACCCGGACGATCACCTCGCCGACGAGCCCGGGCCCGACCGTTCCGGTGACCCGACCCATGAGCCCGACCATCGACGCATCGTCCATGGTCAGAGGTTACGGGCCGGTCAAGCGGCAGAGAAGCGCCCGGTGTTCACGCCTGTCGCTGTTCACACGACCGGTGTTCACGCGGCCGGGGAGTCCGCGGTCACAGGATGCGGCGGCCAGAGCTCGTGCCAGCGCAGCTGGGCTTCCAGCTGGGCGGCGACGGAGACCAGCAGCGGCTCGCTGTCCGCCGGTCCGAGCAACTGGGCACCCACCGGCAGCCCGTCCCCGGTGAACCCGGCGGGCACGTTCACCCCCGGCCACCCCAGCACGTTCCACGGCCAGGCGTAGGGGCAGGCGGCGATCATCGCCCGGTCGGTGGCGAACTGACCCAGCCCGAGCAGCGCGCCGACGCGGGGCGGGGGAGCGGCGGTGGTCGGCGCGAGGATCAGGTCGTACGACGTGAAGAAGGCGCCGATCCTGCCCCGCAGGGTGGCCTCCGCGCGCCGGGCGGCCCGCAGCGGGGCCCCGTCGAGCAGCCGGCCCAGGCGGGCCGCCTCCAGGGTGCGCCGGTCGAGGAGGTCCGGGTGCGGTGCCTCGCGGACGCGTTCGGCGATCCCGACCGTGGCACGCGGCACGAAGGTGAGCCCGATCTGGCCGTAGGGCGGGTCGGCCTCCTCGACGGTGTGGCCCAACGCGGCGAGTTCTCCGGCGAGTTCGAGTATGCGGGCGCGTACCTCCGGCTGGAGGCGGGCGGGCAGTGCGGTGAACGGCGGCTTGAGGGAGAGGGCGATGCGCAGCCGCCCGGGGTCGCGGCCGACCGCGTCGGTGAGGATCAACTCCCGTGGCTGATGCGGGTCTTGCGGATGATTCCCGCTCGCCGCGTCCAGCAGCAGGGCCGCGTCGGCGACCGTGCGGGCCAGGGTGCCGTTGACCGTGATGCCCTGGAACGACTCGCCGCGCGGCCAGGTGGAGATGCGGCCGCGCTGCGGCTTGATGCCGACGAGGTGGGTCCACGCGGCCGGGATCCGCACCGAACCGGCGCCGTCCGAGCCGAGCGCGGCCGGCACCAGACCCGCCGCGACGGCGGCCGCCGACCCGCCCGAGGACCCGCCCGGAGTGTGCCGCGGCTGCCACGGGTTGCGGGTGGATCCGAAGGCCGGCCCTTCCGTGAACGGCCACTGCCCCAGCTCACAGGTGTTGGTCTTGCCGACGATCACCGCCCCGGCCGCGCGCAGCCGCCGTACCGCCTCCGAGTCCTCCGGCGCCGCCGGGAACCCGCCCCGGCAGCCGAAGGCGGTCGGCTCGCCGGCCACGTCCGTGTCGTCCTTCACCGCGACCGGCACCCCGAGCAGCGGCCGGCGTACTCCGGCGGCCAACTCCCGGTCGGCGGCGTCCGCTTCGGCGAGGGCCGCCGTACGGCGCACGATCCGGAAGGCGTTGAGGGAGCCCTGGGTGGCCTCGATGCGCGCGAGACACTCCTCCACCAGCCGGCGGGACGTCGATTCACCTGCGGCCAGGGCGCGTACGGACTCGGCGAGGCCTGCGGAACGGTCGTACGGCATGCGGGGACCCACCTCCGGGGCACAGCGTTTACCGGAGGGTAACGTCGATCCGGCTCCCGAAGGACAGGTTTCGCACAGCCGGCGTCCAGCTGCGCCCCAGTCCTGCAGAAAGCATTGACGTGAACCTGCCGCGACTCTTACTTTCTGCGCGACTTGTCGAACCCAGTTCGAGATACCGGACGCGCCGCTGCGTCCGCGTCTGCACGAGCCCCCCGGAGAGCCGCCGTGACCACACGTCCCCCCACCCCGTCCCGCCGCACCCTGCTGCGCGCGCTGGCCGCCCTGCCCGCGACGGCCCTGGCCCTGGGCGAACTGCCCGGGCTGCTCGGCACGGCCGACGCCGCCGCCCCCGCGAGCGGCTACGCCACCCGCTACACCATCGTGCCGTTCCTCAACAGCGACGACGGCACGGTCAACGTCTACCAGTCCGACGACGCCACGGACTTCCGCCTCCTGCAGTCCTCGGCCTACACCCCGCCCAGCAACCGCATCCGCGACGCCAGCATCTTCAAGCACACGGACGGCTACTACTACGTCACCTACACCACCCACACCTGGGAGGACGAGAGCACCACGATCGGCTTCGCCCGCAGCGCCGACCGGGTCAACTGGACCTTCCTGTACGACTACACGATCCCCATCACCGACCTGTCCCGGGCCTGGGCGCCCGAGTGGTTCGTGGACAGCGACGGCAGCGTCAACGTCATCGTGTCCTGCTCGACGACGGACGACGAGTGGATCTTCACCCCGTACGTCCTGACGGCGACCAACTCCGCCCTCACGGCATGGACCTCACCGACCGCCCTCTCCGGCATCGGCTCCAACCACATCGACACGTACATCGTGAAGGTCGGCTCGACCTATCACGCGTTCACGAAGAACGAGACGGCGAAGTACATCGAGTACGGCACGGCGTCCAGCCTCAAGGGCCCCTACACGATCTCCAGGACCGGTGACTGGGCGGGCTGGGGCAGCTATCGCGAGGGCCCGTCGGTGATCCAGCTCGACAACGGCGGCTGGCGGATCTTCTTCGACGGCTACGGCGACGGCAACTACTACTACAGCGACAGCTACGACACGTTCGCGACCTGGAGCACTCCCACCACCCTGGCCACGCTCTCCGGCACGGCCCGGCACTTCACGGTGATCAAGGAGACGGTGTCGGGCGGCACCTCGGTGACGAAGAACGCGACCCGCTCCTTCCAGTCGGTCAACTACACGACGAGGTACTGGGAGGAGGTGTCCTCCCTTCTCAACCTCCCGGTGGTGACAAGCTCCAGCGCCACCGCCGACAAGCAGGCGGCCACCTTCACGGTGGTCGCGGGCCTCGCCGACTCCAACGGCTACTCCTTCCGCGACGCCTCCGGCAACTACCTGCGTCACTACGACTTCCGGGGCCGCTTCGACGCCAACGACGGCACGACGACGTTCGCCGAAGACGCCACGTTCATCGCCCGCACGGGCACGACCACCGGCTCGGTCCGCTTCGAGTCGTACAACTACCCCGGTTACTACCTGCGCCACTACAACTACCAACTCCGCGTGACCATCTCGGACGGCACCGACCTGTTCCGCCAGGACAGTTCGTTCGTTCCGGTGGCATCCTGGGCCTGACCTGCACCGATGCTGACCTGGGCAAACGTTTTGATGACCCGTCAGTAGTTCCCGCGAGTTCCCTCGATTTCCCGGGATTTCCCGCGGAAATGTGCAACGGATGTGCAACGGGCGGGAGGGCGGGGTGACCAGGCGTGAGGGCCCCGGCGAGCGCCAAAACGCTCGCCGGGTCCTCGACGTGGAGGCGTGGGTGCGGCCCCTGTGTGCGCTGGTTGTGGCAGGAGTTGCGGCTTATGCGTCATATGTTCACCAGCGGTCGTTCGCTCTGTAGGGCGGAGCGGACCGGGTGAGTGCGTCGCTGTGGCCGCTGTCGGTGGACGGGCTGCTGCTGTTGCCCACGCTGGGTCTGCTGAAGCAGGAGAGCGGTGTCGGCCGTCGCGCCAAGTGGGCGATCTGGGCGGCGTTCTTGCTGGGTATCGCCGTCTCCTTGGCTGCGAATGTCGCCGCGGCGCCGCAGCTGGAGTGGCGGTCGGTGCTGGTGGCCTTGTTGTTGTCGGTGGAGCTACTGGTCCACCGGATGGGTGGTCGTCATCCGGGCGGGGCAGAGTGGTGGCTTGACCGGGATGGGGCGGATGCGGGCGGGGCGGAACTGGACGAGGATCCGCTGCTGGCGCGAGCGCGGAAGCTCGATCTCCAGCACCGGGAGCTGCGTCAGCGGTCGGCTTCGGCGGAGACGTTGCGCAAGGAACTACACGTCGGGGCTGGGAGATCGAGGGAGTTGGCTGCGCGGGTGCGTGGTCGGCTGGAAGCGGGGGAGGTCGGAGAGGGAGCCGAGGTTGGATGACGGCAAGTTTTGCTCCGTGAGGGGGGAAGGGGGCTGCCGTCTGCTCGACGTCCGCCGCAGAGAGCCAAGCTCCCAGCGGCACTTGGTTCCGAGTGTCGCCTCCCTTGTTTCCTACGAGATCGGGGCCGAGAAAGAAAATTGTCAGCTAATTGGCGGTGGTTAGGCTCAATTTAATCCTCTACTTGCAGGGAGTGTTCAGAAGATTCTTTGTCTGCTGGTGGTACACGCCGTACATGGCTCTGACCAGCACGAATGCGAGCTTTGAAGCGGGGATGGCGGGCTCTGGCCCGCGTATGGTCCGGATCTTGGTCGTGAACTGGGCGAAGCCGGAGCCGGAGAGGGCCTCGCTCAAGACGGGGCGTGATGCGCGAAGCCGGGAGGACGAAGAGATCTTCTTGAAGTCGTCTACCTGGTGGCGCTGACCTGCGGCGATGTTGCTGGGAACGTCTCTGGCCTGGGCTGATCCGTCTTTCCGGGCCTTCCACGCTCGTGCCCCGTTACGCAGTCGATTCTCCCCACGTGCTCCCCAGCGCCGCTCATACTCCCCAGATTCTCCCGAGGGAATGGCCCCAAGCGGGGGTCGGTGGAGCGTGCTAGCGAAGTGGCTCCGGTGAGTCCGATGATCACAGGCCGTTGCTGCCGAGGGTTGGGACGAAAGCCGTTGGCAGCCGCTTCCATCCAATTTGCGTGTCGCTCCATGATCTTGGGATGGTGCTGGCTCACTGCAGGGACAGGGCCACGGGCGATGACGAGGGCGGCATCGTCACCGGAACACTCCAGTGTCAGCGGGGACCACTACCTCACCCGCGCCGAGCACGTCGCCGCCGTCGGAACACTCCCACTTCGGCGGGTACGACTCCAACACCCTGATGGATGGCGTCGAGGGAACACCCCCGCGTCGGCCAGGAACACTATCTTCTCGCCAGGCAGCGGGCGCTGGATACGTTTTTGGACGGGCACTTCGCGCAGTCGTGCGTGGACGCGGAGGTCTGGTCCGGGAGGCGGGTCTGTTGCCGGTGGACCTTGAGTACGGGGGCTTTGCCGAGGTGTATGGGATCGAGAGGGAGCCCAATGCGCTGCAGCGGTCGGTGGCGGAGGAACTGGCTGCGGCGGTGGGCGAGGAGAGGGGTGAGGGGCGCCGGGGCGGAATCAGGCTGGTGACCGCGACGCCGGGGGACGGCAACAGCGAGACCGCGATGGAGACGGAGCGGGTACTGGCCGGCGGGTTCGGCACCCGTGGGTTGGCGTTCTTGCTGCCGGCGATGGCGACCAGCGACCAGATGTATCTGGGGGTGGCCGGTGTCGTGGCCCGGCAGGCGGGTCAGGCGGCGGGGCTGACGCTCACGCGCCGTACCAATGGCTGCCCCGCCCTTCAGAGGGCGGGGCAGGATCCGTCTTCTTCTTGTAGCCGGGTGCTGCGTGAGGCAGCGGGCTTGTCAGTGGCCGGCGACCTGTGCGGAGGTGATCGTCACGCCGCTGCCGTTGGCTTCGAGTGAGACGTGCTTCCATGCCTCCCAGGTGTCGAGGCGGGACTTGTAGAGGTCGGGCACGAGTTGGGTGGGGAAGGTTCCGAAGAAGACGCGCAGCGGCGGCTGTTCGGCGTCGACGATCTTGAGCAGGGCGGGTCCGGCGGCCTTCGGGTCTCCGATCATGCCGGCGGGAAGGTTGTCGCGCTGTTCTGCCATCGCGGCGCGCAGCGGGTCGTACGCGGACTGTGTCTCGGCCCAGACGGCGCTGTTGCCCGCCCAGTCGGTGGCGAATCCGCCGGGCTCGACGAGTGTCACGTTGATGCCCTGGCCGGCGACTTCCTGGGCCAGGGATTCGGTCAGGCCCTCCAGTGCCCACTTGGACGCGTGGTAGCCGCCGAGCAGGGGGAAGGCCGCGACGCCACCGAAGGTGGAGATCTGGACGATGTGTCCGGATCCCTGTTCGCGCAGGATGGGCAGGACCGCCTGGGTGACGTTCAGCACGCCGAAGAGGTTGACCTCGAGCTGGTCGCGCAGCTGCGCGACGCTGATCTCCTCGACGGCGCCGAACAGACCGTATCCGGCGTTGTTGACGACGACGTCGATGCGGCCGAGACGGCTGTGGGCCTCCTGGACCACGCTGAACGCCTGTTCGCGGTCGGTCACGTCGAGCTGGAGCGGCACGATCGCGTCGCCGAACTCCTTGACGAGGTCGTCCAGCGCGGCGGTGTCGCGTGCCGTGGCGGCGACGCGGTCGCCGCGGTTGAGGGCGGCGAGGGCGAACTCGCGGCCGAATCCGCGACCGGCGCCGGTGATGATCCATGTCTTGGACATCAGTGTTCTCCGTGGGTTTGTCGGGCTGGTGTGGATGGTCGAGGTGCTGCCGCGATGTACGGGCGCAGGCGGGAACGGTCACCGGCTGCGCCACAAGCGGCAGAGGCTGTGGCGTGAGGCGTCGGGCCGCCGTCAGAAGTCCTTCCGGGCCATGTTCGCGCGGGTGGCGGACCCGATCATCCTGGTCAGGTTGAGCCAGGTCGGGCGGGTCGTGTAGCGGGCGTTCGCGGCCATGAGCCGGTCGAACGGCGCCTTCTTGGTGTAGAGGAAGTGGGTCATCGACACGAACTGGTCGTAGAGGACTGCCTTCTGCACGTTCGCGTAGCCGAGCAGGTTGCCGAAGTTGCCGTGGCCCGACACGACTTCGCCGTCGCGGTCGGCGCCGCCCCAGATCAGGTAGGGGTTGGTGAAGAGCAGTGCGGGGATGGTGTTGACGGCGATGGCTCCGTACCGCAGGTCGTCGATCGCGGTGTCCAGCGCCGCCTGGTGGGCCTTCTTGGTGTCCTCGTCGATGACGATCATGCACGCGAGCGAACCGAGCAGCCGGTTGTTGCAGTACGTGACCGCCTGAGCGAGGAACTCCTCCGCATCCGCGGGCGCGTCGAGCGCGATTTCGGCGATGACCTGGCAGAAGGCCTCGTTCGCCGCGGCGAAGCCGTCCGGTTCGGCTCCGACGATCAACAGCCCGTCGCTTGCCGCCTGTCTGCCGTGCTCGGGAACGAGTACCTCGGCATCCGGATACTGGGCGGCGAAACGCTCCTTGGCGGCGCCGCTGCCGGGGTAGTAGCTGCTGATCGCGGGGGTCTCCTCGACGAACGCCTTGCGTATGGCGTCGAGGAACTGCTCGCGCTGAGGCCAGTGCTTGGAGGTGACCAGGGTCTGGGCGCGCCCGCACACGGCCCCTCCGTTGATCTTCGCGAGGGACACGTACTGCTGGGCCTGGTGGACGATCTCCTTGTCGGTCCAAGGCCGGTCGCCCGGCACGACGATGCACGGGTTGTTACCGCCGCACTCGGCGACGACGGGGGTGTCGGTGGCCGCCATGATCGCCTGGGCTGATGCCGCGCTGCCGGTGAAGTAGATCGCGGTGAGCCCGGGCAGCTGCGTGAGCTGACTGCCCTGATCGGCGTCGCAGTACGCCAGTGCCCCGATCTCGACCAGTGGTGCGAAGACCTTCTGCCAGACGGCGTCACTGGCGGCGTTGAGCGGGTGTGGCTTGTGGATCACCGCCTTGTTGTCCCAGAACAGCGCCTTGACCGTCTCGGTGGAAGCGCTGTAGTTCCCGGCTCCCAGCACGGCGATGACTCCGGGAGCTCCCTCGCGGGGGTCCACCTGACGCGGTTCGCCCTTGACCCGCAGGTGCCCGCGCTGCCGGCCGGCGGTCATCCCGTCCTTGCGGGTCTGGGGGTAGACCTCGACGTCGTAGGTCCCGTCGCCGACCGCGGTGATCTGCTTGGCGGTCAGGGGCTTGCCGCGCAGGATCGACTGGTACAGGTCGACGGTGGCGGCGATGGTTCCGCCGATCAGACCGACGGTGGAGTTCAGGTTCAGGCCTGCGGAGAACACGTGCTGTTCGACAAGACCGTCCTTCATCGTGCCGTCGGCCTCGGCGAGTTGATCGGCGTACTGGGCCATGTTGCGCTGGATCTGGTCGAGCAGCTTCAGCCGCTTCTCCAACGACGTGGCGGCCCAGGCCTCGGGCTTGAGGGTCTCGAGAGCGTTCGTGGCGTGCATGACTGGTTCTCCTTGTCAGGTACAGGAAGCTCTGGTGCTGGGGGAGATCTGTGGTGCTCGGAAGGTCAGAGGACGACCGGGGCCTCACCGCTGCGGATCTCCTCGGGGATTCCGTTGCGGAAGAGAAGCGCGCTGAGCAGCGCTCCGCCGGCGAAGATGCCGGCCGCGACGGCGTAGGCCACCGAGTAGCCGTGCAGGGCCGCGTTCTGGAGCGCCGCGGCGCCGGTGCCGTGCGAGGCGATGTAGTTGCCGGCGGCAGAGGCGCTGAGCGTGCTCAGCAGTGCGATGCCGATCGAGCCGCCGACCTGCTGCGTGGTGTTCACCAGCGCTCCGGCGACGCCGTGGTCGCTCTCCTGCACGCCGCTGGTTCCCAGGTTGGTGGCTGTCGGGAAGATCATGCCCACGCCGACGCCGAGCAGCACCAGTGCAGGCAGGATGCTCTGCGCATAGCCGCTGTCGGCATCCAGCCGGGTGAGCCACAGCAGGTTCCCGGCGGCCAGCAGCATGCCCGCCGGGATGCTGACACGGGGGCCGATGAAGCGCGGGAACACGCTCAGCGCGAGGACGGAGCCGGCGAGAGTGCCGCCGATCAGCGGCAGGAAGGCCAGCCCGGTCTGGACGGGGGTGTAGTGGAGCGTGACCTGCAAGTAGTAGGTGAGGAACAGGAACGCTGAGAACACTCCCGTGTTCACCAGCAGCAGTGCGAGCAGCGAGGCGGCACGGTTGCGGTCGGCGAAGATCCGCAGCGGCATCAGCGGTGCACTCGCCCGTGCCTGCCAGCCGATGAACGCGACCAGCAGGACCGCGCTCGCGGAGAGGCTCGACCAGGTGGCGGTGCCCGACCAACCGACGACCTCGGCACGACTGAAACCGAACACGAGCGCGAACAGGCCACTGGTGACCATCAGCGTGCCCAGCACGTCGATCCGCGCCCGCGACGCAGGCCGGTCGGGCCTGACGGTCAGCAGCGTGCCCACGACCGCGACCACCGACAGTACGAGGTTGACGTACATCGTCCAGCGCCAGTTCAGATGTTCGGTCAGCAGGCCGCCGACGAGCAGGCCCACGGCGGCTCCCAGCCCTGCGACCGTCCCGAAGACGCTGAAGGCGCGTGCGCGCTCGGTCGCGCGGGTGAAGGTCGCCTGGACGGTGCCCAGGGCCGCCGGCGCCAGCAGTGCGCCGCCGACGCCCTGCACTGCGCGGGCCGCTGCCAGTACGCCGAAGTTGCCGGCCGCCCCGCCGAGCGCGGACCCGATCCCGAACACGGCCAGGCCGACCAGCAGGGTCCGGCGCCGCCCGAGCGTGTCGGAGATGCGGCCGCCGATCAGCAGGAGGCTGCCGAACGTCAGCGCGTAGGCGGTGATGGCCCACTGGCGCGAGGAGTCGGAGAAGCCCAGCGCCCGCTGGGCCTCGGGCAGCGCGACGTTCACCACCGTGACGTCGAGCGCGATGATCAGCTGCGCCAGTGACATCACCGCCAGGACCCACCAGCGACGCCGGTCGGGTATGGACTGCGTGCTCGCCGCGGACGACGCGGCCTTCCCTACGGTGGCGCCGGTCGGCGCCGTCTCGGCATGCCCATCCATCTCAGGGATCCAATCAATGAGTTCCTCAATGAGTTGTCCAACATAAGCATGAGTGATTCAATGAAGTCAATAATTTGTTTGGGTGCGGACGGGAGGACCCGCGATGCGATCGGAAGCTGACCAGGAGGCCGAGCGAGTGAGCCTGCTGCGGTTGGTGGTCTCCGCCTCGGACCTGGTCCGGCGGCAGACGGAACTCACGCTCCGGGGGACCGAGCTCACCGAACCCATGATCACGATGCTGTGGGTCCTCCAGCCGAGCACGGACATGTCGATGCGCGAACTGGCGGCCAAGCTGAACTACGACCCGTCGAACGTCTCCCTGCTGGCCGACCGGCTGGTCTCGATGGGGCTGGTGCAACGCCTGCCCCATCCCACGGACGGCCGTCGGCGCGTCCTGCGGCTCACCGAGCGAGGTGACGCGCTGTACCACGAGATACTCGCCCAACTGTTCGAGCGATCGCCGATCTTCAAGCTCTCCGCCGAGGAGCAGCAGCAGCTCAGAGATCTGCTCAACAAGATCCGGTCGTTCGAGTCGGCTGCGGACGACCACATCAGGCGGGTCCTTGACAGCTGAGATCGCCGCCGCGGCCACGCACACGAGACGGTGCGTGACTACCGCGTCCAGCCCGACGGCGAGGGAGTGGAGGTCGAACCGGGCGCGCCGGTCACCGCGCAGACCGTCGAAGCGGGTTCTTGCGGCGAGACGGTGCGGGCGGCCCTCGTGGGAGCGGGCGGCATCGGCCTGCACGCGGGAGTCCGGCGGGGTGCCTGCCAAGGGAGAGTGCGAAATCGCGGCCGACCCGGGCCGGCTCGCCCGGGGTTCGCGTCGGAACCGGTGGTCAGCGAACTGCTCACCAACGCCATCCGCTACGGCGAACCGCCCATCCAGTTGGACCTTGTGCTGGACCGCAACCTGATCTGCGAGGTCTCCGACGCGAGCGACACCAGCCCGCAGCAGCGCCGGGCCCGCGTCTGCCACGAGGGCGGACGCAGCCTCACGTCGGTCGCCCAGCTGCGCGAGAGCTGGGCCACCGGCACACCGGGAACGGCAAGGACGAGTTGGGCGGAGATCTCCCGGGCGATGCGCTGACATAGGCTCATCAGGTTTCTTCGGGCCGATCGGTTCGGCCGGACGGGACGAGGGGCCAGGGTGGGTGAAGCCGCGGATGCAGTCGCTCGAGTTCCTGATCTCGTCTGCCTGCCTCCCACTCGGCACTGCGCCCTCTCAACCGGAGCTGACGTGTTGAAGATCGTGTCGAGTTGTCCGTGACGGGCTGGTTCAGATTCGGTAGACGCGTGTGGCCGTCGCGGCAAAGAGAGCGGTGCGCTCATCGGCGGAGAGGTCGCTGGTGAGAGCCCGGGCACTGGAGAGGACGTCGTCGTAGTCGGCGGCGAGCGTGCAGACCGGCCAGTCGGAGCCGAACATCAGCCGGTCGACGCCGAAGGCCTCCAGGGCGATGTCCATGAACGGTTGCAGGTCCTGGGGCGTCCATCTGCTCCAGTCGGCCTCCGTGACCAGTCCCGAGAGCTTGGCGACGACATTGGGCAACCGGGCCAGTTCCCTCAGGTGCCGGGCCCACGGGTCGACCTGGCCGGTGGCGACGGGGGGCTTGGCCAGGTGGTCGAGGACGAAGACGAGGTCCGGAAGGGCGGCGGCGGCCCGGATCGCGGCGGGCAGTTGCCACGGGGTGATGACCAGGTCGTACACCAGGCCCGCATCCTGGACCGTCCTCAGCCCGTGCTGCACGGCGGGGCGCAGGAGCCAGTCGGGGTCGGGCTCGGACTGGACCTGGTGCCGGATACCGACGAGATGTGTGCCTCCGTGACCCTCTTTGAGCGCATGGAGTCGGTCTGCGACGTCGGCAGCAATCAGGTCCGTCCAGCCGACGACGCCCGCGACGAGGTCGCTGCCCGCGCACAGGGTCAGGAGTTCGGGGGTCTCCTCGGCGACGGTGACGGTCTGCACCACCACGGTCTTGGTCACACCTGCGGCATGGGCCTGCCGCTGGAAGTCGGAGAGCAGGAACGAGCGGCGAAGCGGCCGCAGGGCCTCCTCCCTGGTCCAGTCCTGGTCACGGACGGCCAGGTCCCAGAGGTGGTGGTGGGCGTCTACGATCTGTGTCATGTCGCGGCTCCCGAGTCTGCGGGCAGCGGGGCGTCCCAGGGGAGGAGCCCGCTCAGGCGCAGGGTGCGCCAGAGCTCCGCGGGGACGGGGTGCTGGATCATGCGGGCCGCGTCCCCGGCCTCTTCCGCAGTGCGGGCGCCGACCAGGACGCCGGCGACGGTGGGATGGCCGAGCGGAAACTGCAGGGCAGCCGCTCGCAGGGGGGTGCCGTGCTGCTCGCAGACCGCTTTGAGGGCGAGGGCACGATCGAGGACGGCCGGGTCGGGAGGCCGGTAGTCGAAGGTCGCCTCCGGGCGTGGGTCGGCGAGGAGTCCGGAGTTGAAGACGCCGCCGACGATGACGGAGAGGCCTCGGTCGGCGGCTTGGGGAAGCACCGTGCTCAGGCCTGTCTGGTCGAGCAGGCTGTAGCGGCCGGCCAGGAGCACGACGTCCACATCGGTGTCGCGAATGAACCGCTCCAGCATCCTGGTCTGGTTCATGCCGGCGCCGATCGCTCCGACGATGCCCTCGGCGCGCATCCGCTCCAGCTCCGGATAGGCGCTGCCGAACGCCTCGTCCTCGTGGTCGTCGGGGTCGTGGAGGTAGACGATGTCGACGCGGTCCAGGCCGAGGCGGGTGAGGCTCTCCTCCAGACTGGCGCGCACGCCGCGGGCGCTGAAGTCCCAGACGCGGCGGTGCGTGGCGGGGACGGCGAATCCGTTGGCGCTGTCGTCACCCCCTGGTGAAGTGGGACGCAGCAGCCGTCCGACCTTGGTGGAGAGGGTGAACTGTTCGCGGGGCTTGGCGCGCAGGGCCTCGCCGAGACGGCGTTCCGAGAGGCCGAGACCGTAGTGCGGCGCGGTGTCGAAGGTGCGAATGCCGTTGTCCCAGGCCGCTTCGACCGCCGCCGCTGCCTCCTTGTCGCCGACCGCGGTGAACAGGTTGCCGATCGCCGCCGCCCCGAAGGCCAGCTCTGTGACGGTCACGGTGCTGCGTCCTAGCGTCGTCGTGCGCATGAAGTGGGGGGTTGCCTCTCTTGGGTGGGGCCCGACCGGGCCGACGGGGGGAGTCTTCGGCCTCGTACGCTCGGACGGTGCTCGCCCTGGTCGGGGCCGGGCAGTCTGTTGCAGGGGTGGGGGTCAGCTTGCGACGGGGCGCAGCCGCAGGCCCGCCATCCCGCCGTCGACGGCCAGGGCCGTGCCGGTGGTGGAGCCCGCGAGCGGGCCGGCGAGATAGACGATGGCTGCCGCGACCTCCTCGGGGGACACGAGCCTGCCGTGTGGTTGACGGGCGTTGAGGGCGGCGCGTTCGGCTGCGGGGTCGTCTGCCGCGTCGAGCAGACGGGAGACCCAAGGGGTGTCCACGGTGCCGGGGTTGACGCAGTTGACGCGGATGCCTTCGCGGATGTGGTCGGCGGCCATGGCCAGAGTGAGGGAGAGCACGGCCCCCTTGCTCGCCGAGTACAGGGCGCGCTGGGGCAGTCCTGCGGTGGCGGCGATGGAGCACACGTTGACGACGGCGGCGTGGCGGGAGGCGCGCAGATGTGGCAGGGCGGCCCGGGTGGTACGGACGATGCCCAGGACGTTGACGTCCAGGACCGCGTGCCACAGTGCGTCGGGGTTGTCTTCCACGGTGCCGACGGCTCCCCGGCCGGCGTTGTTGACCAGGATGTCCAGGCCGCCCATGGCGGTGACGGCCGCCTGGATCGCGCCGCGGACGGAGTCGTCGTCGCCGACGTCGGCCCGGCAGCCGTGCATCGGTTCGGTGATTCCCCCGGGGTCGAGGTCCAGGACGCAGACTTCGGCCCCGCCGTCGGCGAGGAGACGAGCGGTGGCGGCGCCAATACCCGAAGCGCCGCCGGTGACGACGGCCCGCAGGCCCTTCAGCCCGCTCATGCCGTCGCCTCCCTTGCCGCGGTGAAGGTCTGACGCTGGCTGCCCAGGCCGTCGATCTCCAACTCGACGACCTGGCCCGGTCGCAGATACGGGGCATCGGACAGCCCCAGGGCGACGCCCGCGGGTGTCCCGGTGTTGATCACGTCGCCGGGCTCCAGGACCATGTACTGGCTCAGGTACCAGATCACGTGGGGCACGTCGAAGATCATCTGCTTGGTGTGGCCGTTCTGTCGCTGTACCCCGTCCACGCGCAGGCGCAGGCCCAGGGACTGCGGGTCCGGCACGTCGTCCGCCGGGACCAGGACCGGTCCCAGGGGGTTGAAGCCCTCGCAGGACTTGCCCAGGTCCCACTGCGACGAGTACTCCAGCTGGAACTCCCGCTCGGACACGTCGTTGCTGATCG
Source organism: Streptomyces sp. NPDC058457 (assembly GCF_042720695.1). NCBI lineage: Bacteria > Bacillati > Actinomycetota > Actinomycetes > Kitasatosporales > Streptomycetaceae > Streptomyces > Streptomyces sp. NPDC058457. The sequence continues at coordinate 47,853 of NZ_JBHXLU010000038.1, read as the reverse complement.
CGTAGCCGGCCACGTACTCCAGCGCTGTGTCGGGTGAGGCGAGGTAGTGGGTGCGCCGGCCGATGACGACGGCGAGTTCGACCTCCCAGTCGGTCTTCGTCGAACCGCGCGGAATCGGCACCGTGTCGTAGGGACCGACCACCGTGCCGGGATCCTTCATGAACACCACCGGGCGTGCGGGGATGGCGGCACCCGTCTCCTCGGCGTGGTCGCGGTAGTTCAGCCCGATGCACACCACCTTTCCCGGGCGGGCCACCGGGGCCCCGACGCGCACACCGGAGACCGGCAGTTCCCGGAGGCCCCGGTCAAGGGCGTCGCGTACCAAACGCAGACCACCGGCCTCCCAGAAGCCCCGGTCGATGTCGCGGGTCACCGGAGAGAGGTCGAGCACCCGCTCCCCGCCGTCGACGTCGGCTATCAGGACGGCCGGGACCTCGTGTCCGACGTCTCCGTACCTCATCAGCTTCATGGGGAAGTTTTCTCTTTCAGGGATTGCACCAGCCGGCTCTGGCCGGTCGTCGGGTTGGGCCGGGCGATGGCCCGGGTCGCTGCCGTGCCGCTCAGTCAAGATGGAAGACCTCTTGCGCCTCGGCCCAGCGTTCGCCTTCCGCAGCGCTGGCCAGGGGCAGCTGGCAGGGGTCGGTGAGAGTCCACCACCGCTGGGTGTCCGGGTCCGCGGCGATGGCGGCCATGTCCGAGGCGTAGTCCTCACCCGTGTACTCGTAGTACGCGAACAGGGTGTCGTCCCGGAGGAAGATCGAGTAGTTCGTGATGTGTGCTCGGCGTAGTGCCGCGAGCACGGGGGCCGGGACGGCACGGTGCAGTGCGAGGTATTCCTCGGTCCTGTCCGGGCGCAGCCGGATGACGGAGCCGATGCGGAGGGGCGCTGCCATGCCGTCACTCCTTGGTCGCGCCGGCGAGCATGCCGGACACCAGGGCTCGTTGGGAGAAGAGGAAGACGATCAGGACCGGCACGATGGTGATGAGGGTGGCCAGGGCCAGTTCGGGTCGCAGGATCTGGTTTCCCGTGCCGCTGGAGGTGTTGAACAGCGGCGAGGCGGCGAGCAGGTTGTTCAGCCCGACCTGGGCCGGATACCGGGAGCTGTCGGGCAGCATCACGAACGGCAGGAAGAAGTTGTTCCAGTTGCCGACGAAGTTGAAGAAGCCGACCAGGGCGATCACCGGCTTGGCCAGCGGCATCGCGACGAGACGGAAGACCTGCCACTCCGAGCAGCCGTCGATCCGCGCGGCGGCCAGCAGGTCGGCGGGGACGTTGGAGGAGAAGTAGATGTAGGTGAGGTACACCCCGAACGGGAAGAAGGAGAAGGGCAGGATCACCGACCAGATCGTGCCGTCCAGGTGTACGGCGTTGATCTCCAGGTAGAGGGGCAGCACCATCGCGGCCGTCGGCATGAGCATCACGAGCATGGTGATCGTGAGCAGCGTCCGTCGCCCGATGAACTGGGTGAGGGCCAGCGCGTACCCGGCGGGGATCGAGGTCACGAGGGTGACGACCAGCGCACCGAACGTGTAGACCGCAGAGTTCTGCAGCCAGGTGAGGATGGCGCCGTCCTGGAAGGCGTAGAGGTGATGCCAGGCGTCGGCGATCGAACCGAGAGACCCGAAGGAGAACGGGTTGTCCCGCACGATCTGGCTGTCGGTCTTGGTCGGGGCCAGCAGGAGCCACGCCACCGGCACGCAGAAGAAGAGCAGGAACAGGCCCATGACGATGAGCCAGGCCAGCCGGGCGGCCGGCGAGCTGGGGCGGCGGATCCGGCGCAGGGGTTTCCTCGGGCTGGTACGGGCGCCGGCGGTGTGGGGCGGCTGAGTGCGGCGGACGGTGGTCGTGGGAGCTGTGGTCATCATTCGTCCCTGTCGAACAGGCCGGTACGGAAGACGACGAGCGCCGCGCAGGCGAGGCCCAGGATGAGGAGGTCGACGGAGAGCGCCGCCGCGCCGTTGAAGTCGCCCGCCTGGAAGGCGTACTGGTAGGACAGCTGGTTGGGTGACCAGCTGTCGGGGATCATGCCCCAGCTGGCCACGGAGACCAGCTGAGGTTCGACGAAGAGCTGGGTACCGGCGGCGAAGGCCAGGATCAGCATGTACGCGATCCACTTGGTGACCATGGGGATCTGGATGCGCAGGGCGATCTGGAGGGTGCCGGCTCCGTCGATGCGGGCGGCCTCCAGGACCTCGTCCGGGATGTTGTTGAGCGCGCCGTACATGACCACGATCCAGCCGCCGGCCCCGGTCCAGAAGGCGATCACTGTGAAGAGCACCGGCAGGTGGCCGGGCGCGTTCACCTGGGCGAGCGTGTTCCAGCCGAAGTCTTTCAGCAGCCATCCGACGGGGCTGGCCGCCGGGTCGAGCAGGATCAGCCAGAGCAGCACGCTCGCCACGCCGGCGAGGGCACCCGGCAGATAGAACAGGAACCGCAGGGTGGAGGAGGCCCTGCGCATACGGCCGTGCAGCATCAGGGAGAGCAGCACCACCAGGAACATCAGACTGCTCAGCCAGACGAGCAGGTACAGGCCGATGTGCAGGAAGGCCGGTGCGAAGCGGTAGTCGGCGAACGTGCGGGTGAAGTTGCCGATCCCGACGAGCTGGTTGCGGGAGTTGGACAGCGCCAGCCACACCGCGTAGCCGGTGGGCAGGACGCCGAATGCGAGCAGGAGCAGGACGTAGCCGGAGACGAAGACGTAGCCGGCGCGTCTTGCCGGGTTCCGGGCGGAGCGGCCGCTTCGGCGGCCGCTGCGCTCGTTCGCGAGGTGGGTGGTCATCGGTCCGCTTCGCTAGTTGACGGTGTATCCGAGGGACTTGGCCTTGTCCGTGATGGCCGTCTGCCAGGTGCCCAGGGTGTCGGTGAGGGTCTTGCCGGAGTTCAGGGCGGGGATCACGGTGGAGGAGTAGATCGCCTCCTGGCTGTACTGGGTGGCGGACCAGCCGGGCCAGATGAGCTCCGCGGCCTGCTGGAAGACGGGGCTGATGTCCTTGGCGAAGTAGCCGGTCTTCCGCTGGTTGACGAGCCAGGCGTCGGCGGCCGGCTTGTACGCGGGATAGGTGCCGGCGGTGGCCTGGTAGTCGTCGGAGGTCGTCATCCAGCTGACCAGGTCGGAGGCTGCCTTGAGGTTCTTGCTGTGGGAGGAGATGAACCACAGGCCACCGCCGACGTTGCCGGTGTAGTTCTTGGCGTCACCCTCGAACTTCAACGGTGCGGCGGCGGCGATCCGGCTCTTGGGGATCTTGAAGGTGGAGTTGAACAGCACCTGCCCGTACCAGGAGGGGCCGGGGAGCATGAGGACCTTGCTCGCCTTGTTCTTGATGAAGCCGGCGCTGAAGACGGTGTCCTTGGAGACCGAGCCCTTGGCGATCAGGTCGTCGAGCAGTTTCGCCATCCGGGTGCACTTGGGGTCCTGCAGGCTCACGGCGACCTTCTTGGCGCCGGTCGTGGTGCTGGCGGGGCACTGGCTGGCCCAGAAGTACACCTCGGGCGTCCACGCGTCCCCGGCGGTTCCGACCAGGTAGCCGGGGTGCTCCTTGGCGACCTTCGCACCGAGGGCCTGGTACTGCTCCCAGGTGGTCGGGACGGAGTACCCGAACTTGTCCATGAGGGATTTGTTGTACCAGAGCACGTTCTGGGCCAGGTCGTTGCGCAGGCAGTAGGTTGCGCCGTTGAAGGTGCAGGGGTTCAGCGCGCCGTCGGCGAAGCCGCTCAGTGTGGACTCGGGGATCAGCCCCTTGTCGACGGGCGCGGCGTAGGGGGTCTTGCCCTGGGAGGCCCAGCTGCCGTCGTTGACGTTGGCGCTGAAGGCGACGTCGGGCCAGCCGCTCCCGGTGCGGTCGAACAGCTGGACCTTGGTCTGCAGATCGTTGGCGCCGTTCGCGTCCCCGCTGTACGTGACGATCTTCATCTTCACGTCCGGGTGCGCCTTCTGGTAGGCCTGCACGCCGGGGACCCGGGCGGCGTCCGCCCAGACGGTGATCTCACTGCCGGCCTGCTGGGTGGCGGGCTTGAAGGCCGCGGGGGAGGAACTCGCCGCAGGAGCGGGGTCGGCGTTCCCGCACGCGGCGAGCGCGAGCAGAGAGACGGCGCCCAGGGCCGCGCCGGCTGCGCGTCTGACCTGGCGGCGGGAGGTGACGGGAACGTCGCTGTTCATGACTGACCTCATGTCTGCGTGTCAGTGGAGATGTCCACGGGATGTCGGCGGAGGCGCCGGATAGGGGAGGCGTGGAGGGATGTCGTACCGAAGGCGTGGAGGGAACGGGTACGGAGGAATCGGGAGCGGGGGCTTGGTGGTCGATCAGGCCTTCGGCGGCGTAAAAGTATCCTTGTCGACAAATCGTTGAAGGGTGGGAGGGTAGTCCAGGCCGGCGGGCAGGGCCACGCCCGGCCCGGTGGGGGCGTGGACGAGTCCGTGGGCGTCGATGCCGCTCTCCCGGCTGATGGGATTGCCCATGACCAGGGACTCGTAGTAGGTGGTGTTGGAGATGGCCATGCACAGGTGCCGGTTGGGGATCTCCGGCCCGTGCACCTCGGCGCGCAGCCGGTAGGCGTCGGCCAGGTGGGCGGTGCGCATGGCGCCGGTGAAGCCGCCGCGCAGCTGGGTGGAGGCGCGGACGCCGAAGGTGGCGGCGCCGGCCTGGATGAAGTCGGCGGAGTTCATGTGGGCCCCGTCGGAGGTCTCGGCGACCAGGAGGGGCACTGCCACCGCGTCGGCGAGGCGCTTGTACGCGGTGATGCTGAACTCCCGGATCGGTTCCTCGTACCAGAGGTAACCGGCGTCGGACAGGGCGTGCCCGAGGTGGATCGCGTCGGGGAGGTCGAATCCGGCGGACGCGTCGAACATCAGGGGGACGGCATCCCCCACGTGTTCCCGGAGGGCTGTCGACAGCCGGGCGTCGCGGCGTGCGTCGCCCCAGGCGTGGAGCTTGATGGCGGGGTATCCGAGTTCCAGGGCCTGGTCGGCGATGTCCAGGTACTCCTCCACCGAGGAGTAGGTGACGGTGGAGGCGTAGGCCGGTATCGCGGTGCGGAAACCGCCCAGCACCTGCCAGGTCGGCCGGTCGGCAAGCCTGCCCGCCAGGTCCCACAGTGCGATGTCGACGAGACCGAGCAGGTAGAGGGGCAGTTCCTCGGTGCGGTCCAGTTCCCACATGCGGTGCCAGAGCCATTCCCTCTGCAGCGGGTCCTGCCCCACGAGTTCCTTGCGCAGGAAGCGGTCCAGCAGGTCCGCCAGGATGACTGCGCTGCCCCGGCGGGGGGCCATCGCCACCCCCTCGTTCCCTTCGTCGGTGACTATGCGCAGCACCGCGGCCTCGCCGTCCGGTGGGCTGCCCAGCAGACCGTCACGCCAGACGAACGGCGGACTGGCTCCTGGAACCCGGACGGGATAGCTCTCCACATCGGCAATGCGCACGGTGTTGCCCCTTGCGACGGCAGCTGCTGCTGCGAAATTTTCGTGTAACGTAAGTCGTCATACGAATGCTGTCAAGGTGTTCGGCGCAGTAGACTCGCGGTCGTTCACACCAGAAGGGGGCCACATGGCGAAGAGCGGCAGAAGTGGCGTCGGGGATCCGCCGGCGCTCAAACCCTGGCCCAAGCGTCCTGCTCGGCTGGCTCACGCCGTCGTCGAGTCCCTCACCGACGCCATCGTGTCGGGCGCACTCCCGCCGGGCTCCGCTCTGCCGGTCGAACCCGAACTGTGCGAGACGTTCGGCGTCAGCCGCATCACCATCCGCGAGGCCGTCAAGTCGCTGGAGGCCAAGGGGCTGGTCCGGGCCCGGCAGGGCTCGGGCACCACGGTCACCCAGTCCGAGGAGTGGAATCTCCTGGATCCCGTCGTCCTGGCCGCCACCGTCCAGCACGACGACGAACTCGTCGTACTCGACCAACTCGTCGGTGTGCGCTCGGCGTTGGAGGCCCAGATGGCGGCTCAGGCCGCCGAACTCGCCACCGACGACGACCTCCGGGCGGTGGAGCGGCTGCTCAGTCAGCTGGACGAGGAGGCCGCCACTCCGGCCCGCTTCGTCGAGACCGACGTGGCCTTCCACGACCGGATCATGCAGGCGTCCCGGAACAGGCTGGGCCGCTCCATCATCCGGACCGTCCACACTCAGGCACGCGGCACGTTCCTGTACACCGGCACTCCCGACGTTCATGCCTGTGAGCAGGCCAATGCCGAACACCGTCAGGTGGCCGAGCGCCTTCTGGCGCGCGATCCGCAAGGTGCTGCAGACGCCATGACGGCGCATATTGAGGCCGCGTGGCGCCGCCGCCGTGCACCGCAGCCAGGTGCCACCCCCTGAGCGCACTCGACCTTCTGGGTGCACTCGACCTCAACCCGCCCCCGAGCCGTCAGGCCGGGGGCGGGTTCCTTTTTGGGCGCGGACCTATTTCTGTCGCACATCTTGACGACATACGTATGACGACTAACGTTACGTCGCCGTATCACCTCCGAAATCATCGCCGGGCTGTCACCCCATGACCGGGGCGCCCCGCGCGTGACTCCCTTGCACAACCGGAAGGTGCCAGATGCGCCCAACCCGCCTCCGCCCCGCACTGCTTGACCGGCTCAGACCATGTCTGGCCGCACTCGCGCTGCTCACCGCATCGGCCGGGGCCGTCCTCGCCCAGGCCGTACCCGCGTTCGCCGCCACCACGACGCTCTACGTGGCTCCGAACGGCACCGGTACCGCCTGCTCCGCCGGCCAGCCCTGCTCCCTCACCCAGGCCGAGACCAACGTCCGGGCCATCAACAATTCGATGACGAGCGACATCACCGTCGAGCTCGCCGACGGCACCTACCGGCTCTCCGCACCGCTGACCTTCACCTCGGCGGACTCCGGCACAGGTGGCTATACGGTGACCTGGAAAGCCGCGCTGGGCGCCCATCCCGTGATCACCGGCGCACAGCAGGCGACCGGCTGGACCCTCCACGACTCGGCCAAGAACATCTGGCAGGCGAGTGTCGGCACCGGCTTCGACACCCGGCAGCTGTACGTCAACGGCATGCTGGCGACGAGGGCCCGCGCCTCGCTCAACCGCTCCGACCTGACCGCGACCACCAGCGGTTACACGTTCACCAGCAGCGCGCTGAGCTACCTCAACAGCCTCGCGAACCCGAGCCGGACCGAGATCCACGGCATCGGATCCTTCACCGATCGCTACGCCCCGGTGTCCGGCATCAGCAACGGCACCATCACCATGGGCCAGCCGTCCTGGGACGATAACACCTTCGGCTACGACACCCTGACGAGTCCCTTCCGGGCGGGCCCTCTCTACATCGAGAACGCCTACGAGTTCCTCGACACGGCCGGTGAGTGGTACCTCGACACCGGCAGCGGGACCCTTTACTACAAGCCGCTGCCGGGGCAGGACATGAGCACCGCCGACGTCGAGGTGCCGGAGCTGCAGTCGCTCATCGACGTCGGGGGAAGCTATGGCTCTCCCGCCACCCACATCACCTTCTCCGGGCTGCAGTTCTCGGGTACCAGCTGGCTGCGGCCCGGCACCGACGGCTACGCCAGCCAGCAGACCGGCGCCTACCTCAGCGGCACCTGGGACCGCCCGTCGGACGCGTTGACCTCATGCCAGAGCGGCTGCCCGCTCTTCGAGGCGACCCGCCCCCACTGGGACCAGATGCCGGCGGCCGTGCAGGTCTCGGCCGCCGACCACATCACCTTCACCGGCAACCGGTTCACCCAGCTCGGACAGGTCGGCCTCGGCATCGGCAACGACGCCAACGCGCACGCGACCGGCGTGGGACTCGGCGCCGACACCGTCACCGCCACCGGAAACGTCTTCACCCAGGACGCGGGCGGCGGCATCGTCGTCGGAGGGCTCCAGGCGGACGCGCACCACCCCAGTGACAGCCGGATGACCAACCAGAACATCACCTTGAGCAACAACCTGATCCACGATGTGGCACTGGACTACCGGGACATGTCGTCCATCCTGCTCACTTACGTGAGTGGCGCCACCGTGTCGCACAACGAGGTGTACAACCTGCCCTACTCCGGCATGACCATCGGCTACGGCTGGGGCACCAACGACCCGGGTGGCAGTCAGGACTACGCCAACCGCGGCCTGTACGACTACCAGCCCGTCTACACCACTGCGACCACAGCCGCGAACAACCACGTCACGGACAACTACATCCACGACATCATGCAGCAGATGAACGACGGCGGTTGCATGTACACCCTGTCGGCGTCACCCGGCAGCACCTTCGAGCGCAACTACTGCCATACCAACAACAACTACATGGGCTTCTACCACGACGAAGGATCCCGGAACTTCACGGACACCAACAACGTCTTCCGGGACACCGGCCGCTGGGCCAACCAGAACGGCAGCTCCACCAACAACACCGGCGCCCTGACGCTCACGGACAACTGGACGAGCAACAACTCCACCAACATCACCAACGGCAGTCGCGGGAACGTGGTGAGCGGCACCGTCGTCGTCGCCGACGGCAACTGGCCGTCCGGCGCCCGGACGGTGATGGACAACGCCGGCATCCAGCCCCTCTACCGTCCCCTGACCACCGACCCGGTCACCGCCCCCTACAGTGTCTATTCCTCCACCCCCGCCTTCACCGGCCAGAGCGGCGGCCGCTTCACCATCACCGACGCGGGAGCCGACATCTGGGGCGCCGGCGGACAGCACGACGACGCCTACGGAACCGTCTACCTGCCGAGCGCCGCCGTCGACGGCACCTCGGTGACCACCCGGGTGGACAACGTGGACAACTCCAACGGCTGGGCCAAGGCCGGTGTCGTCCTGCGCAACAGCCTCACCGGCAGCGGTTCCTCCCCCGGCTACGCCGTAGCGGTGGCGACCCCCAGCCACGGCGTCTGCTTCCAATGGGACTCCACCGCCGACGGCTATCTCGACCAGATGACATGCACGGCCTCCACGGTCAAGGCACCGGTCTGGGTACGGCTCACCCGCACCGCCACCCAGGTGTCCGCCTTCTACTCCACCGACGGCGCCACCTTCACGCAGGTCGGCTCGGCCGTCACCCTCCCGTCCATGGCCGCCACGCAGGACGCCGGCCTCATCCACACCGCCCACGGCACCACCGTCGGCAGCGCGGCCTTCAGCAACCTGCGCATCGTCACCACCCCCTTCAAGGCCTACAGTTCCGTCCCGGCCGCCGTGGGCCAGACGCAGGGGGTGACGTCCCTGACCAACGCGGGCATCGACACGTGGGCCGCGGGAACGACCCGCGACGACGACTACTCGTCGGCCTACCAGCCAGGCGCGGCGGGAACGTCGTCGACCGTGATCGTGCACGTCGACAGCCAGGACAAGACCAATGACTGGGGCAAGGCCGGCCTGATGCTGCGCAACGACATCACCGGCACCGCCTCGTCCACCGGCTATGTCATCCTGGCCGCCACCCCCGGGAAGGGAGTCTCCCTGCAGTGGGACTCCAACAGCGACGGCTACCTCGACACCAACACCACCAAGACCGGAAGCGCCGCCATCGCCCCCGTCTGGCTCCGCCTGGTCCGCAGCGGCACCTCGGTCACCGGCTCCTATTCGGCCAACGGCACCACCTGGACCACCGTCGGCACGGCAACGCTGACCGGAGCGAACAGTAGCGAGGACGCCGGCGTGTTCTTCACGGCCCACGGCGGAAGCCCCGGTACGGCGAGCTTCAGTCAGTTCGCCGTGAACTGACGGGCCGACCGGAGCGATCGTCCTTGATCCGGCGACCGGTCCCGCGTGGTGGTGCGGCATCACCGCCACGCGGGACACCGCCGTGTCTGCTACCAGCTCCCCGGGACATGGGCACTCCGCTCGTAGTACCCGCCCGCGGCAGTCATCGCCGACCGTGGCTTCCTGTGCCGGGCAGGCTCGGCCCGTTCGCCAGACCGATGCGCCGGGCGACGGCGGCGATGTGGTCGATCAGCGACTCGCGAGCGCTCCCGGGGTCACCCTCGGCCAGGGTGCGTGCCAGCGCGCTGTGTTCCTCGACGTCCTCCATGACGTGCGCGGGCTGCGTCGTCGAGGCGGCGCTGACGCGGATCTGCTGGTCCCACAGGGCCGCGTGGGAGGCGGCGAGGACCGCGTTGCCCCCGGCTCGCATCAGGCAGGCATGGAAATCACGTGCGGTCTCCAGGGCCTGGCGGGACGAGGGGCCCCCGTCCGCGTCGGCTTCGCGGTTGGCCAGGGCCAGCAGCTCGGTGCCGGTGGCGCGGACGACGTCCGCGGGGCCGGCGGCCAGGGAGTCCAGAGCGAACAGTTCCATCAGCAGGCGGGCCTGCAGCACTGCCAGGGCTTCACCGGGGGTGACCGGGACGACCATCGCACCGCGCTTGGGGTAGAGCCGCAGGAAACCCTGGGCCTCCAGGCGCAGAAAGGCCTCGCGAACTGGGGTGCGGGAAACGCCCAGTTCCGCAGCGACCACGCCTTCCGAGAGCAGTTCCCCACCGGAGAGGTCACCGTCGAGAAGGCGGTCGCGCAGACGGGTGTAGACGAGGTCGGCGGCAGGCTGAGGCTTCGGCATGCACCCATTCTGGCCTGCGCGAGGACTCTTTGCATCCAAGCTTGTATCCCTACTTGCATCTAAGCTTGCGTCTATCCTTGTATGCATGCTTCCATGAGTGGGCATTTCTCGCAGACCGAAAGGCGAACCGGTGAACGTCGCCCTCTTCGTGACCTGCCTGAACGACGCGCTCTTTCCTCGTTCCGGCCAGGCCGCCGTCACGCTCCTCCGCCGTCTGGGAGTGGATGTGGACTTCCCGTCCGCGCAGAGCTGTTGCGGGCAGATGCACTGGAACACCGGCTACCGCTCCGAGACGGTCCGGCTTGCCCGGCACTTCGTCGACGTCTTCGCCGACTATGAGGCGATCGTGATCCCGTCCGCGTCCTGCGGTGGAATGCCCGCCGAGGCCTATGCCACCGCTGCCGAGGCGGCCGGCGATATGGGCCTCGTCCGAGCGGTGCGCGAACTCGTGCCACGGGTACACGAGTTGACGACGTATCTGACCGATGTGCTGGGCGCCGAGGACGTCGGCGCCTATTTCCCGCACCGGGTGACCTACCACCCGACCTGCCACAGCCTGCGCGCCGCACCCGTCGGTCAGCGGCCCTACCGGCTGCTGCGCGCGGTCGCCGGCATCGACTTCGCCGAACTGCCCGCACAGCAGGAGTGCTGCGGCTTCGGCGGCACCTTCTCGGTGAAGAACGCCGCCGTCTCCGGGGCGATGTGTGCCGACAAGGCCCGCCATGTGGTGGAGACCGGAGCGAGCGTGCTGGCCGCCGTGGACAACTCGTGCCTGATGAACATCGGAGGTCGGCTCGACCGGGACGGGCATCCGGTGCGCACCATGCACCTCGTCGAGATCCTGGCCCGGACCTGGGAGGACGGCCCAATGCCAGGTCTCCCCCTGGCAGCGAGCGCGGTGGCCCGATGAGTCGCACCTTTGTCGGCTGGCCCACCTTTCCCCGGGCAGCCGTCGCCGCCACCCAGAACGTGCAGCTGCGCTCCAACATCACCCGCGCGACGGGGACCATACGCGGCAAGCGGGCGAAACTGGTCACCGAGCGGCCGGACTGGGAGGACCTGCGGGACTCGGCGGCGGCGCTCAAGGACGAGGTTCTGGCACACCTGGACCGCTACCTGCTCCAGGTCGAGGAGCAGGTCACCGCCGCGGGCGGCACCGTGCACTGGGCGCGCGACGCGGCGGAGGCAAACCGGATCGTCACCGAGCTGGTGCGGGCCACCGGCGAACGGGAGATAGTCAAGGTCAAGTCGATGCTCACCGAGGAGATCGGTCTCGACAACGCGCTGGAGGCCGCCGGGATCAGTGCCCGGGAGACCGATCTCGCCGCCGCCATCGTGCAGCTGGGGGACGACCTGCCCTCGCATGTGGTGGTGCCCGCGCTGCACCGCAACCGCGGCGAGATACGGGACGTCTTCGTCCGGGAGATGGGTCGCCACGGTCGTCCGGCTCCGGATGGGTTGACCGACGACCCCGCACAGCTCGCCGAGGCTGCACGGCTGCACTTGCGGGAGAAGTTCCTCAAGGCCGAGGTCGCCGTGAGCGGCGCCAACTTCCTGGTGGCCGAGACCGGGACGGTCGTGGTGGTCGAGTCGGAGGGCAACGGCCGCATGTGCCTCACCCTCGCCGACACGCTGATCTCGGTGGTGGGTCTGGAGAAGGTCGTCCCGACCTGGCGCGATCTGGAAGTCTTCCTTCAGTTGCTGGCCCGCAACGCCACCGGCGAACGGATGGCCCCCTACACGACCACCTTCACCGGGGTCACCCCCGGCGACGGGCCGCAGCGGTTCCATCTGGTGCTGGTCGACAACGGCCGGACCAGGGCGCTGGCCGACCCGGTCGGACGGCAGGCGCTGCGCTGTATCCGCTGCGGCGCGTGCATGAACATCTGTCCCGTCTACGAGCGCACCGGCGGCCACGCCTACGGCTCGGTCTACCCAGGGCCGATCGGGGCGATCCTCAACCCGCTTCTCAAAGGACCGGACGACCCTCAGACCGCCTCGCTGCCCTACGCCTCTTCGCTCTGCGGAGCCTGCAACGAGGTGTGTCCGGTGCGGATCCGCTTCACGGACGTGCTGCTGAAACTGCGGCATGAGGTCGCCGAAGGCGACGCGAAGGTGAAACACCCGGTGGAGAAAGCGGCGTTGGGCGCGGTCGGCGCCGTCATGGAGCACCCGGCAGCGTGGAATGCCGCCGTGCGAGCGGCGGGCAGGGTGGGTCCCCTGATGCCGAGGAAACGGCTGCCCGGCCCGCTGAGCGGCTGGACGGACACCCGCAACGTCCCCGAGATCCCCAAGGAATCCTTTCGAGCCTGGTGGAAGCGCACGGACGGGGGCACCAAGTGAGCACCGGCGCCCGCGAGGAGATCCTGGGCCGGATCCGGTCGGCGACGGCCGACCTGCCGATGCCCTCGCTCAAGGTGCCGCGCACCTATCTGAGGCACGCGCCCGGAGTCGATCCGGCGGACCGCGAGACAGTGCTCGCGCTCTTCGCCGAGCGACTGGAAGAGTACGGCGCCACCGTGCACCGGGCGCACCCGGCCGGCCTGGTGTCCACCCTGGCCGAGGTGCTGCCCGCCGGGCGTGTCATGGTGCCGACCGGGTTCCCGATCGAGTGGCTGACGCAGTGGGCCGGGGAAGCGGTGGCGGAGGAGACGACGCTGCTGTCCAGGCAACAACTGGACGGGCTGGACGCGGTGCTGACGACCTGTGCAGTCGCGATCGCGGAGTCGGGGACCCTTGTGCTGGACACCGGTCCCGGCCAGGGCCGACGCGCGGCCACCCTCCTTCCTGACCTGCACGTGTGCCTGGTACGTGCCGGCCAGGTGTTCTCGTCGATGCCGGAGGTGATCGGCTCGCTGGATCCGCTCCGACCTCTGACGTGGATCAGCGGACCCTCCGCCACGGCGGACATCGAGATGATCCGGGTACCGGGCGTGCACGGTCCACGCCGACTGACGGTGGTGCTCCTGCTGGAAGAAGATCAGAGTCTCGGCACCGTGGGGTGAGCAACGGCACGTGTCTCGCTGCAACTCAGGAGCGTGATTCCCCGACGGGGCCGGCAGCCGATGTGTCCCCGCCCGGAGTTTCGGCGGACCTCAGGTGCTCGCGCAGCCACTGCTCGGTGTTTGCGACGTGCAGCAGTGCTGCGGCGTGGGCAAGCGCGGCGTCCCGCGCGGCCAGTGCGGCGTAGATCCCCTCGTGTTCGGCGAGGGTACGTCCCGCCGCCCGGGTGTCCACCAGCCCTCGCCAGATGCGGGCGCGCAGAGTGCGGCCCGAAATGCCCTCAAGAAGGGCGATCAAAGATTCGTTGCCGGTGACGGACACGATGGCACGGTGGAACGCGGCGTCGTGGGCGTTCAGTCGCTCCACGTCCCCGCTCGCCTCCCGCATGGCGTCCAGATGACGCTTCACTTCGGCCAGGCCCTCGCTGGAGAGCCGGGCGACGGCCAACGCGGTGGCGGCGGGTTCGAGCAGGCGTCGTACCTCCATGAGGTCCAGCACTGCACCCGGGTCCCCCTGAAGCAGCTCCACCGCACCGCCAAGACCCTCCAGGAGCAGGCTCGCCTGCAGGCTCGTGACGTAGGTGCCGTCCCCTCGCCGGACTTCCAGGACCCGAGCCACAGCCAGTGCCTTGACGGCCTCGCGGGCAAGGTTGCGGGAGAGCCCCAACTGGGATGCCAACTCCTGCTCGGGAGGCAGCTTGGAGCCAGGAGGGAGCGCTCCCGAAGCGATGAGTTGCCGAATCTGCGCGATGGCCTTGTCCGTCAGGGACAACGGGGTTCCTCCCATGAGTGCCGTCACCGGGCGGATCGTGTCCGTCGCGCCAATGGGTACGCCAGACAGTTCAGTTCATCCCATCATCCCTCAGGGGGAGTGGAGTGTCGGTGGTTGCTGAAACCCTCATCATGGTCCCAGACATGGGATGTCTATCGCGACGAAAAGAGTATAAACAGGCTGAAAAGCACTTCCTTCTTTGAAGTGGAGCGCTCTTCATCCCATCGCGATGGTTGACATGGCCCGGTCGTATGCAAGAAGTTCGTGCCTGACATCCAATGACGCTCGCGCTGTTGTCGTTCGACGGGCAGCCCAGCCTGCTCCGTGGGAACACCTCTGAATCCAGGAGTCAGACATGCCGTCAGGAAGCCCGTCCCGTCGTTCCGTCCTGGCCGCCGGCGGCGTCTCAGCCGCGACTGCGGCGCTTCCCGTGCTCTCCGGTTCGCCGGCCGAGGCCGCCACCGGCACGACGACCGCGCTGAGAAGACTGGTGGACATGCGGTTCGGCATGTTCAACCACTTCAACATGGGGACGTTCACCGACGAGGAGTGGGCCGCGCCCGACCAGGACCCCGACCTCTTCGCTCCGGGCACCGTCGACTGTGCACAGTGGGCCGAGGCCGCCAGGACTGCGAAGATGAGCTACGGCGTGCTCACCACCAAGCACCACGACGGCTTCTGCCTCTGGCCGAGCAAGTACAACGACTACAACGTCGCCAACAGCGGGTACAGGCAGGACATCGTCGCCCAGTACGTGAAGGCATTCCGGGCCGAGGGGCTCCGCGTCGGCCTGTACTTCTCGATCTGGGACCGCTCGTACAGCGTCCAGGGGTACGACACCCGGCACGGGGTGGGAGCGGATCAGGTCATCGTGCCCGGTGATCTGACGTACATTCTCAACCAGATCACCGAACTGCTCACGAACTACGGCGAGATCGACATGTTCGTCACGGACGGCTACGGATGGCAGATGGGACAACAGGCCATTTCGTACCAGCGGATCCGCGAGCATGTGAAGTCCCTCCAGCCCGACATCGTCATGATCGACCATGGCGGACTCTCGGTGCCGTTCCTCGGCGACGCGATCTACTTCGAGGAGCCGCTGGGCATCACGGCGCCGGAGGGGAACACGCACGCCGCCATACAGGGGCAGACGATCAGCAACGGATGGTTCTGGCATCCCACGACGCCGACCACCGACCCCGTCAGCAAGGCGTCGATCCTTTCCCACCTCGTCGATTTGGAGCCGAAGTACACCTCGTTCATTCTCAACTGCCCGCCCAACCGTGACGGCAGACTGGACGACAACATCGCGAAGAGGCTGGCCGAAGTCGGGAGGGCCTGGCGGCCCGACACCTCCCGCCCGCCGCTTCCCGCCCAACTGCCGCGCGCCGAACATCCGGTGACGCCGGTCAGCGCTTACGCCACCGGCTTCCACGACGGTGAAGGTCCCATGAACGCGATCGACGGACTCAGCGACAGGAACTTCGAGACGTGCTGGTCGACGTGGAGCCTCAGCCTGCCCCACTCCATCACCATCGATCTCGGCGGGGTCTGGAGTGACGTGTCCACGCTTGAGTACCTGCCCAAGCAGTGGAATCGCAACAACTCCACCGACGGCGACATCATCTCGTACAAGATCTGTACCAGCGTCGACGGCACCAGTTTCACGCAGGTGGGTGAAGGCATCTGGGGCGGCAGCCGGGCGCTGAAGGTTCTGGAGTGGAGTCCTCGGGACGTGGGGTACGTGCGGATCCAGGTCGAGGAGGGCACCGGCGGCTACGCGAACGTGGGTGGTGTGCGGATCGGCGGCAGGAAGAAGAGGCCGGCACTGGTGTCGCGTGTGCTGCCGGGGGACTCGACGGAGTACCGGCTGGTGAACCGGGCCAGCGCTCAGGTGGCCGACGTTGTGGGAGGTGGCACCGCCAACGGCACCGAGGTGCGCCAGCAGCCCTGGCGGAACCGCGAGAACCAGAGATGGACCTTCACGTCCACCGGCGACGGCTACTACACGATCCGGGGTGTGGGCAGCGGAAAGGTGCTGGAAGTGGCCGGGCTCTCTCGGGTGAACGGGGGCAACGTCGGCATCTGGTCGGACGACAGTGTGCCCCAGCAGCACTGGGCGGTGACACCGACCGGCGACGGCTACTTCTACCTCACCAACAGGCTCTCCGGTCTGGCCCTCAACGGCGAGGACGGATCGGCGGCGGACGGGGCGGACATCAACCAGTGGACCTACACCGGGGCGGAGCGGCAACAGTGGCGGATCGTGACCGGGTGACCGGCGCCGGGTCTGCCCCGGGACGGGCACTTCTCTGGTTGCCGTTCGGTACCTGTATCGCGTCGTGATCAACAGGTGATCCTCCCTCAACGGGAGATCACCTGATCGACTGCCCGGCCGGCGGTGATGGTCAGCTTCCGGGTGGCCAGCGGCAGGGCGGCGAGCTGTCCCACTACCGCGACATGAGCGACGACCTGCTCACCGCACCGCTGGAGATCAGCGGAGGCACACTCGACGGAGCCGCACCTCATGCCCGACACCTCGCCCAAGGCCACTGCCGCCGCATCCGGAGCTTCGGCCACCGAGCGCTTCCTCACGGACCAGAACGGGACGAGGACCCCCATGGAGACCACCCGCGTCGACATCCTCGCCACCGAGATCATCACGGCCCTGCATGACGTCATCCGCCGTCACCAGGTGACGTATCAGGAGTACGACGCACTGAAGTCCTGGCTGATCTCCGCTAGACAGGACGGCGAATGGCCGCTGTTCCTCGACGTGTGGGTCGAGCACGTGGTCGAGGAGGTCGCTCACAGCACCCGCGAGGGCAGCAAGGGGACGATCGAGGGCCCGTACTACGTGCCTGCGGCCCCGGAACTGCCCAGCGTCGCCACGCTGCCGATGCGGGCCGACGAGCCAGGCACCCCACTGCGCTTCACGGGGCAGGTCACCGACGTGTCGGGCGAGCCCCTACCAGCGGCCGTGCCGGAGATGTGGCAGGCCGACGACGAGGGCCGCTTCGCGGTCACAACCATCCAGCCGGACCCCTACCAGATACCGACGGACGGCTCCTGCGGCCGACTCATCGCCGCCGCCGGCTGGCACGCCTGGCGCCCGGCCCACATCCATCTGAAGGTGTCCGCCCCGGTGCACGAGCCGCTCACCACGCAGCTGTACTTCCGGGGCGGCGCGCACATCGAGGACGAACTGGCCTCCGCGGTCAAAGCCGAACTCGTCCTCGAACCGAAGCCGACTGCGGACGGTGGCACCGAGGTCGGTTACGACTTCGCTCTCGCCCCCTCTGCCTGACACGTCCGGAGGAAGGGAGCCGGCCGTGGTCTTCGCCGTCCAGCTGACCGTCAACCTGCCGCCCGGTATGGACCCCGAGGTCCGCGCCTCGACGATCGCCGCCGAGAAGGAGTACGCGCAGCGGTTGCAGTGTGCGGGGGAGTGGCTGCACCTGTGGCGTTGCGCCGGCCGGTACTCCAACCTCAGCGTCTTCGACGTCGTCGACAGCGACCGTCTCAACGACATCCTGTGGGGACTGCCGCTCTTCCCTTGCATGGACGTGACGGTGACCGTCCTCGCTCGACACCCGTCGGCCGTCCGCTGAGTGCCGGGATCGGTGGGATGTGCAGCGGTGGGGCGGCTCAGAATCGGTACGGCCCGAAGCGCCCCCACACGATCACGGCCAGCAGAACGATGTTGAGCAGGTTTCCGACCGCCTCGGAGGTTTCGGAACGGCGCAGGTGGATCACGGTCCCACCGGTCATGATCGCGAGCCCGCCGAGTGCGGCACACGGTACGAGTACCGGTGCTATGTCGGTGGCTCCCGGCAGGATGAGGCCGAGGCCCACCAACGTGTCCAGGACTCCGCTGATCTTGACGAACGTGCCGGAGGCCTGTCCGACCCAGCCGAAGACCGGGGCGAGCTGGACTCTGTTGCGCACGAGTTTCATCGTGCCAACGGCAAGGAAGATGGCGGCGACGAGTGACTGGAGGAACCACAGCAGAGGATTCATGGAGGACTCCCGGCGGAGAAGGCACTTGGATGACGTGGGCATGGCGCATATGGGAGGGCGCGGTGGCTGTTGAGTCCTGGCATGAACGCGGCCCGCGGCCTATCATGAACCGACGCTCACCTTAGCGCAAGCGTCGGGTGGACGGCCCGGACGGGTGGGGCATCGACGTGAGAGCCCCTTTGCCTTGCCTTGGTCAGCCGCTTGGAAGAGGATGAATGTCGGCTGCTTCGTATGCGGTCTCGACGTAGGCAGAGCGCCATGACGGAAGACACCGAGACATCCGGCCGGTTCCCCCCGGGGCTGCCCAGGGAGGTCCGAGGCACCGTCACGGTCGTTGTCACCGACTCCGCCGGCACGGTGACTCTCTGGAGCCGCGGTGCGGAGGCGCTGTGGGGCTGGTCTTCTCAGGAGGCCCTCGGTACCGGTCTGGCTGATCTCTTCACGTCCGACTGGGCCGTCCGGCACCGAGACGGCCGCGTGTTGGACACAGGCGTGGACATCTGCCCGCTGCTGGTCGGAGAGCGGAATGCCGGGTTCCTGCTGGTGGCCGATCGCCGCGTGGAGGCGCAGGGGGCGCGGGACGAAGAGTTGATGGCGTGGGTGTTCGACCAGTTCCCCGCTCCGCTCGCGATCAATGACCCCGAGGGCCGGGTCCTGCGGCACAACCAGATCATGACCCGGCTGACCGGCCGTGAAGAGGGCGAGATGCGGGGTCGGTCCCTCACGGAGTCGGTTGCGGAGGCGACGACCGCGGAGGACGAGCGCAGGGTGATGCGAGTGGCCGCCACGGGCGAGCTGGAGACCACCGAGCGGTTCGTCAAGGTGCCGGGTGAAGCCAAGGCGCACGCGTGGGTCTCGGACTTCTTCCCTCTCAAGGACTCGACAGGGCGGGTGCGGGCCGTCGGCGTGACCTCTTACGACTACTCGCAGCAGTACGGCGCGCGGGAGCGGCTGGCGCTGCTGAGCGAGGCTCGGACCCGGATCGGCATGAGCCTGGACCTGGCCGGCACGGCCCGCGAGGTCGCCGAGGTGGCGGTGCCACGCTTCGCCGACGCCGTGAGTGTGCATCTGCTCGACGAGGTTTTCCATGGCGAACTGCCGCCGCCCGGCCCGTTGCGCCGGTCGGTTGTGCTGCGCAGGGTGGTGCCGTTGGCCAACGGCGAGGAGGCTGTGCCCAGTCAGCCCATCCATCCCTCGTCATCAGCCGTCGCCCGGTGCCTGCTCGGCAACGGCGCCCGACTGATCGAGGGTGGCGCGTCCGAGGTCCTGCGATGGTTCGGTGGCAACGTCGACCAGGGCATCTGCTCGACCATCGCGGTGCCCATCCGCGCGCGCGGTACAACGCTCGGACTTGCTCTGTTTCTGCGACATGCGCCGACGCGTGAGCCGTACGGGCCGGACGACCTCGCCGTCACGGAGGACCTGATCGCCCGCGCGGCGATCTGCGTGGACAACGCGCGCCGGTTCACCCGCGAACACGGTATCGCCGTGGCGCTGCAGAGTGCCCTGCTGCCGCACGGCTCGCCATCGCATGCGGCGGTGGAGACCGCGGCGCGCTACCTTCCGGCCGGCGGCGGGGCACAGGTCGGAGGTGACTGGTTCGATGTGATCGCGCTCCCGGGATCACGGGTGGGCCTGGTGGTGGGAGATGTCGTCGGCCACGGAGTCACCGCCTCGGCCGTCATGGGACAGCTGCGCACGGCCGTACGCACGCTCGCCGACATCGAGCTCCCGCCCGAAGAACTCCTCACCCATCTCGACGACGTCGTGACCCACGCGGCGGACGGGGAGTCTGCTTACCGGGATCCGTGCGCTCTGGGCGCCACCTGCCTCTACGCCGTGTACGACCCGATCGCCGGGGTGTGTTCCCTGGCCGCGGCCGGACATCCGCCGCCTGTCCTGGTGCGTCCGGACGGTACGTCCTCCGTCGTCGACATACCCGTCGGTCCGCCGCTGGGCCTCGGCAGCCTGCCGTTCGAGGCGACCGAACTGGCCGTCCCCGAGGGAAGTCTGCTGGCGCTGTTCACCGACGGCCTGATCGAAACCCGTGACCACGACGTGGACGCCCGCCTGGAGGAGCTCCGTGCTGCCATCGCCCGCCCGAGTCCCTCGCTTGACGCGCTGTGCGACACCGTTCTGGGCGCACTTCACAGCGGCCCCGCAGCCGATGACGTCGCGTTGCTGATAGCCCGTACCAGAGGCCTGGCCAAGGACCAGGTCGCGGAGTGGGAGCTGCACAGCGATCCCGCTGTCGTGAGCGACGCGCGACGCCTCGTCGATGACCGGCTCACCGCCTGGGGGCTGGAAGACCTGACGTTCACCACGGAGTTGGTGGTCAGCGAACTGGTCACGAACGCGATCCGCTACGGCGTCGGCCCGGTTCACCTGCGTCTGATCAAGGACCGGTCCCTGACCTGCGAAGTCTCGGACGGCAGCGCCAGCGCCCCGCACCTGCGCCGAGCCCGGTTGAGCGACGAGGGCGGCCGTGGTCTGTTCCTGATCGCCGAGCTGACACAGCGATGGGGCACTCGATACACCATGACGGGCAAGACCATCTGGGCCGAACAGGCACTGGATGTGGCTCGTTCTGTCGAGCTCTAGGAGCTGAAAGCCGCCACACCCTCCTCGGGGTCCGTGGCAAGGGCTGCGCATTGCTGGTTGCGGTCACCGCCGGCTTGTCCCTCGCTCGCGCGCGGCGGAAGGCCCTTGCATCAATGTGAATGATGGTTCAGGATATATTCTGAACCGTAGTTCATATTGATGCTCGGGGATCGGTGTGGCCGGCCCCGGCCAAGCCCGGCCGCGAAGGCCTCCCTCGCCATGAGCGGGCGGGCGCCTTCTGGCCTCAGCCGAATCGAGAAACCGCGAATGCCCATTGAATCCAGCCCACCGCCCGCTTCCGCCGACTCTCCTTCGTTGCCGTCTCGACGCACCTTCATCGCCGTGAGCGGCGCGGTCGGTGGTGCGGTTGTCGTCACCGGGCTTCTGGACGGTCCTTCCGCGCTGGCCGCCGAGACGGCATCGGCCGTCGAGGCACCGCCCAGCAGCCGGGTCTCGTTGACCGTCAACGGCAAGCGCCGCACGGTCACCGTCGACAATCGGACCTCACTGCTGGACCTGCTGCGCGAGGACCTCGACCTGACCGGCACGAAGAAGGGTTGCAACGCCGGGGCGTGCGGTGCCTGCACGGTGTTGGTGGACGGTCGCCGCGTCAACTCCTGCCTGACGCTCGCCGTCCGACTGGAGGGCGCTCAGGTCACCACCATCGAGGGTCTGTCCCGTGGTGATGAACTCCATCCGCTGCAGCAGGCGTTCATCGACCAGGACGCCTTCCAGTGCGGGTACTGCACCCCCGGACAGATCATGTCCGGCGTCGGCTGCATCCAAGAAGGGCACACGGGTTCCGCGGACGAGATCCGGGAGTGGATGAGCGGCAACATCTGCCGCTGCGGCTGCTACGTGAAGATCGTGCGCGCGGTCGAGCAGACCGCGGGCCGGAAGTGAGGCGCGGCCATGCATCCCTTCTCCTTCGTCAAGGTTTCCGACACGCGTGAGGCGCTGGCGGCCGGCCGCCGCGGCGGGCGGTACATAGCCGGGGGCACCACCCTGGTCGACCTGATGCGTGAGACCGTCGAGCGTCCCGAGACGCTCGTCGACATCACGCGCCTGCCGCTGCGGGACATCACGGTCACCGGACGCGGCGGCCTGCGGATCGGAGCCCTGGTCCGGATGGCCGAGGCCGCCGCTGACCGCAAGGTGCGTCACCTCTATCCCGTCATTTCCGAGGCACTGGAGCTGAGCGCGTCCGCCCAGCTGCGCAACATGGCGACCATCGGCGGCAACATCATGCAGCGCACCCGCTGCACCTACTTCCGTGATGTGACGGCCACCTGCAACAAACGCGACCCCGGTACCGGATGCGCGGCCCTGGAGGGCGTCAACCGCACCCACGCGATCCTCGGAACCTCGCAGGACTGCGTGGCCACCCATCCTTCCGACGTCGCCGTCGCGTTCGCCGCGTTGGAGGCGACAGTGCACCTGCTCGGCCCTGATGGTGAGCGCGGTGTTCCTTTTGCGAACTTCCTTCTCCAGCCCGGCGACACCCCCGACCGCGAGCACGCTCTGCTCCCGGGTGAGCTGATCACCGCCGTGGAGATCCCCGCGCACCCGCGTCCGCTGAAGTCGGGTTACCTGAAGGTCCGCGACCGCCAGTCATACGAGTTCGCACTGACCTCCGCCGCCGTCGCTCTGCACATCCGCAGGGGGGTGATCCACGACGCGAAGGTCGCCGCCGGCGGGGTCGGCACCGTGCCCTGGAAACTGTCGGCCGTGGAACAGCAGCTCATCGGCAGACGCCCCTCCGACCGCCTGTGGTCCAAAGCCGCGGAACGGGCCGCCGAAGGGGCTCGTCCGCTCCAGCACAACCGCTTCAAGATCGAACTGCTTCAGCGCACCGTCGAACGTCAGCTGCGCATCGTAGGAGGTAGCAAGTGAGCCCCCAGCCGCAGGCAGCCGTCGGTGCACCCCTGTCCCGGGTGGACGGGCGGCTGAAGGTCACCGGCAAGGCGGACTACGCCGCCGACCACGCTCCCAAGGGAGTCGTGCACGCCGTCATCGTCGACAGCAGCGTGGGCCGCGGCCGTATCACCGGCATCGACACCCGCGCCGCCCTCGCCCAGCCGGGCGTGCTGAAGGTGATCAGCCACCTCAACGCCCCCAAGCTGCCCTACCTGGACAACCCCGGGGGGTACTTCAACCCGCAGGGCCAGAAACTGCGGGCCTTCCAGGACGACCAGGTCCACTTCCGCGGCCAGCCCGTCGCGGTCGTGGTGGCCACCACCCTGGAGGTCGCGCAGCATGCCGCGAACCTGGTGAAGGTCGACTACGACACCCAGCAGGGCTCGACCGACATGACGGACGCCCCGTCGTTCGAGCTCATGAACTACGCACGCGGTGACGCGGAGGCGGCCCTGAGCTCCGCACCCGTGCACAGCGACCGCTCCTACACCGCCGCCCGCACCCACCACAACGCGATGGAGTTGCATGCCGCCGTCGCCCAGTGGAACGGGAACCAGCTCACCATCTGGGACAAGACCCAGTGGGTACTGGGCGCGGCCGCCGAACTCGCCACGGTGTTCGGTATCACTCCGGAGTCGGTGCGCGTCCTCTCGCCCTTCGTCGGCGGAGCGTTCGGCAACTCGCTGAGGGTCTGGCCCCACACCGTGATCGCCGCCCTTGCCGCCAAGGTGACGAAACGGCCGGTCAAGCTGGTCCTCACCCGCAAGCAGCTCTACACCAACGTCGGTTACCGGCCCCGCTACGAGCACCGGGTGCGCCTCGGCAGCGACCGGCGCGGCCGGCTGACCGCGATGGCCCATGAGCTGAAGGCCGAGACCTCACGCTACGAGACCTACGCCGAAGCCATCCTGGACCTCGGTCAGATGCTCTACGCCACCCCCAACGTCAGCCAGTCGTACCAGTCGGTGATGCTGGACGTGAACACACCGACACCCATGCGCGGACCGGGCTACTCCTCCGCCGCCTACGCCGTCGAGTCCGCGCTCGACGAACTCGCCCACGAACTGGGCATCGACCCGATCGAGCTGCGCCTGCGCAACGAACCGCAGGAGGACCCGGCCCACAACCTTCCGTTCTCGACCCGCAGGCTGCGCGATGCCCTCCAGACAGGCGCCCGCGAGTTCGGCTGGCACCGGCGCAACCCGAAGCCCCGGTCCACCCGAGACGGTGACTGGCTGATCGGCACCGGCATGGCGGTCGGCTGCTACCCCACGCACCGGCAGCCCGCCCAGGCCCGGGTCCGGCTCGACGCCGACGGCACCGCCCTGGTGCAGTCCGCGACCAGCGACATGGGACCGGGCACCTATACGTCCATGACCCAGGTGGCCGCGGATGCCCTCGGTCTGACCATGCGTCAGGTGACGTTCCAGCTCGGTGACTCCGCGATGCCGCCGGCGCCGCCGCAGGGCGGCTCGATCACCATGGCCAGTGTGGGCTCCGCCGTCCAGGCCAGCTGCGACACGCTGCGGCAGCAGGCGATCAAGCTCGCCGTCGACGACGAGCAGTCACCTCTGTACGGGGCGGATCCCGACAAGGTCGTGGTCCGCTCGGGCCGTCTGAGCGTGCAGGGCGACCCTGGGCGCGGAGAGACCTACCGGCAACTCCTCGCCCGCAACAAGCGCACGCACCTCGAAGTCCTCGGTGGCTGGAGCCCGCCGTCGGGCGCGGACAGGTTCTCGATGTACGCCTACAGCGCGATCTTCGCCGAGGTGGCCGTGGACGCGCGCCTCGGACTGGTCCGGGTGCGGCGGATGCTCGGGGTCTACGACACGGGACGCATCATCAGTCCCAAGCTCGCCGACAGTCAGGCGCTCGGCGGCATGGTGGGCGGCATCGGCATGGCCCTGCTGGAGCACGGCGAGTTCGACAACCGTGACGGCAGGCTCGTCAACGCGAACCTCGCCGACTATCTCGTGCCCGTCAACGCCGACATCCCCGAGCTTCGGGCGATCTACATCGACGGCGAGGACCGCGAGGCCGACCCCCTCGGCGTCAAGGGCCTCGGGGAGGTCGTGCTGGTCGGCGTGGCCCCGGCGATCGCCAACGCGGTCTTCCATGCGACCGGACGCCGTGTCCGCGACCTGCCCATCACCGCCGAGGCCCTGCTCTGACCGACCCTTCACGGAGCAGTCGGCACAACCGCCGACTGCCCGGTTCAACCCCCACCGTCGCCCTTTCCGGAGCCATCCCCATGCTGAACGTCGCGGACACCCTCGTTGACTGGTGCCGAACAGGCCGCGCCTTCGCCGTCGCCACCGTCGTCCATGTCAGTGGCAGCGCGCCCCTGCCTCCCGGCACCTCGCTCGCGGTCGACGCCGACGGCGACGCGGTCGGCAGTATCTCCGGCGGCTGTGTGGAGGCAGCCGTGTACGAACTGTGCCGAGAGGTGCTGGACAGCCGCAGCACCCCCGTGCGGGCGCGGTTCGGCTACTCCGACTCCGACGCCTTCGCTGTCGGCCTCACCTGCGGTGGCGAGATCGACGTGCTGGTGCAGCGCGTGGCACCCGCGGACATGCCACACCTGGCCTCGGCCTTCGAGGAGGCCGTGCGCGGTAGGCCCGTCGCCGTGGCCCAGGTCGTCGACGGCCCTGGCGAGTTCCTCGGCGGTACCCTGCACGTTCTTCCCGACAGCGACGACTGCGCCGGGACTGTCGGCGGAGCGCGGGAGGACAGGGAGGTCGCAGAACGCGCTCGCGCTCTGCTCCGGGCGGGACAGGGCGCCCTCGTCGAGGTCGGCGGGGACGCCGACGCCTGTCCGCAGCGGTTGTCGGTGCTCGTCCACACCAACGCGACCCGGCCCCGGATGCTGATCTTCGGCGCAGTCGACTTCGCCGGGGCGCTCAGCGAGGCCGGGCGGTTCCTGGGCTACCACGTCACCGTCTGCGATGCCCGCCCCGTCTTCGCCACCCGCGCCCGTTTCCCGCATGCCGACGACGTCGTGATCGAGTGGCCGCACCGCTACCTGGAGCAGACGGCCGTGGACTCCCGTACCGCCGTCTGCGTCCTCACCCACGACGCCAAGTTCGACATCCCGCTGCTTCGCCTGGCGCTCGGCCTCCCGGTCGGCTATGTGGGTGCGATGGGCTCGCGGCGCACCCACGAGCATCGCGAGAAGCTGCTGAGGGAAGCCGGTGTTCCGGAGTTGCAGCTCGCGCGCCTGCGCTCGCCGATCGGGCTCGACCTCGGCGCCCGGACGCCTGCGGAAACGGCCCTCTCCATCGCCGCGGAGATCGTCGCCGACATCCATCAGGGCACGGGCGTCCCGCTGTCTCTGATAGCCGGCCCCATCCACCACCTCCGGGCGGACCCCTCGTCCTTGGGCGCAGCCACGGCCGCGTGACGGGACTCGACGCGACTGGTCTATCTTAGTTGACTAAGTAATACTCATGCCGTGATGCAGTGTGCCGTGCGGAGAGGTGGAGGGACATGCAGCGCAGGCTCTACGAACAGGACCACGAGGACTTCCGGGCGACCGTCCGGGAGTACGTGGAGCGCGAAGTGGTTCCGCACCAGGAACGCTGGGACGCCGAGCGGATGGTCGAGCGGGGCGCCTGGCTGGCCGCGGGCCGCCAGGGGGTCCTCGGACTGTCCGTGCCCGAGGAGTACGGCGGCGGTGGTGTGACGGACGTCCGCTACCGCAGCGTGGTGATCGAGGAGCTGGCCCGGGTGGGAGCCGCCGCGGTGAACCTCGGTTTCGGGCTGCAGGACGACATCTTCCTGCCGTATCTGCTGAGCCTCGCGACCCTGGAGCAGAGGGAGCGCTGGCTGCCCGGTGTGGCCGGCGGAGAGCTCATCGGCGCGATCGCCATGACCGAACCGGGCGCCGGCAGTGACCTGCAGGGCATCCGCACCACCGCCGTGCGCCACGGCGAGGAGTGGATCCTCAACGGAACCAAGACGTTCATCACGAACGGCATCGCCGCCGACCTCGTGATCGTTGCCGCAAGGACCGATCCGGATGCGGGCTCCCACGGGCTCAGCCTGTTCATGGTGGAACGCGGGATGCCCGGCTTCGGGCGCGGTCGCAAACTCGACAAGATCGGCCTGGTGGCCCAGGACACCGCCGAGTTGGTCTTCGAGGACGTCCACGTGCCCGCCGGCAATCTCCTGGGCAAGGAGGGCGGCGGCTTCGTCCATCTGATGGAGAACCTGCCCAGTGAGCGGCTCTCCATCGCCCTTCAGGCCCTGTACCCGGCACGGACCGTACTGGGCTGGACGCTGGAGTACACCAAGGAGCGCACAGCCTTCGGCCGGCCGCTGGCCGCCTTCCAGAACACCCAGTTCCGACTGGCGGACATGGTCACCGAACTCGATGTCGTCCAGGCTTACGTCGACGACTGCCTGCGCGCCCTGAACGCCGGCGAACTCACCGCGGTGGACGCGGCCAAGGCGAAACTCGCGGCCACCGAACTCCAGCAGCGGGTGGTCGACCGCTGCCTGCAACTCTTCGGAGGCTATGGCTACATGAGCGAGTACCCGGTCTCCCGGTCCTTCCTCGACGCACGCGTGCAGACCATCTACGGGGGTACTTCCGAGATGATGCGCACGATCATCGGCCGAGATGTCACAGGGGTGCGCTCATGACGGGCACAGCGGCGCACGGTCATGACCACCTGCTGCGGGGGCGGCGGGGTGCAGCCGAGTGGCTGGTGCTCAACCGACCCGAGCGGCGCAACGCGCTGACCGTCGAGTTGGTCCATGACCTGGCCGACGCAGTGGCGCAGGCGGGTGCGGACCCTGAGGTGCGGGCCGTGGTCATCACCGGCGTGGCGCCGGTCTTCTGCGCGGGAGGTGACCTGGCTGCCCTTTCGGCTGTGGCCGAGCAGGGCGCACGCGCGGTCACCGACACCATCTACGGGCAGTTCCAGCGCCTCGTACGGCTGATGCGTGACGTTCCGGTTCCCGTCATCGCGGCGGTCAACGGTGCCGCGCTGGGTGCCGGCCTCGATCTGGCCCTCGCCTGCGACCTGCGCTATGTCTCCCAGGAGGC
This sequence comes from Streptomyces sp. NPDC058457, assembly GCF_042720695.1. Lineage (NCBI taxonomy): Bacteria > Bacillati > Actinomycetota > Actinomycetes > Kitasatosporales > Streptomycetaceae > Streptomyces > Streptomyces sp. NPDC058457. Next base: position 19,971 of record NZ_JBHXLU010000038.1, on the reverse strand, counting down.
GAGCTTCGCCAGCTCCTGGATCAACGTCGGCCTCGTGCCCGGAATGGGGGGCGCCCATCTGTTGACCCGGGCGGTGGGCAGTACGCGGGCGAGCGAGATGGTCATCACCGGGCGCGTGGTCCCACCGGGCGAGGCGTTGGCCTGGGGACTCGTCAACGAGGTGCTCGAGGCCGGCCGGTTGGAGGAGCGGGTCGCCGAGGTGACGGATGGGCTGGCCAAGTTGTCCCGCCCGGCGCTCAGCAGCAGCAAGGCATCGCTGCGCCGGGCGCTGAGTTCGGAGTTCGATCACGAGCTGGCCGTGCTGGGCGCGGTCCAGGGCGGGCTGCTCACCGGCCAGGACTTCCGCGACGCCACGGCGCGATTCCGACGCAAGTCCTGAGGCGGTCGGGCGGGCGCATACCGCAAGCACCCCTGGCGTGCGGCCGGGGGTGCTTGCGCTGTTCGTTTCCTATTTATGTCATGGCGTGGTCACTCTTGCGCACCTTCGCCCGTTTCCGGCAGTGAAGGAGCAGCGCCACCCCTCGCCGCGCGTTCGAGGTGACGCGAGTCAACCTGGGTGCATCCGGGAGATAGGTAGAGAGTACACCTAGATTACTAGGTTGCTCTCATTTCATATCGGATCGTTATCTGTGGTGAATGCTGCTCAAACCCTTGTCAGGGCCCCAGTGCGCACTCACACTCTCCCTTCAACGAAGTCAACTAAGTTGATGGGGTGTGCTATGTCTGTGGAGAAGTTCTCGCGTAGGCCGGCCCGGGTGGTCGCCGGTGCCTGCACGGCCCTCGCTCTGACGCTGGTGGCGGCCTGCGCCAGCAATGGTGACGCCGGGGCGAACGGCAAGTCGGACAAGGCCGACAGTGCCCGTCAGGTCGAACTGCCGGTGAAGAAGGCGCAGGGCAAGCCGATCGTCGTCGGCATGATCAACAACGACACCAATGCCGCGGGCAACTTCGCGAACATGGGTGAGGCGACCCGTGCGGCGGTGAAGTACGTGAACAACAACCTGGGTGGTGCCGGAGGACGTCCGATCCGCCTGGAGTACTGCAACTCCAACGGTACGACCGCGGCCTCGGCCAACTGCGCGGCCCAGATCCTGGAACAGAAGCCCGCCGCGGTGATCGGCGGACTCGACCTCGGCTCGGACGGCTCCCTGCCCGTGCTCGCCAAGGCCGGTGTGCCCTACGTGGCCACGACGCCGATCAGCGCCACCGAACTCACGTCTCCCGACTCGTTCTCGTTCTTCGCGGGAGCCGCGGGGTCGCAGATCGCCGCGTCCATCTACGCCGCGAAGGAACTGCACACCAAGAAGGCCGCCGTCCTGTTCAACGAGAACCCCCAGGCACGACTGGCCGCCGAGAGGTTCGTCCGCGACGTGCTCAAGGCGCAGGGTGTGAAGAAGGTGACCATGGTCCCCTTCGGTGTGAACGAGACCGACGTGGCCGGTCCGCTCAGCCAGGCCCTCCAGGGCGGGACCGACACGGTGTTCGGCATCATGCCGGAACCCGGCTGCGTCAACGTCCTCAAGGCCAAGCAGTCGTTGGCCAGCACGGCGACCTATGTCTTCACCGGTAACTGCGCCGCGCCGGGCGTACTGAAGGCCGGCGGAAGCGCGGCCGACGGGTCGTACTTCCCGGTCTCCGTGCAGCCCGCCAACGCGGACACTCCCGACACCAAGGCGTTCCGGGCCGCCATCGCGAAGTACGCCCCCTCCGTCGATCTCGGGTTCTACCCGGAATCCGCCTTCGCCGCGACCGTGTCCCTGTCCCGGGTGCTCGGCAAGACCGCCAAGCCGGACGATCCGGCGGCCGTGATCAAGGCCTTCCACGCACTGAAGAACGAGCCGACCTTCGTCGGCCCCCCGGTCACCTGTGACGGTAAGCAGGTCGCCGGTCTGCCCTCCGTCTGCACCAACCAGGTCCGCATAGTGAAGAGCGAGAACGGCCAGCTCCAGGACGCCGCCGGTCGCTGGTACTCCGGATGATCACCAATACGGCTCTGGTCGATCACCGGCAGACCCAAGGAACGACATGATCGAGATCCTGCAATTCGCCCTCCTGGGCCTCGGCGCGGGAACCATCTACGCCGCGCTGGGCACGGGAGTGGTGCTCACCTACCAGGCCGCAGGTGTCATCAACATCTCCCTCGGCGCGATGGGGATGTACATCGGATACACCTATGCCTTCCTGCACAACGAGGACCTGCTCGTCCTCCCGATCGGTACCATCGCGACGCCGGACCTTCCGGTGTGGGCCGCCATGCTGGTCTGCCTCGCTGTCGCATCGTTGCTGGGCCTGGTCGCCTACGCGCTGGTCTTCCGTCCGTTGCGATCGGCATCGGGTCTGCTGAAACTCGTGGCCGCCGTCGGTATCACCATGGTCCTGCAATCCCTGGTGGTCCTGCGGTTTCCCACCACGAGTGCGAGCGTGCCGCCGATCCTGGCGAACGACCCCGTGCGCTTCGGCGGGCTGACGGTGTCGTGGGACAGGTTCCTGCTCGCGGCCGTCGTCATCGTCGTCGCCGCCCTGCTGTGGGTTCTGACGCGGTTCACCCGGACCGGACTCGCGATGCGGGCGGTCGCCGAGGACGAACGGGCGGCCACGCTCCTCGGGCACTCGCCCGGGCGGCTCTCCGCCCTCGCCTGGATGGGCTCCTCGGTTCTGGCAGGACTGCTGGGCATCCTGGCCGGCCCGATCACCGGGCTCGACCCGGTGACCAACAGCCTGTTCATCGTGCCGGCCCTCGCCGTGGCGATCGTCGGCCGACTTCGCTCCTTCGGGATCACGGTCGCCGCCGGTATCGCCCTGGGCATGGTCCAGAGCGTCGTGCTGAAGCTCCAGGGCGACTACTCCTGGCTGCCTCAGACCGGGCTGCGCGAGGTGCTGCCCTTCCTGGTGATCGTGGTGACGCTCGCAGTCAGCGGCGGGAGCCTGCCTTCCCGTGGCACGGAGGAGGATCCTCGGCTGCCGGCGGTGCCGCGCGGTGGTGCCAGCCCGGTCACGGTGGGCGCGACGCTGCTGGTCGGCGTTGCGCTGGTCCTCACTCTGGACGGGCCTTACCGCACCGCCTTGACCACGACGGTCGTCTCCGTGCTGGTCTGCCTGAGCATTGTCGTGGTCACCGGCATGCTGGGCCAGATCTCGCTGGCCCAGATGACCTTCGCCGGTGCCGCGGGCTTCGTGCTCAGCAACCTCACCACCCGCGCTCACATAGGGTTCCCGTTCGCACCGCTCATCGCGGTGGCCCTGGCCGTGATCCTGGGCGTCGCCGTGGCCGTGCCGGCGCTGCGGATCCGAGGGGTGACCCTCGGTGTGGTCACATTGGGCCTCGCCGTCGCCGTGTCGGAGTTCGTCTTCAAGAACCCTGGTTGGACGGGAGGTATGGGCGGCAGCCGGGTACCGGAACTGCGCCTGTTCGGTGCCGGACTCGGCAACGGCGGCGACATCGCGTTTGCCCTGTTCGCCCTCTTCGTCGTGACGGCCTGCGCGGTCGGGGTGATCTGGCTGCGCCGGACCCGACTCGGCGGACAGATGCTCATGGTCCGCGCCAACGAGCGCGCGGCTGCGGCCGCGGGAATCAACATCGCCGGTGTCAAGCTGACAGGTTTTGGCATCGCCGCCGGTCTCGCCGGGACAGCCGGCGTCCTCCTCGGATACCAGCAGGAGAGTCTGGCCTTCCAGAACTTCGACGTCTTCGTGTCGCTCACCTACGTCGCGATGGTCTACCTGGCCGGTATCAGCCGCGTGTCCGGTGCCGTGATCGCCGGTCTGATGGCCCCCGGCGGGCTCGTGTACTACGCGCTCGACAGATGGCTGGACCTGGGCAAGTACAACGCGATCGTCAGCGCGATCGGGCTCCTGCTCGCCCTGGTGACCACCCCTGGCGGTGTGGCGGGTGAACTGGACAGGCAGATGCGGTGGCTCGTCGGCAGGCTGCGCCGGCCGGCAGTGCCCGAGCCGTCCGGAAAGCAGGGCGCCGTACTCGGGGAGGAGACCGAGCATGCTGTCTCTCGCACTACGTGATCTGAGTGTGGCCTTCGGAGGCGTGCACGCTCTCGACGGCGTGACCCTCGAGGTAGCGCAAGGTTCCCTCACCGGTCTCATCGGCCCCAACGGTGCCGGCAAGACCACCCTGCTGGACGCGTGCACCGGCTATGTCACGGCACACGGTGAGGTCCACCTCGGCGATCGTCGAATCGACGGCCTGGCGCCGTATCGCAGGGCCCGCGCCGGACTGGTGCGCACCTTCCAGTCGCTCGACCTGTTCGACGACCTGACGGTGGCGGAGAACGTCGCCACCGGGATGCCGGGCGAAGCCCACCGACGTTGGTGGCACCAGCTGAGGCGGATGCCCGCCGCGGACACGCCGGTGGTGCACGACCTGTTGGCGTCACTCGGGCTGGACGGCGTCGCGGGCTCCCTTCCCGGATCGGTCAGCCAGGGGCAGCGGGCGCTGGTCGCCCTCGCCCGCGCGCTGATCGCCCGCCCCGACGTGCTGCTCCTCGACGAGCCGGCGGCGGGTCTCGACAGCCACGAGAGCGAAGAGCTGGGCCGACGCCTCAGGGACGTGTGCGACCGGGGCACCACAGTGCTCCTGGTGGAGCACGACATGAGCCTCGTCCTCGGCAACTGCGACCACGTCCATGTCCTGGACGCCGGAAAGCTGCTTGCCTCGGGGACCCCGGCGGAGGTCAGAAAGGCCCCCGCCGTTCTCGCCGCCTACCTGGGGGAAGGGAGTCCGTCATGACCGGCGCGGACAGCTCAGCCGACACGGCCGGCGCCGCCACCACAGAGGCCGCACCCGCCCTCCTGCGGGTGCAGGGCCTGCGCGCAGGCCACGGCGCCAGTACGGTCGTACGCGACATCGACCTGCACGTCGAGCGGGGGGAGGTGGTGGGTCTCTTCGGGCCCAACGGCGCGGGCAAGACCACCACCCTGATGACCCTGGCCGGCTGCCTGCCCGCGCACGCCGGGCAGATCGAGGTGCTCGGTGGTCCGGTCACCGCGCGCACCGGCGCCCGGGCACTGGCCCGGCGCGGGTTGCGCCTGGTTCCCGAGGACCGGGGGCTGTTCCGGCAGCTGACCGTCCGGGAGAACCTGACGCTCTGCCTGGAACAGCGACGTGGCGGCCGGGCCCTGATCGAGGAGGCACTGACCGTGCTGCCTCAGCTGGGCCCGCTGCAATCCCGCCGTGCGGGATTGCTGTCGGGCGGTGAACAACAGCAACTTGCTCTGGCCCGTGCCCTGTTGGGACGTCCCAGGCTGCTCTTGATGGACGAGATGTCGCTGGGCCTCGCCCCGAGGATCGCCGGAGAGCTGCTTCGGACACTGCGTACCCTGGCCGTGGAGCGGGAGCTCGGCGTGCTGTTGGTCGAACAGCATGTCCCCGCCGCCCTGGAGGTGGTGGACAGGGTGTACGCGCTGGCCCACGGCCGCCTGGTGCACAGCGGCACCGCGGACGAACTGCGGCGCGACCCGGGCGTGCTCCAGGCGGCCTACCTCGGCGCGGACTAGCGGGACGGAACGCATGTGCGCCCCGGGAGCGAACAGCTCCCGGGGCACACGCGTGACGCCGGCATGCACTCGGATCAGAGAAAGACCGAGCGCGTCTCCACGAAGTCGTCGATGCCCTCGGGGCCGAGCTCCCGGCCGTAGCCGGACGCCTTGAACCCGCCGCAGGGGATGGCCGGGTCGGTGCCGATGGGGCTGTTCACGGCGACGGTGCCGGTGCGGATGCGCCGGGCGAACTCCAGGGCTCGGTCACGGTCACCGCTGTAGACGGCGCCGGCCAGACCGTACTTGGAGTTGTTGGCGATCTCGACGGCTTCGTCCTCGTCCCGGTACGTCAGCACGGTGAGGACAGGGCCGAAGATCTCCTCCTGGGCCGCCGTCGAGTCGGGCGACACGTCGGTGATGACGGTGGGGGAGATGTACAGGCCGTCCTCCATCCCCTCCGGTCGCCCACCACCGGTGACGATGGTGCCGCCCTCGGCACGTGCGGAGTCGATGAAGCCCATCACCCGGTTGAAGTGCTGCTCATTGATCATGGGACCGAGCTGGGTGGCCGGGTCGGCAGGGTCTCCTACGACGGTCTTCTCCAGCGCCGTCGCCAGCGCGCCGACGATCTCGTCCTTGCGGCGCTCGCTGACCACCAGGCGGCTGGGCATGGCGCAGATGGCCCCGTTGTTGAGCGGCAGGACGAAGGCCATGGAGCCTGCGACCAGGTCCACGGGTGCGTCGTCCAGCACCAGGGCTGCGGACTTGCCGCCCAGTTCCAGCGTGACCCGCTTGAGAGAGTCGGCGGCCGACGCGGCGATGCTCTTGCCGACGGCCGTGCTGCCGGTGAAGGAGATCTTGTCCACCCCGGGGTGCTTGACCAGCGCCTGGGAGACTTCGGTGTCGGCCGCGATGATGTTGATGACGCCCTCCGGCAGCCCGGCACGCACCGCCGCGTCCGCCAGGTAGTGGAGGCTCAGCGGGGACTCGGGGGACGGCTTGAGGACCAGGGTGCAGCCCGCCAGCAGCGCGGAGGGCACCTTGAACGCGGCCAGCTTCAGCGGGGCGTTCCACGGGATGAAGGCGGCGACGACCCCGACCGGCACCTTCTCCACCAGCACCTTCGCACCGGAGGCGGCGGTGCGTTCCTCGGTGACCGCGATGGTCTCGGCGAGCCCCGCGGCATAGCGCAGGAACTGCGGGATCCCCTGCGCCCCGTCGCGGCACATCGCGACGGCGAGGCCGGTCTCGGCCAGCGCCACCTGGGTCAGTGGCTCGACGTCGCGTTCGAGCTCCTCCGCCAGTCTGATCATGGCCGAGGCGCGCTCGGCGAGCGTCATCCGGGGCCACGGTCCGCTGTCGAAGGCACGGCGTGCGGCCGCCACCGCATCATCCAGGTCGTCGGGGCTCGCCAGCGCTGCCCGGCCGAAGACCTGCCGGGTCGCGGGGTTGACGACCTCCTCGTAACGGCCGTCGGAAGAGGGTCGCCAGGTCCCGTCGATGAAAAGGCCACGCTCGGTCACCGGAGCGAGTTCGGAATGGGTGGTCATGCTGGTCAGCCTTCCTTGCCTTCCGCAGCAGGGGTGAAGGGACGGAAGACCGGAAGCAGCCAGCCGTCCGACACGGGAGAGAAATCCACAATGAGTTCCATGCCGATCCGCACCTCGTCGGGATCGGCGTCGATCACGTTGCTGACGAGCCGGGCACCCGGAGCGTCGGGCAGATCGACGACGGCCGCCACCACCACGGCGTCGTCCAGTCCGGGGATGTTGCGGACGACGGAGAAGCTGAAGACGCTTGCCCGGCCCGACAGCTGAACCCAGTCGACCTTCTGTGACTGGCACTCCGGGCAGAACGGGGTCGGCGGCAGCCGGAAGTGACCGCAGTCCGCGCAGCGCGGGGCGGTCAGCCGACGTTCCCGGGCCGCCTGCCAGAACGGCTCGGTGACGTGGTCGGTGGCGATCTGCACCCGCTCGGGGGGCAGCGCCCGGGACAGGACGGCGCTCATGCGTCGCGCCCCAGGATCAGGCCGCTGACCGGAATGGTCGCCGGACCACCGCTGACCAGGGCCAGCTCCGCATCCGGAACCTGGTTCACCGCGGTGCCGCGCATCTGCTCCACCGCCTCCCGCACATGGGTCATGCCGATCACGTAGCCCTCCGAGAGATGTCCGCCGTGCGTGTTGACGGGGATGGAGCCGCCCTTGTAGCGGATGGCTCCGCTCTCCACGAAGGCGCCACCCTCGCCCTTGGGACAGAAGCCGTAGTCCTCCAGTTGCATCACGACCATGGGCGTGAAGTGGTCGTAGAGGAGAGCCACGTCGATGTCGTCAGGGCCGACCCCCGCCTTGCCGTAGAGCCGGTCGGCAACCGCCGCGTGGCCGGCGGAGGCGAAGGTCTCCTCAGGCATGCCCATCCAGCTGAACCCCCGTCCCCACTCCCGTCGGCCGCCGTGCGCGGCCGCGATGACCGGAACCGGCTTCTGGCGCAGGTCACGGGCGCGTTCCAGACTGGTGGTGAGGACGGCGACGGCGCCGTCGGTCTCCATGCAGAAGTCGTACAGGCACAGCGGCTCGGCGATCATCCGGGCGTTGAAGTAGTCGTCGAGGGTGAGCGGTGTCCGCCGTAGTGCGGTGGGACGCGTGAGCGCGTTCTCCCGCGTGGAGATGGCGACCTCGGCGAAGGCCTCGCGGCGGGTGCCGTACACATGCATGTGACGGCGTGCCAGTACCGACATCAGATGCCCGGGGCCGGTGAGTCCCGCGGGCTGGATGAACGACTTCTCAGGCGTCGGCTCGGCTTTGCCGAAGACTCCGCCCAGGCGGTACTGGGGAAGCTGCTGCAGAGCCATCACACTGACGACGCAGGTCGCGTCGCCTGCCACGATGGCGGCTCTGGCGAGGCCGATCGAGCCGGCCGAGCCGCCCCCGCCCGCGGTCAGCGAGGCGGTGAAGGTCACCTCGGGGATGCCGAGGGTCTCCATCAGGGAGGCCGTGTCCATGGACCGGCCGTAGCCACCGCCCGCCATGGAGTAGTAGGCGAAGCCGTCGATGTCCTTGACCGACAGTCCGGCGTCCTCGCAGGCCGCCAGGATCGCCCTGCCCGCCAGCTCGGTGATGGTCTGCGGGTGGGACTCGCCGCGCGGGTAGTACGGGGTTGCGCCGACCCCGACGATCGCGGTGTCGGGGGGTTGAAGGGCCATGGGTGCCTCTCCTTGGCGGCCTTATAGAGCACCACCGACTTAGGGTTCTTAGTTCACCATGTTAATCCAGGGTAGTTCCGGTCGAGTGCTGTCAGCAAGGGATCGCCGCACGAGTTCCGCATAGCGGGGAAGGCGGTTGCGGCGGTATCGGCGGGTCGGCGTGGGGTCCGCTGAGTGGGACATCCGCGGTCCGGCGAGATAGCTATCCTCGTAAATGACGTAACCCAGGTGTCTCCGTGCGTGCGGCGGCCTCGGATCACAGCGAAACAGTGAGGGTGGAACCTATGGCGGGGTCGGACGACCGGCGTCCTGACGGTGTGAACTGGAACAATGGTGGAGCGGTGACCTCGGCCAACGGCGTGCGGGCGCCGAAGACCGGTGAGCTGGTCGCCCGGCGGCTGCGCCGCATGATCGTCGACGGTGAACTCAAGAGCGGCGACTTCCTGCCCCACGAGCCGGAACTGCTGGCGCACTTCAACGTGTCCCGCCCGACCCTGCGGGAAGCTGTCAGGGTCCTTGAGTCCGAAGGGCTTGTCGAACTGAGGCGCGGTTCGCGTACCGGTGCCCGGGTGACGGTACCCGGGCCGGAGGCCGTCGCTCGGCCCGCCGCGCTTCAGCTTCAGCTCGGGGGGGCCACGCTTGCCGATGTCTACGTGGCGCGCAGCGCGATCGAGCCGCCGGCCGCACGGCTGCTCGCGCTCGACGGGGACGAGGAGAAGTATGCGGCCCTGGAGCAGGTGCTGGAGGAGGAGCGGGCCAATCTGGACGACGTCGACCGGTTCGCCGTGGGTGCCGCCCAGTTCCACCTGCGTCTGGTCCAGCTCTCCGGCAACCAGACCCTGGCTGTCATGGCGGGGATGGTGTACGAGATCATCCTGCGCCAGTCGCAGATCGTGGTCCGGGCTCGCCGCGAGAACACGCCCAGTCTGAGCCGTCAGTACAACAACCGGGCCGTGCGCGCCTATGAGAAGCTGGTGAACTTGGTGCGCTCGGGTGACGGTGATGCGGCGGAGGCGTTCTGGCGCAAGCACTTGGCGGTCGCCGACGAGCTGGTGTTGGCCGGCAGCGAGGCGACGAGGGTCATCGACATCCTGGAGTGACGCACCCCGCGTCGTCCGTCTCCTCCGGGCTGGGCTCTTGTCTGGCCTCGATCGACCCGCTTACATAGATAACTACGTTAGTGTTCTTGCGGGTCGTGTCACCTGCGAGGCGGGCACCTCGGCGAAATGGGGCGAAACATGGGCGACGCATCTTTCCGTCGTCGGGACAGCGAAGATGTCTCTGACGGGGGCCCGCTCGCGGGCATCGCGGTCATCGATCTCTCCACGACCCTTCCCGGGGCACTGGCCACGCAGTTCCTCGCGGACGCCGGTGCTGACGTGCTCTGTGTGGAACCGCCGGGCGGCAGTCCGTTGCGGTCCAGGCCCGGCTGGCCTGCTCTCGGCCGGGGGAAGCGCAGCGTCGTGCTCGACATGCACGCCGAATCCGACCGCAAGGTGATCGACCGCCTGGTCGCCGGTGCCGATGTCGCGGTCACCACGATGCGGCCCGCGGCCGCCGCTCACCTGGGTCTGACGCCCGAGTCCCTGGCGGCCGTCAATCCGCGGCTGGTCAGCGCGGCCATCACCGGCTGGGGGTCCTCGGGCCCCTGGACACACCTCAAGGGCTATGAGGGGCTGGTGATGGCCAAGCTCGGGATGTTCCACGTCAAGCGGAACATCGTCGGCCGGCCAGGGCCTGCCTTCGTCGCCGCACCGTATGCCAGCTGGGGGGCCGCCCAGACCGCCGTGCACGGCATCCTCGCCGCCCTCCTGGAGCGGGAGAGCAGCGGACGCGGCCAGCACGTCGAGGCGGACCTGGTGCGCGGTGTCTCCACCCTCGACACCTGGAACTGGTTCACCGAACTGGTCGGCATCCGGTGGCCGGGATCCTTCAACGTCGTCGACGCCTACACCGACGACGGACAGCCGCAGTCCCCCATGGCGCTGGGGCTGCTCGCGGCACTCACCAAGGACGGCCGATGGCTGCAGTTCGCCCAGGCCGGACAGGGGCTCTTCCGGGCACTGATGGAGGAACTCGGGCTGGGGTGGCGCTACGACGACCCCCGATGGAAGTCGCTACCCGCACTCGAAACACAGGAACTCCGCACCGAGCACTGGAAGACCATGCTCGACAAGGTGGGGGAGCGCACCTACGCCGAGTGGAAACAGGTATTCGAGAGCAACCCCGACGTCAACGCCGAGGCCTACCGAACCGCCTCCGAGGTGTTCGACCATCCGCAACTGCGGCACGACGGACGGGTGGGTGTGGTCGACGATCGCGACCTCGGCCCCGTCCGGCAGCTGACCAGCCTGGTGCACTCGGACGACCGTCCCCTCACGCCGCTGCGGCCCGCGCCGCGCCTGGACGAGCACGGTGAGGCGGCCCGCGCTGCGACCGCCGTGCCGCCGACGCCACCGGCGGCCGGCGCGGTGCCGGTCCGCCTGCCGCTGGACGGCGTGACCGTGGTGGAGTTCGCCCTGATGTACGCGGGCCCGTACGGCGCCACGCTCCTGACCGATCTCGGAGCCCGCGTGATCAAGGTGGAGAGTCTCGACGGCGACCCCATCCGTCGTGCGGTGGCCTTTCCGGAGGCCGGGGGAGCGAAGGCCATGCTGGGCAAGGAGAGCATCTGCCTCGACCTGCGGACGGAGGAGGGGCGCCGGATCGCCCACGAGCTGGTCCGCCGTAGTGACGTCGTGCTCCAGTCATTCCGCGCCGGTGCCGCCGAGCGCATCGGTGTCGACGAGGCGACACTCAGGGCACTCAACCCCGACCTGGTCTATCTCAACGCGGCGGGATACGGCACCGACGGCCCGTACGGTCACCGGCCCGCGTACGCGGCCTCGATCGGCGCCGCCAGCGGCTTCGCGCTTGCGGAGGCTCCGTACGTCACCGAGGTCAGCGGTGATCCGGAGGAGGTCAGCGCGTCGGTGCCCCGTCTCTACGCCGCCGCCGCCCGCGCGAGTCTGCAGTCCGACGGCGTCTCCGCGCTCGGTGTGGCCTCGGCGATGCTCCTCGGCCTGGTCGCACGTGCCAGGCGCTGCCCGCTCGGAGCGCTGACGACCACGATGCTCGCGACCGCGGCCCATCCCCTCGCCGACTGGAACGTCGACTACGCGGACCGTCCTCCCCTGCCCGCAGTCGACGCCGAAGGGTACGGCCACAGCGCTCTGTACCGTCTCTATCGTGCTGCCGACGGCTGGGTCTTCCTCGCTGCCCCGGCCGCTGACGAGTGGTCGCCGCTGGCCGAGGCCCTGGCCGCCGAGGTCCCCCTGGCCGACGACTCCCGCTTCGTCTCGGCCGGGCAGCGCGCCGTTCACGACACGGAGCTGGCCGAGGTTCTGTCGCGGGTCTTCACCCGGCTGCCCGCAGCCGACTGGGAGGCGCGGCTCACCGCAGCCGACGTCGGCTGCGTCGCGGTGACAGAGCAGGCGCCGGAAAGACTGGTGCAGACCGACCCGTCGCTGGCGGCCGAGTACGCCACCACGGTCGTGAGCCCCGTCTTCGACGAGCACCTCCGGCTCGCGCCTACGGTCCAGTTCTCGCGTTCGGCCACCCGGGCCCTGGGGGCCTGCCTCGCGGGGGACCACACCGACAGCATCCTGCGGGAACTCGGATACGACAGGCACGCGATCGCCGGGCTGCGTGAACGGGGAGTGGTCGGATAGCCGCACCCCCGGCTCACGGGGAGTGGCCGGACCATGAACCGGCCACTCCCGGCGAGGTGTTCAATCCGCGGATGACCCGGTGTGCTCCCGGGCCAGACGCAGGCCCTCCTCCCTGCTCATGGCGACGACCTCCCATCGCTCGCAGGAGCAGGCGCACACATAGCCGCCCTCGTCGCGCGGTATGACCGACTGAGCCACGCAGGCGCCTGCACTGGCCACGTCGTGCAGGAACTCGGTGGGGGAGTCGTACATCACGTTGTCGGACATGGCTCAGGCTCCCTTGGCGGCCGCGGGCAGCGGGGGCACGTGGGGGAACAGTTCGGCGAAGACTCCGGTGGTGATGCGCTCCCTGACCTTGGCGTCGACCCCGTCGAAGAGGCCGTGCAGGGTCTCCTGGGTGTGTCCGAAGGTGCCCTCCATGTGCGGGTAGTCGCTGCCCCACATGACGTTGTCGTAGCCCATGGACGTGGCGGCGGCGACGGCGGTCTGGTCGTGCTGGAAGGACGCGTAGACCTGCGAGTAGATGATCTCCCGCGGGGACCGCTTGAGCTTCGGGCGGACCATCGCGGCGTGCTGCCGGTAACCCTCCTCGATGCGGTCGGCGATGAACGGCACCCATGTGGCACCGCCCTCCGCGACCAGCACCTTCAGGCCGGGGTGACGGTCGAGCGCACCGGAGGCGACCATCTTGACCACCGCTCGCTGACCGCCGAACGTGGTCTCGGTGTAGTTCAGCACCGCGCCGCCGGGGCCCCGGTACACGACGCCGGCCATGGCGCCGGTGGAGAGGTCCACCGGGTCGGTGCCGATGTGGAAGGCCAGCACCATGTTCGCCGCCTCCGCGGCGGCCCAGAGGGGCTCCCACGCGTCGTCGTTGTAGTCCTTCTGGAGGGGATGCGGCCTGACGGGCAGGAACAGCGCCCGGAATCCCATTTCCGCTGTCCGCTCCAGCTCGCGGACGGCGTCCCCGATGTCCAGCGTGGACACCTGGGCGGTTGCCACCAGCCGTTCGGAAGCCTGGTCGATGGTCTCCCAGGACCAGTCGTTACTCACCCGCAGTGCCTCCCGCAGCGCCTCAGGTGTGCGGAACGACGAGCTCCACAGACCCAGTGACGGGAAGACCAGCTCGCCCCAGATGCCCTCGTTGTCGAGGTCCTTCATGCGCAGGGTGACATCGCGAGCGCCGGGCGCCCGGTTGGACGCCTCCCGGAACTCCTGAGCCGCCGGCGGCGGAGTGGCGCGGCGGAAGGACATGCCGTCGATGTGGACGGTCTCCCACCTGCCGTCGGGGTCCTTGACGCTGTACGGCATCAGCTCGGCCAAGTGCTTGGGCGCGTTGCTGCGCCACAGGTCATCCGGCTCCATGAAGTGCGAGTCACCCGAGTTCGCCCAGATCTTCGTCATGGCTGTCTCCTTGTGCGCGGTTCGTGATGTGCGGCCCTGCCTGGTGAAAATGACGTTTTCAACGTTGCCTCGCCACCTGACGCCTGTCAACACCCCGCTGGCCCGGCGCTGGCCACATAGCTCGGGTCGGTGCTCGGGGTGCAGATTGAAAACATCATTTTCAAACCACTGGCTCGGTGGAGGGAGCTGTTAACATAAATAACTTCGTTAGCTACGACCGTGGCTGGTTGAGTGAGGGATGCCGTGAGGTTCACCGTCGAACACCCGATAGGGAAGCCTGGCTGTGCGCCGGAGCTGTACGGACCCGAGGGTCTGCGGACCTTTGCCCGCGCTGCGGAGGAGGCCGGCTTCGACGCGATCGCGTTCACCGAGCACCCCGCGCCGTCGGCCAAGTGGCTTGCCCTGGGCGGTCACGCGACCCTGGATCCGCTCGACGCCCTCGCCTACTGCGCGGCGGTCACCGACCGGCTGCGGCTGATGACGTACCTGATGGTGCTGCCGTATCACAGCCCGCTGGCGGCGGCGAAGCGGATCGCCACGGTGGACCGGCTCTCCGGCGGCCGACTGACGATCTGTGCCGGCGGGGGCTATCTCCGCTCGGAGTTCAACGCGCTCCATGTGGACTTCGAGCGTCGTGGTGAACTGTTCGACGAGACCCTCGACGTGCTGCGGGATCTGTGGACGGGCAAGTCGTACTCCGGCGAGGGCTTGCGTCACACCGCGCGCGGGACGGTGAGCACGCCTGGGCCCGTGCAACTGCCTCATCCTCCCGTCTGGATCGGTGGCAACGGGCGCAACGCGCGCCGCCGGGCCGCTCGTGCGGCGCAGGGCTGGTCGCCGCTGCTCAACGGCGCGGACATGGCGGCCACCACTCGGACCGCGACGCTGTCCACCCCGGCGGACCTGGCGGCGGCGGTCGACGAGTTGCGTCACTTCGCGGCACAGGCGGGACGCGACCCGGCATCCATCGAGGTGCAGGTGCAGACCCCGCACAGTGACATCGGTACCGAAGAGGGCGCGTACCCCTCCCACCGTTCACACCTCGGAGAACTGGCCGGCGCCGGAGCCACCTGGTTCGTCGTCCGGGTGCCCGGAAGCAGCGTGGACGAAGCCGTCGCGGCGCTCAAGCTCTACGGACGCGAGGTGATCGAGACATGCCGGTCGGAGAGGAGCGGGTCATGACATTCGAGTTGGGCCTGAAGGGCAAGGTCGCGGTGGTGACGGGAGCCGGCGCAGGTATCGGGCAGGCCATCGCGGTCGCCCTGGCGGGGGCGGGCGTACGGGTCGGGCTGATCGACATCGACTTCGAGCGGGCCGAAGCGACGAGGAGACTGGCCGAGAA
This sequence comes from Streptomyces sp. NPDC058457, assembly GCF_042720695.1. Taxonomy (NCBI): domain Bacteria; kingdom Bacillati; phylum Actinomycetota; class Actinomycetes; order Kitasatosporales; family Streptomycetaceae; genus Streptomyces; species Streptomyces sp. NPDC058457. The sequence continues at coordinate 4,824 of NZ_JBHXLU010000038.1, read as the reverse complement.
GGCCGGTGGCGCGGCGACCTCGCTCGTGGCGGACGTGATGGACACCGCCGCCCTCACCGCAGCGATCGCGACAGCGCACCGGACCTTCGGCAGGCTGGACATCCTGGTCAACAACGCCGGCGGGGTACGTGCCAGGCGCTTCCTGGACCAGAGTGAACGCAGCTGGCGTCGCCACATCGACATCAACCTGGTCAGCATGCTGGCGGCAACCTCGGCCGCCGCTCCGCTGATCGCCTCGTCCGGCGGCGGCTCGATACTCAACATCACCAGTATCGAGGGCCGGCGCGCCGCTCCCATGTACGCGGTGTACGCCGCCTGCAAGGCAGGAGTGATCAGCTTCACCCGCACGATGGCGGTCGAACTGGCGGAGCACCGGATCCGGGTGAACGCGCTCGCACCCGATCACACCGCGACGGCGGGCAACCGGGGAATCCTGACGGGCCCCGTCGACCCCGACGCCCTGCCGCCCCGTCCCCCGGATCGCGACGCCGCTATCAGGCGCTACGTCCCGCTCGGCCGTGAGGGGGCCGCCGAGGACTGCGCTGACGCGGCGCTCTACCTGTGCTCCGATCGCGCGGGCTATGTCACCGGCGTCACACTCGACGTGGACGGCGGGACCGGGGCTGCCGGAGGCTGGGTCAGTTCGGGAGGCGGCTGGACTCTGTACCCCGACGCGGCACCCCTGGCGAGGTGACGGGCGGATGACGGACACCACGCCGATCACGGCGACCGAGCAGTGGTTCGACGGCCGGGTCGCCCTCGTCACCGGCGGCGGGAAGGGCATCGGCGCCGCCATCTCCCTCGAACTGGCACGCCGAGGCGCGGACATCGCCATCAACTACCACCACGACGAGGAAGCCGCCGGGCACACGGCGAAAGCTGTCCGTGACCTCGGCGGACGGGCGGTCCTTGTTCGGGCGGACATCACCGAACCCGGAGCCTGCGCGGACATCGTCGCTCGCACACGGACCGCGCTCGGGCCGGTCGATCTCCTGGCCAACAACGCCGCGTACACCCAGATCGTGCCGCCCGCCCAGCTCACCGTCGAGACCTGGCGGAAGATGTTCGCCGCGAACGTGGAGGCGGCGTTCGAACTGACCTGGCTGCTGAAGGACGACATGAGGGAGCGGGGCGGTGGGGCCGTCGTCAACGTGTCGTCGGTCGCGGCGCAGCGCCCCGACCCCAACCTGATGGCGTACGGCGCGTCGAAGGCGGCGCTGGAGTCGTTCACGGCCAGTGCGGCGCTCGCCCTGGTCGCCGACAAGGTGCGGATCAACGCGGTGGCGCCCGGGTTCACGCGAACGCCGCGGGTGGACACGGTGGACCAGAAGACGCAGGCGGCGATACTCGCGCGACTGCCGCTCGGCCGGGCCGCGGAGCCGGAGGAGGTCGCGTCCGTGGTCGCCTTCCTCCTCTCCGATGCCGCCTCTTACGTGTCCGGTCAGGTCGTCGCCGCGCGGGTCGGTCCCTGACGGCTCGCGTACCTCGCGGCGGATTTCCGGCTGCACGGGCAAGCCCCTGGCGGCGCCGTCCCGGGCCGACCGCTGTCGGTCACGGTGCTTCCATGCCCCGGCTCGTACTGCCTGTTCGGGGATCGGAAAGGACGCGGCGTCGTGGCGGTGGCCGTCGGGCGAGGGGGCGTACCACGAGGTGGTACGGGCCGGAGCCCTCATGGCGATGCGCGGGGCCGCGCATCCGCGTCCGGAGAAGTCGGCCGAGCTGTAGCGGCTCCGGGATTCAGCGTGGTTGTGGTGGTGCGCAGTTCGGCGAGCACGTCGGCGGCCAGGGCGGCGACATCCTGGCCGTCGGAGGCTTTGATCCAGCGGGTGTAGGTCGCGTGGGAGGCCAGCCCGATCAAGGCCACGACAAGATCCAGGGCGAGGCCGTCCAGGCCCTTCTCGCGCAGGGCCGTGGTGATCGCCTCGTTCTGGGACTGCCGTTTGAGCAGGTCACGCTCCCGTAGTTCGGGGTTGTGGTCGACAACCGCCTGGCGCCGCCCGTACCAGGCGCGCTTGGCCGGGTCGAAGACCTGGATGATCGCCCGCAGGACTTCGTCGACCACGTCGAAGGCCGTGATTCCGGGCGGGATTGCGGCGATCGCAGCCACGGCTCGGTCGGTGATCTCGCCCGTGCCGGCGAACAGCACTTCGCGTTTGTCGGTGAAGTGGCGGAAGAAGGTGCTTTTCGACGTCCCGGCCCGCTCGGCGATCTGTGCGGCGGTGGTGTTGTCGTAGCCGTGTTCGAACAGCTCCAGGGCAGCGTCCTGTAGTCGTTCGCGAGTGCCTGGTTCCCATCTGCCCATGGGTCCATCGTAGGTGATGGGACCGCGGACCCATCGCATGTTACGGTGACGGGACCGGGGTCCCATCACTTGATCGGAATGCGAGCCTGCCATGTCTTCTCTTGCCACCCCCGCCGCCTGGACGGGGCCGCTGCCGGAGGCGAACCCGCCCGCGGGCGTGTGCGTCTACCACCTGCCCACCGGTACGTACGAGACCCGGGCCGCACTCGCCGTTCGGGGCGGCTCATTCGGTGACAAACGCCCGTTCGCCGCGTCCGCGATCCTGGTGCGGCACCCGAAGGGCGACCTGCTGATCGACGCGGGCTTCGGCGTCGGCCTTCCGCGGCACATCGCGATGCTTCCCTGGTACATGCGCTCTCCCCATGAGGCGGGCCGGACGGCTGCCGAGCAGCTCGACGCGGTCGGTTACGACCGCGGCCGGCTCCTCGGCGTGGTGCCCACGCACACGCACTGGGACCACACGAGCGGCCTCGACAGCCTCCACGGAACGCCCATCTGGCTGAACGCGGCCGAGCGGCGACACGCGGCGGACGAACCGGACAGCAAGGTCTTCCGGCACGTGTCCCAGGACCACGAAATCCACTCCTACGATTTCGGCAGCGGGCCTTACCTCGGCTTCCCGGCCAGCCACGACGTGCACGGCGACGGCTCCGTGGTCATCGTGCTCGCCGCCGGCCACACGGCCGGCTCGGTGATCGTCTTCGTGACCGAGCCCTCCGGTGAGCGGTACGCGTTCGTCGGCGATCTGACCTGGCAGCTCGACGGTATCCGCCGCCGGGTCGAGCGACCGTGGCTGATGCGGAAGTTCGCCGACAAGGATCCCGTTTCCGTGCGTGAGGGTCTGCTGCGGATGATCGCCCTCGAAGACCTCATGCACATCGTCCCGGCCCACGACCTCGGTGCCTACGACGGGATCCCTCACCTGACGCCGGGTGTGAGTGGGCAGGGTCCGCACGGCGCCGCCGAGAACTCACCGATACCGGCTGCGCCGCAGGCCCCATGACCGGTAAGCCAGGCGCCCATCTGGGCCCTGGCATGTCGTCGGATCGTCTGCGCGCCTGGTGTGCCGGTGGGCTCACGCGCGTTCGGCGAACCGGTCATGAGCTGCCGCCGACCGTCGCCTCCGGCCCGTCCCGGCAATGCGGCACCCCGTACCTCGCGGGGAAGCCGCTCGATGGTTTCCCCGGAGTTCGCGCGGTCGGTGTCAGGCCCTCTCGTTTCGTGTGTGGGTGGTGAGGCCCGTGAGTACGAGGGTGAGCCAGCGGGTGCGGTTGGGTGCGGGTTGGTCGGTGGGGGCGGTGGAGATCAAGAGGTAGATGTCATCGACGGTGACATCGGCGTGAATGTCGCCGTCGGTGATGGCGGCGCTGATGAGGTCGGCGAGCGCGGTACCGGCACGGGCTTCGACCTCGGGGTCGAGGTGTGCGGCGCCGAGACCCGCGGCGGCGGCTTTGACGGCGTGGTTGGTGGCGGTGGCCTCGACGACGCGGGCCAGGAAGGCGGTGATCTCGTCGAGGGCGCGGGCTCCGTCGGCCGCACGTTGGCGGGCCGCTTCGACATCGTCGGCGATGTGCTCGCTGTATTCGGCCAGGACGGCGCTGACCAGGTCGGTCTTGGTGGGGAAGTGACGGTAGAGGGTCCCCACCGCGACGCCGGCGGCGGCTGCGATCTCGTCCATGCCGGCGTCGGGTCCATTGAGGGTGATCTGTTCGCGTGCGGCGTCGAGGATCTTCTTACGGTTGCGGACCGCGTCAGCGCGGGGCGCTCGGGCCTGGGCCATGGGGCCTCACTTTCCAGATGAACGGTGGCCGGGTCCGGGGTGCCTGCATGTGGGTGCGGCGACCGGGTGAACGTCTGCGGATCCGGACTTGCATTAACGTGAACCGAGGTTCATAGTAGTTGATGAACCCAAGTTCACCTTACCTCCAGGAACCCTCATGACCAAGACCGCTCTGGTCACCGGCGCCTCCTCCGGCATCGGTGAAGCCACCGCCCTCAAGCTCCAGTCCCTCGGCTACACCGTCTACGCGGCCGCCCGCCGCACCGACCGCCTCCAGAAGCTGGCCGACCGCGGCATCCGTCCCCTTGCCATGGACGTCACCAGCGACGACTCCATGCAGGCCGGCGTCGCACGCATCGTCGCCGAGACCGGACGCATCGACGTCCTGGTCAACAACGCCGGCTACGGCTCCTACGGCGCCATCGAGGACGTCCCCCTGTCCGAGGGCCGCTACCAGTTCGAGGTCAACGTCTTCGGCGCCATGCGCCTGGCCCAGCTCGCCCTGCCCCACATGCGCGCCCGCAAGTCCGGCACCATCATCAACGTCACCTCCATGGGCGGCAAGATCCACACCCCCCTCGGCGGCTGGTACCACGGCACCAAGTTCGCCCTCGAAGCCCTCAGCGACTGCCTCCGCCTGGAGACCAAGCCCTTCGGCATCGACGTCGTCATCATCGAACCCGGCGGCATCGCCACCGAATGGGGCACCATCGCCGCCGACGGCCTGCGCAAGGCCTCCACC
>NZ_JBHXLU010000037.1:0-99091 GCF_042720695.1 Streptomyces sp. NPDC058457 | reverse complement strand
CCCCAGGTGGGTGCCGGCCCGCGGTGCGTGGTGCCTCACACGTGTTCCACGGCCGCGTCCAGCAGCCAGTCCACCAGGTAGCCGGCGAACGACGAGCGCACCAGCACCCAGAAGCCGGCCCTGGTCTCGTCCCGTGCGACCAGGACGACCTGGGTACGGGCCAGCGTGGTCTGGGCGCAGCGGCCGGGGCCGAAGGCACGGGGATGCAGGTCCAGGGCGCAGCCGTGGGCGAGCAGGTCGCGGGCGCGCGGGCCGCCGACCAGGAGGGTGGTGCGCTGGGCGGAGACGTCGGTGACGGCGACCGGTTCGTCCCCGGCGGCCGTGCGGATCCGGCTCTCCAGGTCCCGCTCGGTGCCCGGCCGGCCCACCACCAGCCATTCGTCGGGGCCGAGCCACACCGCGGTCACCTCCCCCGCGTGCACCACGGTGTCGGGTTCCAGAGGCAGTTGGAATCCGAGGGCCAGTGCCACGGCGTCCGCCGCCGGGCTCTTGGCGTCGAGGCGGACGTTCACCTGGGCCAGGAACGGGAGTTCGGCCAGCCGGAGCGCGCCCTTGGAGGAGCGGGTCACGGCGGCCAGGCGGTGCGCGGCGTCGGCCAGGGGGCTGCGCGGCCGTGCGGTCGGGGCGGTGTCAGCCATCGCGGCGGGCTCCCTCGGGGTCGTAGAGGACGGGACCGGCGACGGTCACCGGCAGCAGTTGTTCGCCGACGGGGGCGTAGAGGCGTTCGCCGATGCGGTCCCGGCCGCCCTTGACCAGGGCGAGCGCGAAGGTCCGGCCGAGCGCGGCGCTGCGGTAGCTGGAGGTGACGTGGCCGAGCATCGGCACGGGCGGGGCGGGCAGTTCGCTGTCGGCGACCAGGTGGGTGCCCTCCGGGAGGAAGGCGCCCAGGTCGTCCGTCAGCAGGGCGACCAGGTGCTTGCGGTCGGGGCGCACGGCGTCGGCACGGGCGTAGGAGCGCTTCCCGATGAAGTCGGGCTTCTTCTTCGACACCGCCCAGCCCATGCCGAGGTCCTGCGGGGTGACCGTGCCGTCGGTGTCCTGGCCGACGATCGGGTAACCCTTCTCGGCGCGCAGCACGTGCATGGTCTCGGTGCCGTACGGGGTGATGCCGTACGGCGAACCCGCCTCGTACAGCGCCTCCCACAGCGCGACGGCCTGCCACGGCGACACGTTGATCTCGTAGGCGAGTTCGCCGGAGAAGCTGATCCGGCAGACCCGGGCACCGATGCCGGCGACGGTGGTCTCCCGCCAGGCCATGAACGGGAAGTCCTCGTTGGCCACCGCGAGTCCGGGTGCGAGCGAGCCGAGGACCGCGCGGGACTCGGGGCCGACCAGGGCGACGGTGGCCCAGTGTTCGGTGACCGAGGTGCAGTGCACCCGCAGGTCCGGCCACTCGGTCTGCAGCCACTCCTCCATCCAGTCCAGGACGGCCGCCGCGTTGCCGGTCGTGGTGGTGACCAGGAACCGGTCGGGGGCGAGCCGGATGACCGTGCCGTCGTCGAACACCATCCCGTCCAGACGGCACATCACGCCGTAGCGGATCATGCCGACCTTCAGGTTGCTCATCATGTTCGTGTAGAGCCGGTCGAGGAAGAGCGCCGCGTCCGGGCCCTGGACGTCGATCTTGCCGAGGGTGGAGGCGTCCATGAAGGCCACCCCCTCACGGGCGGCACGGCACTCGCGGAGCACCGCGCTCTCCATGTCCTCGCCGTCCCGCGGGTAGTACCAGGGCCGCTTCCACTGCCCGACGTTCTCGAAGAGCGCGCCGTGCCCGACGTGCCAGTCGTGCAGGGCCGTGGTGCGGATCGGGTCGAGCAGTGTGCCCCGGTCGCGGCCGGCGAGGGCGGCGAAGGACACGGGGGTGTACGGCGGCCGGAAGGTGGGCAGGCCGAGCGCCGAGATGTCCACGCCGAGGAGTTCGGCGACGACCCCGCTCGCCAGCACGCCACCGGTCCTGCCCTGGTCGTTGGCGGTGCCGGCGGTGGTGTAGCGCTTGGTGTGCTCCACCGAGCGCAGGCCCGCGCCGGTCGCCCGCGCGAGGTCGTCCACCGTGACGTCGCGCTGGAGGTCGACGAACCGGGGGGCTTCGCCTGGGACGGTGAAGACCTGCATGGGCGGGGTGTACGGCTGCGGGGCCACGGCGGGGAGGGCGGGGGTCTCGGCGGTGTAGCCCTCGGCCTCCACCGCGCGGGTGCCGGCCGCCGTGCCCTGGACGAGGGCCGTGGCGAGGTCGAACGCTCCGTTCGCGGCGCCCGCGACCGCCACCGCCTGATGGCAGCTGTCGGGCACGAACGTCCCGAGTCGCTCGTCGTGGCGGAGCTTGCCGCCCGCCTGGCTGAACAGGTGCGCGACCGGGTTCCAGCCGCCGGAGACGAGGAGCAGGTCGGCGGCGAACTCCCGCTGTGCGCCGGTGCCTTCGTACGGGGCGACGGTCACGGCGGTGAGCCGCTCGCGGCCAGCCGTGCCGGTGACCGCGTGCCCGGGCAGCACCTCGATCCCGGCGGTCCTGGCCCGCTCGGCCCACTGGCCCGGTTCGGGTCGGGTGTCGACGATCGCGGCGATGCCGACTCCGGCCGCCGCGAGGTCGAGGGCGGCCGCGTAGGCGCTGTCGTTGGTGGTGAGGACGACGGCCTGCCGGCCGGGGAGCACGGCGTACCGGTGCAGGTAAGTGCGGGCCGAGGCCGCCAGCATCACGCCGGGGCGGTCGTTGTCGCCGAAGGCGAGGGAGCGCTCGTGGGCGCCGGTGGCGAGGACGACGTGCCGGGCGCGGATCCGCCAGACGCGTTCGCGGGAGACGTGCTGCGGGGCGTCGGCGCCGAGGTGGCCGGTGCGGCGCTCCACGGCGAGGAGGTGGTTGTCGTCGTAGTGGCCGAAGACGGTGGTGCGGGGCAGGACGCGTACCTCGGGGGCGGCTTCGAGGCGGGCGCGGGTGGCCGCGACCCAGTCGAGGTGCTCGCCGGTGCCGAGCAGGCTGCCGCCGGGTTCGGGCTGGTCGTCGGCGAGGATGACGCGGGCGCCACTGGTGGCTGCCGCCGCCGCTGCCGCGAGGCCGGCCGGGCCCGCGCCGACCACCAGGAGGTCGCAGTGGGCGTGGACGGCGTCGTAGCGGGCCGGGTCGGGGGTGGTGGCGAGGCGGCCCTGGCCCGGGAGGCTGGTCGCTACCAGGCCGTCGTGGAGCTCGATGGTGGTGGCGGGGAGCATCGGCTCGGGGAAGGGCGCCTCGACCTGCACGACCGCGTTGGGTTCCTCGACGCCGGCGGAGAAGATGCCGCGAGGGCGGCCGAGCTTGATGCTGGTGGCGGCCTGGATGACGCCGTTGGCGAGGAGGGCGGAGGCGAGGGTGTCGCCTTGGTAGCCCTGGTATTCGGTGCCGTCGAAGGTGAAGGTGAGGGGGGTGGTGCGGTCGACTCGGCCGCCGGTGGGGGTGCGGAGGGGGCCCGCGGCGGAGCCGCTGATGGATGGCGTGCCCCCGCCGCCCCTACCCGTCCCGTCCTGAAGGGGCGCTGCCCCTTCCACCCCGCTGGGAGCTGCGCCCCCGGACCCCGCTTCGGCCTGGACGGCCTCGTCCTCAAACGCCGGACGGGCTGAGAGAGGAGACGCCGGACGGGCTGAGTTGAGTGGACGGGGCTCGGCAACCGCGGGACGCGACTCGCCCGCCCTGTACACCGTCAGGATCTCGTTCGTCGACGTGTCGCGTACCGCGTTGAACCACCTCCGGCAGCCTGCCGCGTGGGTCCAGCGTTCGGCGAAGGGGCCCTTGGGATTGTCGCGGAAGAACAGATACCGCGCCCACTCCTCGTCGGTGAGGGAGGCCGGGTCCTCCGGGTACGGCACGTGGGCCTGGCCGCCGTAGTGGAACTCTGTCTCGTCGCGGGGCCCGCACCACGGGCAGGGGATGAGCAGCATGGTTGGGCTCCCTAGTGGGCCACCGCGGCAGCGCCGTGCTCGTCGACGAGCGCGCCGGTGGTGAAACGGTCGAGCGAGAAGGGGGCGTTGAGAGGATGAGGGGTGTCGTGGGCGATGGTGTGGGCGTAGACCCAGCCGACCCCCGGGGTGGCCTTGAAACCGCCCGTTCCCCAGCCGCAGTTGAGGTAGAGGTTGTCCACCGGGCTGAGGCCCACGACCGGTGAGGCGTCGGGGCTGACGTCGACGATGCCGCCCCAGGTACGCAGCACGTGGGCGCGCGCGAAGACCGGGAAGAGTTCGAGGGCCGCCGCCATCTGCTCCTCGATGATGTGGAACGCCCCGCGCTGGGTGTAGGAGTTGTACGCGTCGATGCCCGCGCCCATCACAAGTTCGCCCTTGTGCGCCTGGCTGACGTAGACGTGCACCGCGTTGGACATGACGACGGTGGGGTGGACCGGTTCCAGGAGTTCGGAGACCAGGGCCTGGAGCGGGTGGCTCTGGAGGGGGAGGTCGATGCCCGCCATCGCGGCCAGGACCGAGGTGTGGCCGGCCGAGCAGAGGGCCACCTTGCCGGCCGCGATCGGGCCGAGGGTGGTCTGGACGCCGACCACCCGGCCGTCGACCACGTCCACCCCCGTGACCTCGCAGTTCTGGATGATGTCGATGCCGGCCGCGTCCGCGGAGCGGGCGAAGCCCCAGGCCACGTAGTCGTGCTTGGCGATGCCGGCGCGGGGCTGGTAGGTGCCGCCGAGGACCGGGTAGCGCACGTCGGGTGAGGTGTTGACGATCGGGCAGACCTCTTTGACCCCGTCCGCGTCGAGCCACTCGGCGTCGACGCCGTTGAGGCGGTTGGCCTCGACCCGGCGGACGCTGTCGCGGACGTCCTGGAGGCTGTGGGCGAGGTTCAGGACGCCGCGCTGGGAGAAGAGGATCGGGTAGTCGAGTTCCTCCTCCAGGCCCTCCCAGAGTCTCAGCGCGTGTTCGTAGATGCCGGCGCTCTCGTCCCACAGGTAGTTGGAGCGGATGATCGTGGTGTTGCGGGCCATGTTGCCGCCCGCGAGCCAGCCCTTCTCCAGGACGGCCACGTTGGTGATGCCGTGGTTCCTGGCCAGGTAGTGGGCGGTGGCGAGGCCGTGACCGCCGCCGCCGACGATGACGACGTCGTAAGACCGCCTGGGCTCGGGCGTGCGCCAGAGGAACTCCGGGTGGTCGGGGAGGTCGGCGCCTGGGGGTCCCCCCACGCCCGCAGGGCGTAGGGGGCGGGTGCTGGGGCTCATCGGACGTCTCCGTCGTGCGAGAGGTGCGGGTAGAGCGGGTGCTTGGCCGCGAGTGTCTCCGTGCGGGCGCGCAGGGCTGGGATGTCCGGCTCGGGCTGGAGGGCGAGGGCGATCACGTCGGCGACCTCGGTGAAGTCCTCCTCGGTGAAGCCCCGGGTGGCCAGAGCCGGGGTGCCGATGCGCAGGCCGGAGGTGACCATGGGCGGGCGCGGGTCGAAGGGGACGGCGTTGCGGTTGACGGTGATGCCGATCTCGTGGAGGAGGTCCTCCGCCTGTCGCCCGTCCAGCGGGGACTCCCGCAGGTCGACCAGGACCAGGTGGACGTCCGTGCCGCCGGTCAGCACCTTCACGCCGGCCGCGGCCGCGTCGGGCCGGGTCAGGCGCTCGGCGAGGATCCGGGCACCGGCCAGGGTGCGGGCCTGGCGCTCGGTGAACTCGGGTGACGCGGCGACCTTGAAGGAGACGGCCTTCGCCGCGATGACGTGTTCCAGCGGGCCGCCCTGCATCCCGGGGAAGACCGCCGAGTTGATCTTCTTGGCGAGGTCGGCGTCGTTGGTGAGGATGACCCCGCCGCGCGGTCCGCCGAGGGTCTTGTGGGTGGTCGTGGTGACCACGTGGGCGTGCGGGACGGGGCTCGGGTGCAGCCCCGCCGCCACCAGGCCCGCGAAGTGCGCCATGTCGACCATCAGCAGGGCACCGACCTCGTCGGCGATCCGGCGGAAGGCCGCGAAGTCCAGCTGCCTGGGGTACGCCGACCAGCCAGCGATGATCATCTTCGGGCGGTGTTCCTTGGCGAGCCGCTCCACCTCGTCCAGGTCCACGAGGTTGTCGGTCTCGGAGACGTGGTAAGGCACGACGTTGAGCATCTTGCCGCTGTAGTTGATGCGCATGCCGTGGGTGAGGTGGCCGCCGTGCGCGAGGTCGAGGCCGAGGATCGTGTCGCCGGGCTTGAGCAGGGCGAAGAAGACGGCGGTGTTGGCCTGGGCACCCGAGTGCGGCTGCACGTTGGCGAAGCCCGCGCCGAAGAGCGACTTGACGCGTTCGATGGCCAGCCGCTCCGTGACGTCGACGTGTTCGCAGCCGCCGTAGTAGCGGCGCCCGGGGTAGCCCTCGGCGTACTTGTTGGTGGCCACCGAGCCCTGCGCCTCCATCACGGCGACGGGCGCGAAGTTCTCGGAGGCGATCATCTCCAGGGTGGACTGCTGCCGGTTCAGCTCGGCACGGAGCGCGGCATGGACCTCGGGGTCCAGCTCGGCCAAGGGCGTGTTCAGCGCGTTCATTTGAGTTTCGCGATCCTTTCAACGACCTTGGCGAGAGGTGCGCCCCGAAGGGGCGCGGGGCTGTGCCGATATTGCGGCTGCCGCCGCGTGGGCGCGACCAGCCACGACGTGCCCGCAGCCGAACAACGACGCCACCCGGATCCGTCACCCACGGAGACGACTCATCCCCGGGTCGAACAACGGCTCCTCGGCCACCACCGCCGCCACGCGCTGGTCGAAGTACCCGATCTGCACGCCGGTCCCCGGCACCGCCAGCTCCGCCGGAAGCCACGCGTAGGCAATCCCCTTGCCGACCGTGTAGCCGTACGCCGCGCTGGTCACGTAGCCGACGGCGCGCTCACCGTCGTAGACCGGCTCCTTGCCCATCACGACCGCCCTCGGGTCCTCGATCGTGAGGCAGCTCAGCCGGCGCCGCACGTCGCCCTTGCGCCGCTCCAACGCGGCCTTCCCGACGAAGTCGCCCTTGTCGAGCTTGACGGCGAAGCCGACGCCGGCCTCGTAGGGGTCGTGCTCGTAGGTCATGTCGGTGCCGAAGGAGCGGTAGCCCTTCTCCAGGCGGAGGCTGTTGAAGGCGCCGCGGCCGGCGATGATCCCGCCGAGCGGCTCGGCCGCCTGCCACAGGGTGTCCCAGAGCTTCTGGCCCTGGTCGGCGGTGGTGTACAGCTCCCAGCCGAGTTCGCCGACGTACGACAGCCGCATCGCGGTGACCGGCACCGAGCCGATGTAGGCACGCTTGGCGCGGAAGTACTTGAGGCCGTCGTTGGAGAAGTCCTCGTCGGTGAGCGGCTGGAGGACCTCGCGGGCGAGCGGTCCCCACAGGCCGATACAGCAGGTGCCGGGCGTGATGTCCCGGACCTGGACCGTGCCTCCCCCAGCTACCGCTGGGAGGTGCCCCCAGGCGGGGAGGTGGCGGCTGAACCAGTCGAGGTCGAGGTTGCCGTTGGCGCCGACCTGGAAGAGGTCGCGGGCGAGGCGGGCCACGGTGACGTCGCTGCGGATGCCGCCGTCGTGGTCGAGGAGCAGGGTGTACGTCACCGAGCCGACGGACTTGGCGACCTTTCCGGTGACCAGTCCCTCCAGGAAGTCGGCGGCGCCGGGGCCGCTGATCTCCAGGCGCTTGAGGGCGGTCATGTCGTACATCGCGACGGTCTCGCGGGTGACCTGGGCCTCGGCGCCGACGATGGGCGACCAGTAGCGGGCGGCCCAGTCGTTGGGGGTGGGGATCGAACGGCCTTCGAGCAGGCCCGCGTTCGCCTCGTACCACTGGGGGCGCTCCCAGCCGTTCGCCTCCAGGAAGAACGCGCCGTGCTCCTGCTGGCGGGCGTGGAAGGGGCTGGTGCGGATCGGGCGCGGCTTCCCGGACGGCTGGAGGGGGTGGAGGATGTCGTAGACCTCGACGAAGTTCTGGCAGTCGCGGGCCAGGACGTACTCCGGGGCCAGCTGGTGCGGCTCGAAGCGGTTGACGTCGCACTCGTGGAGGTCGAAGGACGAGCAGTGGCCGTCGACCAGCCATTCGGCGACCGCGCGGCCGACGCCCGCGGAGTGGGTGACCCAGACGGCCTCGGCGACCCAGAAGCCCTTGACGTCGGGGGACTCGCCGAGCAGCGGGTAACCGTCGGTGGTGAAGGAGAAGAGGCCGTTGATGCCCTCCTCGACCTTGGCCTCGCGGGTCGCCGGGAGGAGGGACTGCGTCTCGGTCCAGGCGTCCTCGAAGTCCTCCTCGGTGAACTTCAGGACCGAGGGCATCTGTGCGGCCTCGTCCACGGAGAGGATGTCGTCGGCGGAGATCGGCATGGGGCGGTGGCCGTAGTAGCCGATGCCGATGGCGTCGAAGCGGTCGCGGTAGTAGAGGTCGGCGTCCTGGTGGCGCAGGATCGGGCGGACCGCCTCCTCCGTCTGGCCGGCCAGGGCGGGGACCGGGCCGGTCCAGGCGAGCTGGTGGGCGAGCGGCGTGAGCGGGAGGTTCATGCCGACCATGCGGGCGATCTTCGGGCCCCAGATGCCGGCACAGCAGACGACGATGTCGGCGGGGAGTTCGCCCTGGTCGGTCAGCACGGAGGTAACCCGGCCCTCGCTCTGCCGGACGTCGAGGACCTCGTGGCGGGCGAGGAAGCGGACGCCGCGTTCGGTGGCCCGGCGGATCTGGGCCTCGACGGCGAGGACGGCCTTGGCGAGGCCGTCGGTGGGGACGAGGAGGCCGCCGAGGACCCGGTCGCGGTTGACCAGCGGGTGCTGTGCGACGCACTCGTCGGCGGTCAGCAGGCGTGCCTCGATGCCCCAGGCGGTGATCCAGCCGTGCCGGCGGTGGAGTTCCGCGAGGCGCTCCGGGGTGGTGGCCACTTCGAGGCCGCCGACCTGGAGGAAGCAGGGCTTGCCGTCGACGTCGAGGGAGCAGAACTTCTCGACGGTGTAGCGGGCCAGCTCCGTCATGGTCTTCGAGGGGTTCGTCTGGAAGACCAGGCCCGGGGCGTGTGAGGAGGAGCCGCCCGTGGCCGGGAGCGGGCCCTGGTCGACCACGGTCACCTCGGTCCAGCCGCGCGCGGAGATCTCGTCCGCGAGGGCCGCTCCCACGACGCCCGCTCCGATGATGACCACTCGGGGTCCCGCCATCGCCCAACCTCCGAACTTGAGACCGGTGCAGTTGCTTTGTGCGCAACATGATTCAGGCTGCGCAACTCAATGTGCCCGCCGGGAAGGAGGGGTGTCAAGAGGGTGGTGACCTAGCGGAACGGCCCCGGCCATGGCGGTGTCCGCGGCCGGAGAACGGCAACGCCCGGCGGGCGGCGCGCACAGCTGCGCACCGCCCGCCGGGCGTCCCGGAACGATCCCGCGGTCCTCGCTACTTCAGCCAGGCCTTGACCTTGTCGGGGTTGGCGTCGACCCACTTCTTGGCCGCCGCGTCGTCCGACAGCTTGTCCACCGCGATGTACTTGGCCACGGTGTTCTGGTCGTCGTTGGTCCAGTTGAAGTTCTTCACCAGGTCGTACGCCGGGCTGCCCGACTTGGCGAAGCTCGCGCTGACGATCTTGTCGAGGTCGTAGACGGGGTAGTCGCAGGCGACCTTCGCCGCGTCGGCGTCGCAACCCGTCGTGTACTTGGGCAGGTTCACCTTGACCAGCGGCACCTCGGACAGGAACCACTGCGGTTCGTAGAAGTAGCCGATCAGCCACTGCTTGTTCTTCTCGGCGGTTCTGAAGGCCTGGATGAGCGCGGTCTCGCTGCCCGCGTACACCACCTTGAAGTCCAGCTTCAGGTTCTTCACCAGCGCGGCGTCGTTGGTGACGTACGACGGGTCGCCGTCGAGCAGCTGGCCCTTGCCGCCGGACTCGGAGGTCTTGAAGTTGGCGGCGTACTTGTTGAGGCTCTCCCAGTCCGTGATGTCCGGGTGCGCCTTGGCCAGCCACGGCGGCACGTACCAGCCGATGATGCCCTTGTTGCCGGTGGAACCGGCCTCGACGGCCGTCTTCTGCCCGGTGATGTACTTCTTCTTCAGATCGTCGTGGCCCCAGTTCTCCAGGACGGCGTCGACCTCGCCGGTCCCGAAGCCCTGCCAGGCGATCTCCTCCTTCAGGTCCTTCTTGTTGACCGTACAGCCGAGGTTGTGCTCCGCGACGTACGCGACGACCGCCGCGTCCGCCTCGTAGCCCACCCAGGGGTTGACGGCCAGGTTGAAGGTGCCGCACTTGCCGCCCGAGGACGTCGAGCCGGCGGAACTGCTGCCGCCGACCTTCGCCCCGCCGCAGGCGGTGAGGGTGAGGCCGAGGACGGCCAGGCCGGCCGCGCCGGCTCGCCAGTGTTGTGCCATGGTGTCGAGCTCCTTATGCCCTGGTGCGTCGTGCCGCAGCCTGAGTGATCCGGTCGAACATGACTCCGAGCAGTACGATGGCCAGCCCTGCCGCCAGCCCCTTGCCGTACAGCTCGCTCTGCGAGAAACCGGCCACGACGTCGTAGCCGAGGGCGCCCGCCCCTACCAGGCCGCCCAACACAACCATCGACAGCACGTAGATCAGGCCCTGGTTGGTCGCGAGAGTCAGGGCGCCGCGTGCCATCGGCAGCTGGACCTTGGTGATGATCTGCCAGGTGTTGCACCCGGCCGAGGTGGCCGCCTCCACGGTGGACTCGGACACGTTCCGCACCCCGTCCGCGATGATCTTGATCGCCACGGGTGCCGCGTAGACGACGCCCGCGATGATCGCGGTGAAGCGGGTGGCGCCGAAGAGCGCCAGGAACGGTACGAGGTAGACGAACGGCGGCATGACCTGCGCGGCGTCCAGGGTGGGCCGGATCAGCCGGTCGGCCAGGGTGCTGCGGCCCATCCACACGCCGACGACGACGCCGGCCAGCATCGTCAGGACGGTGGCCACGACGGTCGAGGCGAGGGTGGTCATGCTGTCCGACCAGAGTCCGGTACCGACAAGGAGCCCGACGCACACGGCCGCCGTCACCCCGGCCCGCCAGCCGCCGAGGACCGCGCCGAGCGCGACCAGGACGGCGCCGACCAGCCACCACGGGGAGTCGGTGAGCAGGGTCTGGAAGGGGTTGAGCAGGCCGTTGGTGACCGCGTCCCGCAGGGCGTTGGTGAGGCCGTAGAGATGGTCCTGCAGCCATGTGGACGTGGTGTCGGCGGCGCTCGCGATATGGCTGCCGACGGTGCCGTCGCCGGGGAACTCGGCCGCCCAGACGTAGGTGTGGGAGAGGTAGACCAGGACGACGGCGGCGACTCCGCCAGCGCCCAGCAGCGGGCGGCGCCACGTGAGGAACCGCCCCTCCGCGCGGCGGGTCTCGGTTCGGACGGCCGCCGCGGTGGTCACCCGGTCGAGCACGATGGCCATGACGACGATGGCTAGGCCGGCGTTGAAGGCGGTGCCGACGTCGAGCGACTGGAGCGCCTGCACGACGGTCTTGCCGAGGCCGGGCGCGTCGATCAGGGCCGCGATGGTGACCATGGCCAGGGCGGCCATGATGGTCTGGTTGACCCCCACGACGACCGTGCGCTTCGACATCGGCAGCAGCACCTTCACCAGTTGCTGCACGCGGGTGGCGCCGAGCGAGTCGGCCGCCTCGACGGTGGTCTCGGGGACCGAGCGGATGGCGTACGCGGTGATGCGGATGGCGGGCGGGGCCGCGTAGATGACCGTGGTGATCACGGCGGAGGCGCCGCCGATGAGGAAGATCAGGGTCAGCGGGGCGAGGTAGACGAAGGTCGGCATCGTCTGCATGAAGTCCAGGAAGGGCGTCATGATCCGGTTGACCCGGTCGGAGAGCCCCGCCCACACGCCGAGCGGGATGCCGATGAGCAGGGCCACCAGGACCGCCGACAGGGTCAGCGCCAGGGTGTCCATGCTCTCCTGCCACAGGCCCTGGAGCCCGAAGAAGGTGAAGCCCGCGACGGCCAGCAGGGCGACCCGCCAGTTGCCCACGGCCCAGGAGACGTAGCCGGTGATGCCGACGACGCCGAGCCAGCCGATCTGCGGGACCGGGCGGCCGACGCTGGGCTGGGAGATCAGCGACTGGACGAAGGTGACCAGGTTGTCGATGACCAGCCGGATCTCGTTGAAGAAGTACAGGAAGACCGGGTTGGAGTTGCGGTTGGCGCCGATGCTGTCGTTGACGTCGTTCAGCCAGCGGTGCAGACCGGTGAGGTCGGCGGCGGCCAGCGTCAGGGTCTGCCGGCCGCGCAGCGCGGCGAAGAGCACCAGCCAGACGACCACGATCGCCGCCACCACCATCGGGCGGCTGACCTTCTTGCGCGGCGTCACGACCGGCGCGGTCGCGTCGGCGACGGCGGCCATCAGGCGCCGCCCTCCTGCCCGGCGACGACGGCGAGGATCTCCTCGTCGCCGACGATGCCGAGCAGCTTGCCGTTCTCGACGACCTTGACCGGTTTCTCGGCGGCGAGCACCGCCCGGGTGGCCTCGCGGACCACGACGTCCGGGCCCAGCTCGGGCCCGTCCAGCTCGTCGCCGTCGGCGGGCGGGCGCATGATCCAGCGCAGGGTGAGGACGTCCCCGCGCGGCACGTCCTTCACGAAGTCCCGTACGTAGTCGTCGGCCGGGGCGCCGACCAGTTCGTCGCCGGTGCCGCACTGGACCATCTTGCCGTCCCGCATGATCAGGATGCGGTCGCCCAGCTTGAGGGCCTCGGAGAGGTCGTGGGTGATGAAGACCATGGTCTTGCCGACCTCGTGGTGCAGGCGGATGACCTCGCTCTGCATGTCCCGGCGGATCAGCGGGTCCAGGGCGGAGAACGGCTCGTCGAAGAAGAGGACGTCGGGGTCGCCGGCGAGGGCGCGGGCGAGGCCGACGCGCTGCTGCATACCGCCGGAGAGCTGGTCGGGGTAGGAGTTCTCGTAGCCGGCGAGGCCCACCAGTTCGACGGTCTCCATCGCCCGTTTCATACGTGCGGCCTTGCTCATGCCGCGGATCTCCAGGCCGAACGCCACGTTCTCGACGACCTTGCGGTGCGGCAGCAGACCGAAGTGCTGGAAGACCATGGAGAACTTGCTGCGCCGCAGCTCTCGCAGCCGCCGGGCGTCGGCGCCGCGGATGTCCTCGCCCTCGAAGACGATCTCGCCCGCGGTGGGTTCGATCAGCCGGGTCAGACATCGCACGAGGGTGGACTTGCCGGAGCCGGACAGGCCCATGACGACGAAGACCTCGCCATTGGACACCTCGAAGTCCACATCGCGGACGGCGGCGGTGCAACCGGTGCGGTCCATCAGCTCGCGGCGGGTGAGCCCGCACAACTCCTCGGAGCCCGGCACCTCGTCGGCCTTCGGCCCGAACACCTTCCACAGCCGGCGCACGGAGATCACCGGGGTCCGATCGGGGTCCTGGGACGTGCCGCGCCGCTGCGACACCTCGGTCTGGGCTGGGGTCATGATCGGCCTCTCTTCGGCGTCAGCCGCGGAACCAGTGCTGCGGCCCGGGTTGGATGTTCTGCCAGACGTGCTTGGGCTCTCGGTACTCGTCCAGGCCGGTCGGTCCCAGCTCACGGCCCACGCCCGAGTGCCCGAAGCCACCCCATTCCGCTTGCGGCACATAGGGGTGGTAGTCGTTGATCCACACGGTGCCGTGACGCAGCCTGCGCGCGACCCGCTGGGCCTTGCCCGCGTCCTGGGTCCAGACGGCTCCGGCGAGGCCGTACTCCGTGTCGTTGGCGATGCGGACGGCGTCGTCCTCGTCCCGGAAGCGCTCGACGGTGAGCACGGGCCCGAAGGACTCCTCGTGCACCACGCGCATGTCCTGCCGGCACTCGTCGAGGACGGTGGGCGGGTAGTAGTAGCCGTTCGCCAGCGCGGGGTCCTCGGGGCGGGCGCCGCCGCAGCGCAGTACGGCGCCCTCGGCGATCCCGGCGGCCACGTAGGCCTCGATCTTCTCGCGGTGCTGTGCGGAGATCAGCGCGCCGGTCTCGGCCTCGGGGTCGAAGGGGCCGCCGAGGCGGATGAGCCGGGCCCGGCGGACCACCTCGTCGACGAAGGCGTCGTGGATCGAGTCCTCGACGATCAGCCGGGCGCCGGCCGAGCAGACCTGCCCGGAGTGCAGGAAGACGGCGGTGAGCGCGAAGTCGACGGCGGTGTCGAGGTCGGCGTCGGCGAAGACCACGTTGGGGTTCTTGCCACCCAGCTCCAGCGCGACCTTCTTCACGGTCGCCGCGGCGGTGGCCATGATCCGCTTGCCGGTCTCCAGGCCGCCGGTGAAGGACACCATGTCGACGGCGGGGTCCTCGGAGAGCGCGGCACCGGCCTCGGGCCCGGCGCCGAGCACGAGGTTGCCGACACCCGGCGGGAGTCCGGCCTCTTCCAGGGCCTTCATCAGCAGGATGGCGGTGGAGGGGGTCAGCTCGCTGGGCTTGAGGACGAACGTGTTGCCCGCGACCAGGGCGGGCGCGACCTTCCAGCTCGCCTGCAGCAGCGGGTAGTTCCACGGGGTGATCAGTCCGCACACGCCGACCGGCTCGTACACGACGCGGCTGACGGCGTCCGCACGCCCGGTGTCGATCACCCGGCCGGCGTCGGTGCCCGCGATGCCGCCGTAGAAGCGGAGGCAGGATACGACGTCGGCGATGTCGTACTCGCTCTCCACCAGGCGCTTGCCGGTGTCCAGGGATTCGGCGCGGGCGAACTCCTTGGCGTCGCGCTCGATGATGTCGGCGGTGCGCAGCAGCAGCGCGCCGCGCTCGCGCTCGGGGGTGTGCGGCCAGGGGCCCTCGTCGAACGCGCGCCTGGCCGCGCCGATCGCCGCCTCGGTGTCGGGGCGGGTCGCCTCCGAGACCGTCGCGACGAGTGTGCCGTCCGCGGGACAGCGGATCTCACGGTGGCCGCCGGCCACCGCGGCGCGCCATTTACCATCCACATACAGATCTGCCACGGCCGCGCCCTTCGAGCCCGAATTCGTTGCGCATTGTGCATTGGATTGCTTTTGGTGGAACACCCTGACCGAATGTACTGACAGCCGTCAAGGGCTCCGCGTATCCCGATTCGGCCGCGAAAGCGGCGCCCCCTCGGGCGGGTCAGCCGCCCAGCCGGTCCAGCAGCGCACGGCGCCACCGCTCCGTCTCGGCAACCTGGTTGAAGGTGAACAGATGGAGGCCCGCCACACCCGCCGACGGCGCGCCGAACGCCTCCTCGCCGCGGGCGAGCAGCCGCTCCGGGTCGTATCCGCCGGGTGTGGCGAAGCGCAGGAACCAGGAGGCGTGCTTGGTGAGGAAGCGGGTCGACTCCCCCACCCCGATCTTGGTCGCCATCGCCATCAGCTTGGCCCGCTGGACGGGCCCGGCGACGCCGACGTACACGGGCAGGGTGACGTCCCGGCGCCGGATCCGGCCGAGCCAGTCGCCGAGCACGCGCGCGTCGAAGCAGAGGTTGCTGACGATGTAGGTGGCGTGCGCCCGCTTGTCCCACATCGCCTGGATGGTGAGGTCGTCGTGGATCAACGGGTGGCTCTCCGGGTAGCCGGTGATCCCCGTCTCGGCGAAGGGTCTGCCCAGTTCGGTCAGCCTGCGCAGCACCGGCAGCGCTCCCTCGTACGGCCCGGCGGGCGGATCGGCGTCGCCCGCCGGGACGAAGAGGTCGTCGACGCCCACGGCGCGCAGCCGCTCGGTGACGTCCTTCAGGTGCGTGTCGTCCCGGAGCAGACGTGCGGGCACATGCGGGACGATCCGGTACCCGTGCGCCGCGAGCCGCTCGGTGAGGGCGAGGGTCGGTTCCAGGCCCTTGACCGGTGACGCCGTGACGGTGACCACTACGTCCTGGGGCACGTGGGCGAGGACCTTCTCCTCGGTCGCCTTCGCCGGCAGCACCTCGTAGCGGACGCGGGCCAGCAGCGCCCGCAGCGCCTCGGCACCCATGTCTACCCGGCCTGCTTCTGGGCGTCGCGGTGCCGGTAGTACACGGCCTCCGACGGTGGCAGCGGCTCCTTGCCGAGGATGAGGTCGGCCGCCTTCTCCGCGATCATCATCACCGGGGCGTAGATGTTGCCGTTGGTGACGTACGGCATCACCGAGGCGTCCACCACGCGCAGGCCCTCCACGCCGTGCACCCGCAGGCTCGTCGGGTCGACGACGGACATCTCGTCGGTGCCCATCCTGCAGGTGCAGGACGGGTGCAGGGCGGTCTCGCCGTCCTTGGCCACCCAGGCGAGGATCTCCTCGTCCGTCGCCACGGACGGGCCGGGCGAGATCTCCCCGTCGTTGTAGGGGGTGAGCGCGGGCTGGTCGAGCAGGTCGCGGGCGACTCTGATCGCCTCGACCCACTCGCGGCGGTCCTGCTCGGTGGAGAGGTAGTTGAAGCGCAGGGCCGGGTGCTCGCGGGGGTCCTTGCTCCTGATCTTCACCGAGCCGAGGGCGTCGGAGTACATGGGGCCGACGTGGACCTGGTAGCCGTGGCCGCCGGCGGGTACCGAGCCGTCGTAGCGGACCGCGATGGGCAGGAAGTGGAACATCAGGTTGGGGTAGTCCACGTCGTCGTTGCTGCGGGCGAAGCCGCCGGCCTCGAAGTGGTTGGTCGCGGCCGGGCCCTTGCGGAAGAGCCACTGCAGGCCGATGAAGGGGGCCCGCCACTTCGCCAGGTACGGCTGCACGGAGACCGGCTGCTTGCAGGCGTACTGGATGTACACCTCCAGGTGGTCCTGGAGGTTCTCGCCGACGCCCGGCAGGTCGTGGACGACGTCGATGCCGAGGGCGCCCAGTTCCTGCGCGTTGCCGACGCCGGAGAGCTGGAGCAGCTGCGGGGAGTTGATCGCGCCGCCGCAGAGGATGACCTCCTTGGCGCGGACCTCCTGGAGGGCGCCCTTGCCGCGCCGGTACTCGACGCCGACGGCCTTCTTGCCCTCGAAGAGGACCCGGGTGACCAGGGCGCGGGTCTTCACGGTGAGGTTGGGGCGCTTCCTGGCGGGCTTGAGGTACGCCTTGGACGCCGACAGGCGCCGGCCGCGGTGGACGTTGCGGTCGAACTTGGCGAAGCCCTCCTGCCGGTAGCCGTTGACGTCGTCGGTGGGCGCGTAGCCCGCCTCCTCGGTCGCCTTCAGGAAGGCGGAGAAGAGCGGGTTGGTGGCCGGGCCGCGCTCCAGGACCAGCGGGCCGTCGTGGCCGCGGAACTCGTCGTCCGGGTCGGCGGCCAGGCAGTTCTCCATCCGGCGGAAGTACGGCAGGCAGTGCGCGTAGTCCCAGGTGGCCATGCCCGGGTCGGCGGCCCAGCGCTCGTAGTCGAGCGGGTTGCCGCGCTGGAAGATCATGCCGTTGATGCTGCTGGAGCCGCCGAGGACCTTGCCGCGGGCGTGGTAGATGCGGCGGCCGCCCATGTGGGGCTCGGGCTCGGACTCGTACTTCCAGTCGTAGAAGCGGCTGCCGATGGGATAGGTCAGCGCCGCCGGCATGTGGATGAACACGTCCCACGGGTAGTCGGGGCGGCCTGCCTCCAGGACGAGCACCCGGTTGCCGGGGTCGGCCGAGAGCCGGTTCGCCAGTGCACTGCCGGCCGAGCCGCCGCCGACGATGACGAAGTCGTACTGCAAGGGAGCCATGGTGCCTCGTCTCGCTCGCGCCGTCGATTGCGCGGAATGCTAGTACGGGTATCGCTATACGCACCAGGTTGCGAACCACGCAACTTGTAAGATCTTTGTTCACATCGCGTTACTTGGAGTGTGTTGTTTACTGCGCGTATAGTTTCGCTATGAGCAACTTCAGTCCGGATACCGAAACGAACGGCTCATCTTCTGGTGGCGTGCAGTCCGTCGACCGCGCCATCAGCGTCCTGGAGATCCTGGCCCAGCGCGGCGAGGCGGGGGTGAGCGAGGTGGCCGCCGAGATCGATGTTCACAAGTCGACCGCGTTCCGGCTGCTCGGCGCCCTGGAGGCGCGCGGTCTCGTGGAGCAGTCGGGCGAGCGGGGCAAGTACTCGCTCGGCTTCGGCATCGTACGCCTGGCCGGGGCCGTGACGGGACGCATCGACGTCACCCAGCAGGGCCGGGCGGTGTGCGAGCGGCTGGCCGACGAGATCGGCGAGACGGTGAACATCGCGGTGTTGCAGGAGCACTATGCGATCAACCTCTACCAGGTGCGCGGCACGGCCGCCGTCACCGCGCACAACTGGGTGGGCCAGCTGACCCCGCTGCACGCCACCTCCAGCGGCAAGATCATGCTGGCCCACGTGCCCGCGCAGGAGCGCGCCGCGCTGATCGCGGAGGGCGGCCTGAAGAAGCTGACCCCGCACACCATCTCCTCGAAGGCGAAGCTGGAGAAGAACCTCGCCGACGCCCGGGAGCGCGGTTATGCCTGGACGCTGGAGGAGCTGGAGATCGGGCTGCACGCCATGGCCGCGCCGATCCGGGACCGGGACGGGGTGGTCATCGCCTCGATCAGCGCCTCAGGGCCCTCCTACCGGTTCACCGAGGAGCGCATGCACGAACTGGCCCCGGTACTGGTCAAGGGCGCGGAGGAGATCAGCCACCGCATGGGGTACCTGGGCTGAGCGCCCTCGGGACGACGACCACCGCAGGGCCCGCGTTCACACCCGGCGGGCGCGGGCCGCGGGCGGTCACTCCGGCTGCCGGGTCCCGAGCCGCTCGTGGACCCAGTCGTGGAAGGCGCCGATGTGGTGCTCGCTGGGCACCAGCACCCCGCCCTTGGCGTACAGCCGTGAGCTCATGCCGGGCTGCGTGCGCTCGCAGGCGTCGAAGTCCTGGCGGTTGACCCGGTCGAAGAGCTCCACGGACCGGCTGACGTCCTTGCCGCTCTCCACGACGTGCGGGAGGTAGAGCCAGTCGCACTCGACGATCGTGCGGTCGACGGCCACCGGGTACATCCGGTGGAATATCACATGGTCCGGCACCAGGTTGATGAACACCTGCGGCTTGACGGTGATCGCGTAGTACCGCCGGTCCTGGTCAGCCGAGACCCCGGGAATGCGGTCCAGCCCCTCGGAGCCGTCGACGGTGAAGCCCTGGACGTCCGCGCCGAACTCGGCGCCGTGGCCCACGTAGTACTGCGCCGCGTAGCCGTCGGCGAACTCGGGCAGCACCTCGGTGAGTTCGGGGTGGATGGTGGCGCAGTGGTAGCACTCCATGAAGTTCTCGATGATGAGCTTCCAGTTCGCCTTGACGTCGTAGACGATCCGTCTGCCGACGGAGAGGTCCTCGACGCCGTAGCGTTCGATCGACTCGACGTCGCCCAGCCGCTCGACCGCCGCCCCGATCACGTCCTCCTCGAAGGACGGCGGGTTCTCCGCGAGGCACACCCAGACATACCCGAGCCACTCCCGGACGGCCACGCCCACCAGGCCGTACTCGGTGCGGCCGACGTCGGGCATCTTGGTGAGGTTGGGCGCGGCGACCAGCTTGCCGTCCAGGCCGTAGGTCCAGGCGTGGTACGGGCACTGGAAGGCACGTGCGACCTCGCCGGTCTCCTCGGTGCAGAGCTTGGCGCCGCGGTGCCGGCAGACGTTGAAGTATGCGCGGATCGAATGGTCCCGGGCCCGGGTGACGAGGATGCTCTCGCGCCCCACGTCGACGGTGCGGAACGCACCGGGCTTCGGCAGGTCCGCGGCACGGGCCACGCAGAACCACATCGTCTCGAAGATGCGCTCCTGCTCCTGGGCGAAGATCCCGGGATCGGTGTAGGCGGAGCCGGGGAGGGTGGCGATCAGGCTGTCCGGCAGGCTGGTCGAGGTCACGGTGCACTCCTCGGAGGACGTCGTGGATCGGTGGGGTGGTGCGGGCGCCGGGTCAGGACGCGGCGGTGCCGAACTGCTTGCGGGCGCGGGTGAACAGCCGCGGCTGGTTCATCCCGAGCACGGCGACCTGCCGGCCCGCCCGCCGGTACACGGCGAGAAAGCTGCGGTCGTCGGTCGAGCCCTCCTCGACCGTCACGCTGTCGGCCCCGGCAGCGTGACCGACGAACTGGATCTTCACGCCGTACTGGTCGGACCAGAAGTACGGCGGCCGGGGCGCCCCCGGTTCCCGCGCGCCCTGCGCGAGCAGCGTGGCGACGGCCGTGTCCGGTCGCTCCAGCGCGCCGGTCCAGTGCTCGACCCTGCGGTGGCCGCCGGTGTGCGGGTCGTACCAGTTGGCGCAGTCGCCCACGGCCACCACCCCGGCGACGCTGGTGCGCCCGTCGGCGCCGCACTTCACGCCGTTGTCGAGCACGACGCCGGAGCCCTCCAGCCACTCGACGCAGGGGCGCGCCCCCACGCCGACGACGACGGTGTCGGCGGGCACACTGCGGCCGTCCTCCAGCAGCACGGCCTCCACCTGGCGCTCGCCGCTCAGCCCCTTCACGCCCACGCCGCACAGCAGCCGTACCCCGTGGTCGGCGTGGAGCGCGGAGACGACGGCACCCATGGCCTCCCCCAGCGGTCCGGCCAGCGGGGTCGGGGCCGCCTCGATCACGGTGACGTCGAGGCCGAGGGCGTACGCCGTGGAGGCGACCTCGGCGCCGACGAACCCGCCGCCGATCACCACGAGGCGGCCGCCCCTCGCGAGGTCCTCCCGGAGCGCGCGGGCGTCGTCGAGGGTGCGCAGCGTGTGGACGCCGGCGAGGCCCTCGGCACCGGGCAGGGTACGGGCGGCGGCGCCGGTCGCGATGACCAGGCCGTCGGCGCGGACCTCGCGGCCGTCGGCCAGCCGGACGGCCCGCGCGGTGCGGTCGAGCCCGGTGGCGCGGGTCCCGAGCAGCCACTCGGCGTGGAGTTCCTCGTCGTCGCGCTCCAGCGCCAGGTCGGCCTCGCCGAGGGTTCCGGCCAGGAACTCCTTGGACAACGGCGGCCTGTCGTACGGGCGGTGAGGCTCGTCGCCGACGACGACCAGCCGGCCGTCGTACCCCTGCCGCCGCAGCGAGCGCGCTGCCGACAGCCCGGCCAGCGAGGCGCCCACCACGGCCACGGTCCTCACGCCGCGCCCCCGGCCAGGCGGGCACTGACGCACGGCGGCAGGTTGGGGGTCTCGTCGGACAGCCGGACGTAGACCGTTCCGTCCTCCACGACGACCTCGTGGGTGCGGACCGGGCGCTTGGCCGGGGGTGCGTCCACGGCGCCGGTGCGCAGGTCGAACTTGGAGGCGTGCAGGGGGCATTCCACCTCGCAGCCCTCCAGCCAGCCGTCGGCGAGCGAGGCGTCCTGGTGGGTGCAGGTGTCGTCGATGGCGAAGAGCTCGCCGTCATCGGTGTGGAACACCGAGACGGGCGGTTCGATGTCGAGCCGGTGGGCCTCGCCTCGCGGCAGATCCGCGAGACGGCACGCGGGAATCATCATGACACCTCGGTGCGTATAGCGAAACGGATTGCGGTTAGCGCAACGCCAGTCTGCGGGCCGCCGCGAAGCGTTGTCAAGGAGTTCACGCGCCGGTTTGCCCGGGCCCCGACAGCGGCCCCCCGGGCACCCCGAGGCACCCTCGAAAGCGCGCGTGAGCAGGGCGAACAGGCCCTGTACACAGCGCGACCACGGCCCTGTCCCGGTGCCGTCACCGGGGCAGGGCCGCTTCGTCGGCGGGGCGGTCAGAGACCGCGGTAGTCCGTCACAGGAGCACCACCGAGCGCAGGACGTCACCGTGGTGCATGCGCTCGAAGGCCTTCTCGACCCCGTCCAGGGCGATGGTCTCGGTGACGAAGGCGTCCAGGTCGAGGCGGCCCTGCAGGTACAGGTCGATGAGCATCGGGAAGTCCCGGGAGGGCAGACAGTCCCCGTACCAGGACGACTTGAGCGCCCCGCCGCGACCGAAGACGTCCAGCAGCGGCAGCTCCAGCTTCATCTCGGGGGTGGGCACGCCGACCAGGACGACGGTGCCGGCGAGGTCGCGGGCGTAGAAGGCCTGCCGGTAGGTCTCCGGGCGGCCCACCGCCTCGATGACGACGTCGGCGCCGAAGCCGCCGGTCAGTTCGCGCACCGCGTCGACGGCGTCGGACTCCTTGGAGTTGACCGTGTGGGTGGCGCCGAGCCTGCGTGCGGTGTCCAGCTTGCGGTCGTCTATGTCCACGGCGATGACCCGCGCCGCGCCGGCCAGGTGCGAGCCGAGGACGGCCGCCGCGCCGACGCCTCCGCAGCCGATCACGGCGACGCTGTCGCCGCGGCCGACACTGCCGGTGTTGAGGGCGGCACCGATGCCCGCCATCACGCCGCAGCCCAGCAGCCCGGCGGCCGCCGCCGACGCGCGCCGGTCGACCTTGGTGCACTGCCCGGCCGCCACCAGCGTCTTCTCGGCGAAGGCACCGATCCCGAGGGCGGGCGAGAGCTCCGTCCCGTCGGTGAGGGTCATCCGCTGCTCGGCGTTGTGCGTGGCGAAGCAGTACCACGGCCGCCCGCGCAGACAGGCCCGGCACTGGCCGCACACGGCACGCCAGTTGAGGATCACGAAGTCACCGGGTGCCACGTCGGTCACCCCGTCGCCGACCGCCTCGACGACGCCCGCCGCCTCGTGCCCCAGCAGGAACGGGAAGTCGTCGCTGATCCCGCCCTCGCGGTAGTGGAGATCGGTGTGACAGACCCCGCAGGCCTCGATCCTGACCACTGCCTCGCCCGGACCGGGGTCGGGCACGACGATGGTCTCCAGACTGACAGGGGCACCCTTGCTCCGCGCGACGACGGCACGGACCTGCTGAGACATGGCCACTCCTCGACTGACAGAGGCGGCGAGATGTTGCCCAATACGGCACACATCTCGTGTTCCGCAACACAGCATCGCGGAGCCGGAAGCGGCGGTCAAGAATCCGGACGACGGGCCGACACCCCCCGGCGGCGGAGTGCGGCCGTCCGGGCGCCGGAGTGCGGCCGTCCGGCGTCCGGGCGCGCCGGGGGCCCGTCCGGCGTCCGAGCGCGCCGGGGGCGGCCCTCGCATGCGCAGGTATCAT
Source organism: Streptomyces sp. NPDC058457 (assembly GCF_042720695.1). Lineage (NCBI taxonomy): Bacteria > Bacillati > Actinomycetota > Actinomycetes > Kitasatosporales > Streptomycetaceae > Streptomyces > Streptomyces sp. NPDC058457. The sequence continues at coordinate 76,293 of NZ_JBHXLU010000037.1, read as the reverse complement.
CTATTGCGCAATCATCACAAACCACCACATCCCGAGTCCGGCACGGATGTGCCCGAGGTGAGGATGCGCGACATCACCTTCGACGACCGCGGCGAGCTCCCGGAGCCCGGGGGCGAGGCGGAGGTCCTGCTGAACGCACAGGGCCGGGTCGTGGCCTGGGGCCCGGGCGCCGAGGAACTGCTCGGCCGGCCGGCGCGGGCGGTGCTGGGCCGGCCCGCGGCCGAGCTGCTCCACGACCCGGCCGATGCCGCGCACGTCGTCCGGCGCTGGGCGGAGGGTGTCCGCCAGGGACCGCTGGCGCTGCGACGGCGCGGCGGAGAACCGGTCCACGTCCAGGTCTGGGTGCGCCCCCTCACCTCCGCGGACGGCGAGCAGCGGTGGCTCGTGCAGGGGGCGGGTGCCGAGTCGTACCGCACGTACGAATTCGGTCGTGCCCTGCTGCAGGGACTGTTCACCGACATCCCCTTCCACATCGACCTCTTCGACACCCGGCTGCGGTTCGTCGCCCAGAACCTCGCGCAGCGGCGCGCCGGGGTGTTCCGGGATGCCGCGTACAGCGGGCACACGATGCGCGAGATGGCCCCGCCCGGTCTGCTGGACCTGGACGCCCTGGAGGAGCGGCAGCGGCGGGTGCTGGAGACCGGCGAGGCGCTGCTCGACACCGAGGTCGTCGGCCATCCCGTACCCGGTTCGCCCAACGACTACGTGTGGTCGGAGTCCATCCTGCCGCTCAGGAACCCGGCCGGGACGGTGATCGCGCTGGCCCATGTGATCTCCGACGTGACCCAGCGGGTCCGCTCGCGTGAGCGGCTGGTCCTGGCCAACGAGGCCGGCACCCGGATCGGGACCACCCTGGATCTCTGGCAGACGGCCCGGGAACTGGCCGAGGTATCGGTGCCGTGGTTCGCCGACGCCTGCCATGTCGACCTGCTGGACTCCGTCTTCTCCGACGGGGAGCCCGCCGACGACGCACGGCCGCGCCACCCGGTGCTCCGCCGGGCCGCCCGCGGCGGAGCCGTCGAGGACACGGACACCGAGGGGGCTCCGGCGGTGCGGGTGGGCGAGCTCGACACGGCGGCGACGGCACCCGGCTCACCGTTTCTCGACGCCCTGGCCAAGGGTGAGCCCGTGCTCCTCGCGGACGAGCAGCTGCGCCCCGGCACCGCGGGCCCCCGCCTGCCACCGGGCGCCGGCCCCGGAGTCCACTCGTGGCTGCTCGTCCCCATGCTCGCCCGGGGTGTCGCCCTCGGCACCGCCGTCTTCATGCGCTCCCGCAGCCCCCGCCGGTTCGAACCCGAGGACGTGCTGCTCGCCGAGCAGATCGTGACCCGCACCGCGGTGTGCGTCGACAACGCGAGCCGCTACCACCGGGAGCGGACGACGGCCCTCACCCTCCGGCGCAGTCTGCTCCCCCAGCGGCTGCCGTCGCCGTCGGCGGTACGGACGGCGTCCCGCTATCTGCCGGCCAGCGAGCACACCGGGCTGGGCGGGGACTGGTTCGACGTGATCCCGCTGTCCGGGGCGCGGGTGGCGCTCGTGGTGGGCGATGTGGTCGGGCACGGCCTGCAGTCGGCGGTGACCATGGGCCGACTGCGCGGCGCCGTACGCACCCTCGCCGATCTCGACCTGTCCCCGGTGGAGCTCCTCGCCCACCTGGACGAACAGATGAACCGGTTCCTCGACGAGCGCGGCGACGAGGTGTCCCTGGTGACGGGGGCGACCTGCCTGTACGCGGTGTACGACCCGGTGTCCCGGCTGTGCCAGCTGGCGCGCGCCGGTCATCCGCCGCCGGCGGTCGTCTCGGTGGACGGCGCCGTCGACTTCGTGGACCTGCCCGGCGGCCCGCCCCTCGGCCTCGGCGGTGTCGTGTTCGAGGAGCGCGAGATTTCCCTGGACGACGGTGACCTCCTGGTCCTCTACACCGACGGGCTGCTGGAGTCCCGTGCGCAGGACTTCGACATCGGGCTGCGCCGGATGCGCACCACCCTCTCCCGCACGCCCGCGTCGGCCGCACCGCAGGAGGTGTGCGACACGCTGGTCCGCGAACTGCTGCCGCCGGGCCACCAGGACGACGTGGCCGTCCTGGTGGCCCGGATGACCGGTCTGGCCGCGGACTCCCATGTCACCTGGGAGATCGAGGCGCACGAGAGGATGGTCGGCCGGGCGCGGGAGCTGACGGCGTGCCAGCTGGCGCGGTGGGGGCTGGCGGAGGAGTCGTTCACCACCGAGCTGATCGTCAGCGAGCTGGTGACGAACGCGCTGCGGTACGGCGGTGCGCCGATCACGCTGCGCCTGATCCGGGACCGCGGCCTGATCTGTGAGGTGTCGGACGGCAGCAGTACCTCGCCCCATGTGCGGCGGGCCCAGGAAACGGACGAGGGCGGTCGCGGTCTCTATCTCATCACCCAGCTCGCGCAGAACTGGGGGACGCGGTACGGAGAGCGGGGCAAGACCATCTGGGCCGAGCAGTCACTCCCCGGCTGACGCGCCCGCCGCCGACGGGGGCCGGTCGTCGTCCGGGCCGGGTACCACGACCAGGAAGGCGTCCGTGCCGAGGTCCATCACCATGGTGGCCCGCCCGCCCCGGGCCCGGCACTTCGCCGCGTACTCCTCGGCCGGCCACGAGCCCCGGGGAGCCCCGGCGGGAAATCGCTCCAGCACCCTCGCGCCCATGGCGACCTGCACCTCCCGAATCGGTTCCGCCTCTCCGTGCGGCTGCCCCGGATCGACGCGGACATGCCGGAAACGCCGGAACGGCGCCGGCAGCGGTCCGCCGCCGGGGCGCGGGGAAGTGGGAGCGTGGGGCCTTCGCAGCCTCCCGCCGTACCACCCCGGAGCCGCCCCGTGAACGTCTCGGTCGTCCTGTTCACCGCCGACCTGCGCCTGCACGACCAGCCGCCGCTGCGGGCCGCCGTGGACGGCTCGCGCGAGGTGGTGCCGCTGTTCGTGCGGGACCGAGCGGTGGACCGGGCCGGCTTCGCCGCACCCAACCGGCTGGCGTTCCTCGCCGACTGCCTGCGCGAGCTGGACGCGGGGCTGCGCGAGCGCGGCGGCCGGCTGGTGGTGCGTTCGGGTGACCTCGTCGAGGAGGTGTGCAAGGTGGCGGCCGAGACGGACGCCGGCGCGGTGCACCTGGCGGCGGACGTGAGCGGGCATGCGCAGCGCCGGGAGGAGCGGCTGCGCCGTGCCCTGGAGGCGGACGGCCGGCGGCTGCACGTCCACGACGCGGTGACCGCGGCGGTCCCGGCCGGCGCGGTGACTCCGGCCGGCTCGGAGCACTACGCGGTGTTCACGCCGTACTTCCGGCAGTGGTCGCGGCAGCCGCTGCGGGAGGCGGTGGCCGCGCCGCGCCTGGTCCGGGTGCCGGACGGGGTCGGGTCCGAGCCGCTGCCGGACCGCGACCGGCTGTCCGGCGTGTCGGCGGGCCTGGCCGCCGGTGGCGAGACGGAGGGCCGCAGGCGGCTGGCGGCCTGGCTGCGCGAGGGTATCGGGTCGTACGAGGACCGCCACGACGACCTGGCCGGCGACGCGACCTCCCGGCTCTCGCCGCACCTGCACTTCGGGACGCTCTCCCCGGTCGAGCTGGTCCACCGGTCGCGGAAGGCGGGCGGCCCGGGCGCCGAGGCGTTCGTGCGGCAGCTGGCGTGGCGGGACTTCCACCGGCAGGTGCTGGCCGCGCGGCCGGCGGCGGCCACGGCCGACTACCGTACGAAGCACGACCGTTGGCGCACCGGGCCTGCCGCCGACGAGGACGCCGGGGCATGGCGTGCGGGGCGTACCGGCTACCCGATCGTCGACGCGGCGATGCGCCAGCTGCGGCACGAGGGCTGGATGCACAACCGGGGCCGCCTGCTGACCGCGAGTTTCCTGGCCAAGACGCTGTACGTCGACTGGCGGGTGGGCGCCCGGCACTTCCTGGAGCTGCTGGTCGACGGGGACGTGGCGAACAACCAGCTCAACTGGCAGTGGGTGGCGGGCACCGGCACCGACTCCCGCCCCAACCGGGTCCTCAATCCGGTGGTCCAGGCGAGGCGTTACGACCCCGACGGCGCGTACGTCCGGCGCTGGGTGCCGGAGCTGGCGGGGCTGCCGGGGGCGAAGGTGCACGAGCCGTGGAAGCTGGACGGCCCGGAGCGGGCCGCGTTCGACTACCCGGAGCCGATCGTCGATCTTGCGGACGGCCTCGCCCGCTTCCGGCGGGCCCGGGAGCGCGACTGAGCTACACATAAAGAAGAAATAAGAGCAGAATGTTGTCTAGTGGCGCATACCGCATGCACCAGACGCGGTCAGGCCTGCAAGTCAAAGGAGACGAGTCATGGCCAACGTCTCGCACGGCAGAAGTGACATATCCAGCCACCCCGATGTCTCCGAGATGCGGGAGCGCTACGCCCGCATGCTCGGCGGCCGTGATGTGGCGCTCGTGGACGGACCGGTGTTCCTGCTCGGTCTGTACTGCGCGGCGTCCCCGTGGATCCTCCACTACACGGCGAGCCAGCCCGCGCTCGTGGCCCACAACCTGATCATGGGCATAGCGATAGGCCTGCTGGCACTGGGCTTCACCAGGGCCCCGGAGCGCATGTACGGCCTCAGCTGGGCCATGTGCGCCATCGGCATCTGGATGATCATCGCCCCCTGGGTGGTCGGCACCAGCCCGGACAAGGGCGTCATCATCAACAACGTCATCATCGGCGCGCTGGCCCTCTGCCTCGGGCTGGTGTGCGCCGCTTCGGCGGCCAAGCGGACGCCTATGACCTAGGCACACCGGCATCCCCTGGAAGGGAGGACGCGGGGCCGGTCCGATGACGGCGGACCGGCCCCGCCGCACGTCCGCTCAGTGGCCGGGGACCAGCCAGGGCTCCTGCGGGAGCGGGCTGCCGGTCTCGATGAGGGACTTCAGGTCGGACAGCACGGCAGGCCAGCCGGACGAGACGGCGCGCAGTTCGTCCTCGTCGCCCAGGCCCTCGTGGGTGACGGTGAGCTTGACGATGTCGGCGTGCGGCCGGATGTCGAAGGTGACCCGGGAGCGCCGGTCCGGCTCCCCCTCGCGTTCGGGCGCGGCCCAGGTGGCGACCAGGCGGGTCGGGCGCTCGCTCAGTCGTTCAGGTCGAACGAGATCCACACGTCCGGCGGCAGCTCCGGCCGGCCAGGCACCGGGCGTGGCTCCTCCGTCCAGGCATCGCCCGCGGCCTCGGCCGCGACCCGCCGCCAGAAGGCGACGGCGCCCGGGTTCTCGTACTGGAAGGCGATCTCCCAGCGGCCCGGATGGCGGGTGAGGATCTCGTGTACGGCGGCCACGCCGATGCCCGTCCGCCGTGCGCCGCGTACCACGAAGAAGCTGTTGAGCACCCGCACGGGCGAGCCGAGCGCCCGGACGAACGCGAAGCCGACCGGATGCTCGCCCCGCACGAAGAGGTAGGGCGCCCAGTCGGGCGAGGAGAAGGCGTCCTCGACGCGGTCGTCGCGGAACGAGCCGTCGGGCCTCGGCAGGAGCTCACGGAACTCGGACAGGTCGTGGCGGAACATCAGCCACAGACGCTCGACGACGGGTCGGTCCCCGGGGACGGCAGGACGGACGACGACGTCCGCCTCGGTGAGTTCGGTCATGAAAAAAGCCTCACCCGACGGGAGTTGGCCGTCGGGTGAGGCTTACGTGTGGTGGCGAGCCTACACCACGACCGCCTCGTCGGGCGCCAGATACTCCTCGCTGATCTCCTTCGCTCCGAACGGCCACACCTTCTCCAGCCGGGCCCAGATCAGGAACGCCACGCAGCCGAGGGCGAGCCAGGCCAGGGACCACTCGATGGGGTGACGGCCCGGGGAGTTCCGGTCGGCGTAGCCGTAGATCACGCACCAGCCGGCGAAGGCGACGATGCTCGGCAGCGGGTAGAGCCACATGCGGTACGGCCGCTTCAGCGCCGGCTGCCGGCGGCGCAGCACGGTGAGCGCCACGATCTGGGCCAGCGCCTGGACGATCACCATCACGGTGGTGAGCAGCTGGATCAGGGTCGCCAGGTCGGTGTGGCGGCCGATCAGGAAGCCGATCGCGGTGATCACGCCCATGGTCGCGAGACCCAGCATCGGGAAGCGGTGCTTCGGGTGCAGCTTCCCGTAGGGGCGGAAGAAGACCCGGTCGCGGGCGGCGTCGTAGGGCACCCGGGAGCCGCCGAGCAGGCCGGTGAAGACCGAGGCGAAGGCCGTGATCAGGATCAGCACGGTCACCGTGTCGGCGGCGCCCCTGCCCCAGGTCTTCTCAAGGACCGCCGAGGCCACGGAGGTCGAGGCGATGTCGTCCGGGTTGGTCATGCGGTGCCAGTCGATGACGCCGAGCGTGCCGATCTGGAGCAGCAGGTAGATCGCCATGATGCCGAGGATCGAGAAGAGGATGGAGCGCGGCAGGACGCGGCCGGGGTCCTTGATCTCGGCGCCCATGTAGGCGGTCGTGTTGTAGCCGAGGTAGTCGTAGATGCCGATGGTCAGGCCCGCGGCGAAGCCGAGCCAGAAGTGGTCACTGGTCAGGTCGAAGGCGTGGGCCGGGTAGGTGAAGGCCAGGTGCGGGCTGAAGTCGCTCGCCGCGGCGGCGATCACCAGCAGCACCGAGGCGATCATCACCGTCCACATGACGGCGGTGATCCTGGCGATGTGCTCGATGCCGCGCCAGAGCAGGAGTACCACCAGGGCGATGACACCGAGCCCGATCAGGTCGCCGGAGGTCTGGCCGAGGCCCGGGGCGAGGTAGCCCAGGTACTGGACGAAGCCCACCACGCCCGTGGACATGATCAGCGGGATGAAGAGCATCGCCGTCCACACGAACAGGAACGGCATCAGGCGTCCGGTGCGGTACTGGAAGGCCTGGCGCAGATAGACGTAACTGCCGCCGGAGCCGGGCATCGCGGCGCCGAGTTCGGCCCAGACGAGGCCGTCGCAGAGCGCGAGCAGCGCGCCCGCGACGAAGCCGATCACCGCCTGCGGTCCGCCGAACGCGGCGACCATCAGCGGGATGGTCACGAACGGACCGATGCCGCACATCTGGCTCATGTTGATGGCGGTGGCCTGGAACAGGCCGACGCGGCGGACGAAACCGCCGGTCGGCGGGGCACTGCCCGAGACGACGGGACTACCGGGACCAGCAGACATGGGGGCTCCTGAGCGAGACACGGGGGAAGCGGGCGAGGCGCGTACGACGGGCGGGGGCCGACTCGGCGGGATGGCCGATAAAGTTAAGGAGCCTTACTAGATGCGTCAAGTATGCGTCGGGAATCGGTGAGAATGGTGTGATGGCCGCCAGCGACGTCGAAGAGCAGCAGGACCAGCCCTGGAGCCGGCAGCGCCTGCGCAGCACCAACGAGCGGCTACTGCTGGACCGGCTGCGCATGCTCGGTTCGGCCTCGCGCGCCCAACTCGCCCGCGACACAGGGCTGTCGAAGCCGACCGTGTCCAGCGCGCTGGCCGCTCTGGAGTCCGCGGGACTGGTCCACGAGGTCGGCACCCACGCCCCGGAGCGCGGCCGCACGGCCGTGCTGTACGCCCCCGATCCGGCGGCCGGGTACGCGCTCGGCGTCGACGTCGGCCGGAGCTGGCTGCGGGTGGCGGTCGCCGATCTCGACGGCACCCTGGTCGCCCGCTCCGACGTGCGCAACCGGGCCCGGGGGTCGGTCGCGATGGCCGACCTGCTGGTCACGACCGCCCGGCAGGTCGTCGCCAACTCGGGGGTGGACCCGGCCGAGGTGGTGCACGGGGTGGTGGGCACGCCGGGCGTGTACGACGAGCGGCAGCGGCGGGTGCGGTACGCGATGCATCTGCCGGGCTGGGGGCGCGCGGGCCTCTTCGACCGGATGCGCGAGGAGCTGGGCGTTCCGCTGGAGGTGCACAACGACGCCAATCTCGCGGCGCTCGGCGAGTACACGTTCGGCGCCGGAGCGGGCAGCCGGCTGTTCGCCTACATCATGATCGGCACCGGACTCGGGATGGGTGTCGTCAGCGAGGGGCGGCTGTTCACCGGGGCGCACGGGCTGGCCGGGGAGATCGGCTTCCTGCCCTGGCCGGGGCAGCAGCGGGGAGCCGAGCGCCTGGAGGACGCGGTGTCGGGGGTCGCCGTGGTCGAGACGGCGCGGCGGCTGGGGATGACCGGGCAGCTCACCGCGAAGTCCGTGTTCGACGCGGCCCGCCAGGGCGACCCGGCCGCCGTCGAGGCGGTACGCCTCGAGGGCGAGCGGATCGCGCACACGGTGGCCGCGGCCGCGGCCGTGCTCGACCCCGACCTGGTGGTCCTCGGCGGCGGTGTCGGCCACAGCGTCGACCTGTTGCTGCGCCCCGTACGGGAGCATCTGCGCGCCCTCACACCGCTGCGCCCGAAGCTGGCGCCCAGCCGGCTCGGCGAGGACGCGGTACTGCTCGGCGCGGTGGCCACGGCCCTGGGCACCGCCCGTGACCTGGTGTTCGAGCGCAGGTCGGGCGCTTCCTGAGAACGGCGGCACCAACTCGCGCGGGCACCACGGTGATTGACACGGCCTCCGCGGCACCCTAGCTTGAGCCGGGTTAGTAAAGTTTCCTAACTTTACGAGCCTGGAGACCATCGTGTTCCCTCGCCGTGCCCCCGGACACCGTCTCGCCGCGGCCGCCGTGGCCCTGGGACTGCTCTGTTCACTCAACACCAGCGCCTGGGCCGGGGCCCGCGACCCGGCCCACGGGCAGGCCCGGATCACCCGTGTGCCGTCCGCCGCCGGGTCCGAGACCCCGCTGTCGGGCTACGCGATCCGGTCGACGGCCGAGGTGGGCGACTCCGCGTCGGCGGTCTCCTCCCCCGGCTACCCGACGCAGGGCTGGTACCCGGCGGGTCCCCGCTCCACGGTCCTGGCCGCACTCCTCGCCGACGGCGTCTACGCCGACCCCTTCGTCTCCACCAACCTCCAGAAGATCCCCAAGTCGCCCTTCCAGGTCCCCTGGTGGTACCGCAGCGACTTCACTGTCACGGACCCCTCGCACCGCACCTACCTGGACTTCAGCGGGGTGATCTCGGCGGCCGACGTGTACGTGAACGGCCGTCAGGTCGCGACCACCGCCGACGTCACCGGCGCCTACACCCGTCACGAGCTGGACGTCACCTCGCTGGTGAAGGCCGGCACCAACACGGTCGCCTTCCGCATCCAGCCCAACAATCCGAACAAGAACCTCACCATGGGCTGGCTCGACTGGCTCCAGCCCCCGCCCGACCAGAACATGGGCATCGTCCGTGACGTCCTGGTCCGGCGCGGCGGCCCGGTCGCGCTGCGCGACGCGCACGTGGTGACGAAGCTCGCGGTGCCGTCCCTCGCGACGGCCGACCTGACGGTGAAGGCACAGGCCCGCAACGACTCGGACGCGCCGGTCACCACCGAGGTCTCCGGCACCGTCGCCGGGGTGCCCCTCACCAGGTCGGTGGAGCTCGCGGCGCACCAGAGCAAGACCGTCACCTTCACCCCCGCCGACACCCCGGGGCTGCACCTGACCTCCCCGAAGGTGTGGTGGCCCGCGGGGATGGGCAGCCAGCCGCTCCACGACCTCGACCTCACCGCGTCCGTCGGCGGGACGGCTTCGGACACCGCCCACGAGACCTTCGGCATCCGGGACGTCCGGGCCCCGCTGAACTCCGACGGCGCCCGCCAGTACTCGATCAACGGCCGGCGGCTGCTGATCAAGGGCGGCGGCTGGTCACCGGACGAGTTCCTGCGCTGGGACCGCACCTATGCCGAGGACCGCCTCAAGTACGCGGTGGACCTGGGCCTCAACGCCATCCGCCTTGAAGGCCACATCGAGCCCGACGAGTTCTTCGACCTCGCCGACCGCCTCGGCGTCCTCACCCTGCCCGGCTGGGAGTGCTGCGACAAGTGGGAGGGGCAGACCAACAGCGGCGAGAGCGGCGAGAAGTGGACCGCCGCCGACTACCAGGTCGCCCAGGCCTCGATGGCCGCCGAGGCCGCCCGGCTGCGTGACCACCCCAGCGTGATCTCCTTCCTGATCGGCAGCGACGCCGCGCCCGACGCGAAGATCGAGAAGAACTATCTGGACGCCCTGGCCGCCGCCGACTGGACCGTCCCGGTGGTCCCCGCCGCCTCGGACAAGTCGGCTCCCCAGCTGGGCAGTTCGGGCATGAAGATGACCGGCCCCTACGACTGGGTCCCGCCGGGCTACTGGTACGCCAAGCGCGAGGGCGGCGCCACCGGCTTCAACTCGGAGACCAGCGCCGGCCCGGACATCCCCACCCTCGACACCCTGCGCCGGATGATGACCCCGGCCGAACTCGACACCCTCTGGAAGAACCCGGACGCCAAGCAGTACCACCGCTCGCCGTCCGCGACCTTCGGCACCCTGAAGATCTACGACGCCGCCCTCACCGGCCGTTACGGCGCCCCGACGAGCCTCACCGACTACGTCCGCAAGGCCCAGCTCGCCCAGTACGAGAACGTCCGCGCCCAGTACGAGGCGTACGGCCGCAACCAGACCGACGCCTCGAAGCCGTCCACCGGGGTCGTGTACTGGATGTTCAACAGCGGCTGGACGTCCCTGCACTGGCAGCTGATGGACCGGTACCTCGACCAGGGCGGCGCCTACTTCGGCGCGAAGAAGGCCAACGAGCCCCTGCACGTCCAGTACTCCTACGACACCCGCTCGGTCGTCGTGCTGAACAACCGGCACACGCCGGCCTCCGGGCTCACCGCGCGGGCCACCCTCTTCAACCCCGACGGCACCGAGAAGTACGACAAGACCGTCACCGGTGTCTCGGTCCAGGGCGACGGCGCGCACACCACCGCACTCACGCTGCCGGCGTCGGTGACCGGGCTGTCGTCCGCCTACCTGGCACGGCTGGTCCTCACCGACGCGGACGGGAAGGAGGTGAGCCGCAACGTCTACTGGCTCTCCACCAAGCCGGACACCCTCGACTGGGCGAAGACCGACTGGTGGCACACGCCGACGACGAGCAGCGCGGACCTGAGGGGGCTGTCCTCGATGGCCCAGGTACCGGTCACCGCGACGGCGTCGACGACGGACGCCGACGGCACGTCGACCACCACGGTCACCGTCCGCAACACGGGCACCGGGAAGACCCCGGCCCTGCTGACGGACGTCCATCTGGTCGACGCGAACGGCAGGCCGGTGCTGCCGGTCCGGTGGTCGGACAACGAGGTCAGCCTGTGGCCGGGCGAGTCGGCGACCCTGACGGCCACCTACCGGACCGTCGACCTGCACGGCTCGACACCCCGGGTGCGGGTCTCCGGCTGGAACGCGGTGGAGCGGACGGTTCCGGCGGGCCTGCCGGAACCGTCCGTCCCGCTCAGCTCACGTTGAGCGCGGTGTCGTCGACGACGAAGGACGTCTGGAGGGTCGAGCCCTCGACGCCGGTGAACTTGATGGTGGCCGTGGTGCCGGCCAGGGAGGAGACGTCGAAGCTCTTGAGGACGTATCCGGAGGCCGCGTTGAGGTTGGAGTACGTGGCCAGGGTGGTGGATCCGGCGGTGACCGTCAGCTTGTCGTAGGCGGTGCTGGTGGTGGTCTCCGCGGTGTCCACGTGCAGATAGAAGCTGAGCGTCGCGGAGCAGCCGGACGGAATGGTCACCGACTGGGACAGCGTGTCGGTGTGGGCGGACCCGTAGCCGTCGAGCCAGGCCTTGTAGGAGCCGGTGCGGGCCGCCTCGCTGCTGGAGCTGGTGATGACACCGCTGCTCGCGGTCCAGGTGGTGTTGCCGGACTCGAAGCCGGGGTTGCCGAGGAGCTGGGCGGAGGTGCAGGTACCACCGCCACCCCCTCCGCCGCCCCCGCTGCTGCCGCTGCTCGCGCCGGTGAGCCAGGCGGTGGCGTTGAGGGCGAGGGCCGCGTTGGTGGCGCCGCTGTCGTTCCAGCCGTCGTACAGCGTGTTGCCGGACTGGCCGGTGCCGTCGTCGATCGGGGAGCTGTCGCCCCAGAACGCGACCCGCCCGCTGCCGAAGGTGCTGGTGGCGAAGAAGGCGCCGGTGTTGCCGGAGTAGCCGCTGCGGTACACCAGGCCCTTGACGGCGGAGTTGTCGGAGGGCTTGAGGGTGGCGGTGGTGCCGTCGGCGATCAGGCTCTTGGTGACGGTGCCGAAGGAGCCGTTCAGCACCGGGTCGCTGCTGTCGCTGATGGCGGCCGGGTAGCCGGAGCTGATGTCGAGCGAGTCGATCGAGAAGCCGAACGGGTCGGTCGAGTCGACGCTGTTGTTCGTCATCAGGTCGTTGAGGATCTCGACGGCGTCCTCACCGTCGCTGTTGCGGTCGGCCCCCGTGTGGTCGGAGATCATGAAGAGTCCGCCGCCGTTGTTCACGAAGTTCATGATCGCCGTCTTCTCGGCGGTCGTGAACAGCGTGTTCGGCTCGGGCAGCACCAGCGCGTCGAAGTTCGACAGGTCGGTCGTCGACGAACCGCCGTAGGTGAGCGCGCTCGTCGCGGTCTTCATGCTGTAGCTGCCGGTCTTCTGGAGGGCGACGCCCCACGAGGAGAGAGCACCGGTCCAGTCCGTCTCCGAGGACGGGGAGGAGTCCTGGGCGAGCGGGTCCGGCTTGCTGGTGGAGATGATCCAGTCCGCGTTGCCGGCCTCCTCGGCGTGGCCGTCGTCGAACAGGACCCGGTAGGTGGTGGCCGCGTGAGCGGGGGCGGCCGCTGTGCCGACCTGGAGGGCGGCTCCCGTGACGAGCAGTGCGAACCCGGCCAGGGCGGTGGTGAGTCTGTGGCGGGATCTGCTGGATCCAAGCATCCGGCGAACCTCCATGAGGGGGTGGGGTAGAGGCGGTGCGGGCGCCAACTCTGCGCGCGTAGAACGTGCTTGAGATTTCTACACGCGTCGACTCATTGAAAGGTACATGGCATGTCGGGTCGGTGAACAGAAAACCGCTGTAACAACCGGACGGGACTGCCTCCGGACTGAGCGGGCAGATTGGACAGCAGCGGGGTACAGACGAAGAGGGGCGGACATGGAGATCTCGGGCATCATCAGCGCCATCGTCATCGGACTCATCATCGGTGTGCTGGGGCGCCTGGTCGTCCCCGGCCGCCAGCACGTCGGTGTCCTGTGGACCGTCGTCGTCGGCATCGTGGCGGCCCTGCTGGGTTCGGCGATCGCGGCGGGCTTCGGCGTGGCCGACACCAAGGGACCCGACTGGATCGAGTGGTTCATCCAGATCGCACTGGCTGCGGTGGGGATCGCGGCACTGGACCGCACCAAGGCACGCCGGTGACCGGAGCGCGCCTCGCGGGCGGCGGGACCGCACCGAGTGGTGCGGCCCCGCCGCGCGGGCACACCGCCCGGCGGCAGCTGGCCTGCCGGCCCGTTCAGAGCGGAGACAGGTACGGCGTGGTCGTGGTCAGGGCATGGAAGCCCAGCCGCTCGAGGATGGGCCGGCTCATCGGCAATGCGTCCACTTGGAGGTACCGGCAACCGTGAGCGGCGGCGACACGGGCCCGGTGGGCGACCAGGGCACGGTACACACCACGCCCGCGCCACCCTTCCACCGTGCCTCCGCCCCACAGTCCGGCGAACCGCGCCCCCGGTACCAGTTCGATCCGGGCGGCGCTGACCGGCTCGTCCCCGGCGAGCGCGACCAACGCGACCACGCTGTCCGGCTGCTCGGCGAGTCCCGTCAGCAACCGGTGGCGCAGCCGCGAGCCGTCCGTGCCGAAGGCCTTCTCGTGTACGTCCACGACGAGTTCGACGCCGGCCCGGTCCGTGACGGGCACCACCCGTACGCCGTCCGGCAGCCCGGCGTCGAGGCTCAGCCGGGCGATCTCCCCGACCATCAGCGTCTCCTCCGGCTCCGGCGTGAACCCGGCCGCGGTCAGCCGGTCACCCAGGTCCGACGGCTGGTCGTGGCCGTAGAGCTTCCACTCGAACTCGCGCCCGCGGGCGGCGAAGAAGTCGACCTGCTCGGCGATCGCACGATCCGCGGTCGCCTCGTCGAGGTCCGACCAGAGAACGCCGTTCCATCCCTTGGCGTCCGCCACCTGGCGCACCACCGCACCCACGCGCTCGATCCGGGCGCCGGGCCCGTCGGGCCGGGCGCCTTCACGCATGTCGCGGTCGTACAGGGCGAGCACGGTTTGATGATCCATCCGGGCACTCCACCATCCGGACGCGAGGGCGGCAACAGAATTACCGTGGTCCGCCGACCGCCCGGGGTGACGGTCAGCCCAGTTCGAGCGTCGTGACTCCGAAGACCCGCTCGCGGGCGTGGTCGCGGACCGGGCCCGTGTACATGCGGGCGGTCTCGAACGAGGGGGTGAAGCCGGCCGCCTCGGCGAGGGCGACGCCGGCCGTGCTGGTCTCGGGTACGTCGATGGCGACCTGGCTGCCCGCCGCCTCGGCGGTGAGGGCGGTGAACAGGGCGCGGGCGTCCTCGGCGGTGTCGGCGAAGAGCGGGCCGATGCGCAGGGTGTCGCGGCCGGGGCGGAGCACGCCGTAGCCGGTGAGGCGGTCGCCGTCGTGGCGGACGAGCGCCTTGTGCCCGGGGCCGGTCAGCCAGGCGGCCACGAAGCGCGGCCGGTCGGCCGGGCAGCAGGCGCTGTCGTACGCCGTGACGGCGGCCAGGTCGGCGGCGCGGGCCGGCCGGACGCCGGCCGGGGTCTCGGCGGCGGGGGCCGCGCCCACGAACCGGGCGGTGCGGTGGGCGAGTTCGAAGCCGGACTGGCGGTAGTTGTCCTGCTGGGCCACCACGCCGTCCAGGCCGACGGTGCGGTTGCCGGCGTGCGCGAGCGCGGTCTTCCAGGTGGTGAAGCCGTGGCCCTGGCCGCGCAGGTCGGGGCGGACCAGATACCAGCCGAGGAAGGCGTAGTCGGCGCCGTAGTTGACGACGGAGATGGCCGACACCGGTTCGCCGTCGACCCGGCCGACGAAGAAGCCGTCGGGGTCCTGGGCGAAGAAGGCGGTGGTGTCGCAGAGCCCGGGATTCCAGCCCTCGTCCGCCGCCCAACCGACGATCACCGGCCAGTCGTCGGGGGTGGCCCGGGTGACGACGAGGTCCTGGGGGGCCGGAGAGGTCATCGATGCGCTCCATTCCGTAGCGGGGTCCGACCGCGCGGCGACCGGCGCCGCGCGCCCGCAGCATCCTTCCCGATCACCGGGCGCCGTGCCACGACGGGATCAAGCCGTTGACGTGCACCACGAGCGACGTACAGGCCGAGCGACGCACCCCACAAGCGACGCGCACGCCGAGCGACGCACCCCACAAGCGACCTGGTCGGCGGCGGCGTGCTCGGCGAGGCGTGCCGGTGCACGGGGCGACCGTCCGGCGCGGGGGCCGCCGGGCACGTGCACGGCGCAGGCCCCACCGGTCGGGTCCGGTGGGGCCTGCCGATGCGCGGGGCGTCAACCGGCCCTGGTAACACGTCGGCCGGTCAGCGCGTGCGGCCCGGGCGGAAGCGCCGGTGCAGGGCGGTCCCGGCGAGCAGCAGCGCCGCGCTGCCCGCCACGGCGGCGCCGGTGAGGTCCGTGCCGGTGTGGGCGAGGGTGGCCTCGGCCGGCGGCGCGGCGGGGTGGTGCGTCTTGGGTACCTCGTGGGTCTTCGGCGGCGCCTTGGTCGGCGGCTCGGGAGCGGGGGGCTCGGTCGGCGGCTTGACGGTGGGCGGCTCCTGGATGGGCGGCTCCTGAGTGGGCGGCTTCGGCGGGCTCGGGTGGTCGCCGGAGGTGTTCACGCAGGTGTTGCCGGCCGCCGGGTTCAAGAGCCCGACCACGTTCACGGTGTTCCCGCACACGTTCACCGGGACGTCCACCGGCAACTGGATGCCGTTGCCGGAGATCACCCCGGGCGAGTCCTTCTCGGCGCCCTGCGCGGACGCGCCACCGGACGTGGCCGAGCCGCCGGGAGCGCCGTGCCCGGCGTCGCCGCCCTTGTTCACGCAGGTGTTGCCGGCCGCCGGGTTCAAGAGCCCGACCACGTTCACGGTGTTCCCGCACACGTTCACCGGGACGTGCACCGGCAACTGGATACCGTTGCCGGAGATCACCCCGGGCGAACCGGCCGCGATTCCGTCCGCGCCCGCGTCGGCCCAGGCCGGAACCGCCACGGCCATCGCACCGGAGGCGGCAGCGACGGCGATCACACCGTTTCGGGTAACCCGTTTCATAGGTTCCCTGCCTTCCAGACATGATTGCGGGCGCTCGCCCGCAACGGTTAAAACGCATACGAACCATGTGAGTTATGGCTTATCCACCTTTCACCCCATCGAGTGACACTGATGTCGAACCGTCAGCAAAAGTATGCAAGGGCATCGAAACGGGATGATCGCGCGGAGAATACGGCGCCCAGGCTCGCCCCGCCCGCCGGGAGGCGGGCCCCGCGGAGCGCGCTTATGGTGAGCGAAAGCCCTGTACCCGGTCCGCCACGGAGCGTCTCTGGAGGCCCTCGATGCCTGCCGTGCCCCGTACCCGGCCCGTCCTGCGGCGCTGCGCCGGCGCCGGTGCCGTAGCGCTGGCCCTGCTGGGCTCCGGGCTGCCCGCCACCGAGGTCGCGACGACGGCGGCAGCGGCGGGTGACAGGCAACCGGACCTGACCCGGTTCTACCGGCAGAAGGTCCGGTGGACGGCCTGCAAGGACGGCGAGCTGCCCAAGGACATGCAGTGCGCCAAGGTCACCGTTCCCCTCGACTACGCGCGCCCCGCAAAGGGCACCCTCGATCTGGCGCTGTCCCGCTACCGGGCGACCGGGAAGTCGCAGGGCTCGGTGCTGCTCAACTTCGGCGGTCCCGGCGGCTCGGGTGTCAGTCAGCTCGGACAGGACGGCAAGGAGTTCATGAGCCTGACCAACGGCTACGACGTGGTCGGCTTCGACCCGCGCGGGGTCGGCCGCTCCTCCCCCGTGAGCTGCGGTGACGGCCCGGGCCAGTCCTCGGACGGCGCCGACGCCGACGAGCCCCCCGACGCCGCGCATCCGCAGGCCCTGATGAAGGCGCTGAAGCAGCTGACGGTGCGCTGCACCAGGAACTCCGGGCCCGTGCTGCCCCACATAGGCACCGTGAACGCCGCCCGGGACCTGGACGTCATCCGCCAGGCGCTCGGCGACCGGAAGCTGAACTACCTGGGCTTCTCCTACGGCACCAAGCTCGGCGCGGTGTACGCGGCGCAGTTCCCGCACAACGTGGGCCGGATGGCGCTGGACGGTGTGGACACGCTGACCGAGTCGCTGGCCGAGCAGGGGGTGGCCGGTGCCCGTGGGCAGCAGACGGCGCTGGACGACTTCCTGGACTGGTGCGCCACCGACCTGGGGTGCCCGTTCGGGCAGGACCGGCGCAAGGCCGGCGAGGCGGTCCTGAAGCTGGTGCGCTCCCTGGACGAGGACCCGGTGCCCTCCGACTTCGGCGGCCCGTTCACCGGTCAGGATCTGGTGGACGCCATCGGGCAGGGGCTGTACGGCAAGGAGCTGTGGACGAAGCTGGAGCGGGCGCTGTCCTCACTGGTCGACGACGGGGACACCCGGGGGGTGCAGAACTTCGCGTCCGGCGGCGCCGCGCTGCCGGTCGGGCGGGGGCACAACGGCGGGCTGGTGAACAGCTCGGACATCCCCGTGGACAACCTGTCGGCCGCACTGATGGCGATCAACTGCGCCGACGACCCGGACCGGCCGAGCGCCCGGCAGCTCACCGCGGACGTCGCCCGGCTGCGCAAGGCCTACGAGCAGGCGTCCCCGGTGTTCGGCCGGTTCCGGCTGACACAGGTCCTGCTCTGCTACGGCCGGCCGCGCGGCACGGACTTCATCCGCGACGAGGTGAAGGACGTGTCTTCGGCACGGATGCTCCTTGTGGGCACTCGTGGTGACCCGGCGACGCCGTACAGCTGGACGGTCAAGACGGCGAAACGGCTGGGTCCGTCGGCCGTGGTGCTGGACAACAGGGGCGACGGCCACACCGGGTACACGTCGTCCAGGTGTGTGCGCGCCAAGGTCGACGACTTCCTGCTGTACGGCACGCTGCCTGCCGACGGCAGCTCCTGCCCGGCGGACGGTGACGGCGGCGCCGTCACCGACTCGTCGGGCTGAGGCTCAGGTGAGGGTGAGCTCCGGGTCGTAGAGGTCGAGCCACTGGGCCAGGTCGAGGGTGCGTTCCAGGCCGCGCCGGTCGGCCTGGGTGCTCAGTTCGCTCCGGTGGGCAGCCCGGTCCGCCTTCTCGCGGTCGACGAGGTCGAACACCCGGTGGTCGGGCCGCGCCAGCAGGTCCTTGACCTGGTCCTGGAGGGCACGGCCGTACTCCGGATCCTGGGTGGACGGGTACGGGCTCTTGACCCGGTCGTACACGGACTGCGGGAGGACGTCCCGGGTGGCCTCGCGCAGCAGGGTCTTCTCGCGGCCGTCGAAGGACTTGAGGGACCAGGGCGCGTTGTAGACGTACTCGACGAGCCGGTGGTCGCAGAACGGCACCCGGACCTCCAGGCCGACGGCCATGCTCATCCGGTCCTTGCGGTCGAGCAGGGCGCGGACGAAGCGGGTGAGGTGCAGATGGCTCATGCGGCGCATGCGGTACTCGAAGTCGCTCTCGCCGTCGAGGCGCTGGATGCCGGTGACGGCGGAGTGGTAGGCGTCGGCGACGTAGTGCTCCAGGTCCAGGGACTTCGCGAGGTCCGCGCGCAGGACGTCGGAGTCGTCGCCGAAGTGCCGGGCGAACTGGAAGAGCCAGGGGAAGGTGTCGGCGGTGCGGGCACCCTCGTCGAAGAACTGCAGGTAGCCGCCGAACACCTCGTCGGCGGACTCCCCGGACAGGGCGACGGTGGACTGGTCGCGGACGGCCCGGAACAGCAGCAGGAGCGAGGTGTCCATGTCGCCGAACCCGGCCGGCAGGTCGCGGGCCCGGATCACCCGCTCGCGGACCGCGGGGTCGGCGAGGCTGGCCACGTCGAGGACGATGTCCTGGTGGTCGGTGCGGGCGAGCCGGGCCACGTCGTGCACGAAGGGCGTGTCGGGGGTGGAGCGGAGCTCGTCGGCGACGAAGTTGTCGGTCCGGCCGACGAAGTCGACGGCGAAGCTGCGGACCTTCTCGCCGTGCACGGCGAGCTGCCGGGCGGCGAGGGCGGTCATGGCGGAGGAGTCGAGACCGCCGGAGAGCAGGGTGCAGCGGGGCACGTCGGCGACCAGTTGGCGGCGCACGATGTCGTCGAGGAGTTCGCGGACGGTGGCGACGGTGGTGTCGCGGTCGTCGGGGTGCGGGCGGGTCTCCAGGCGCCAGTAGGCCCGGGTGCGCAGGCCGTCGCGGTCGACGGTGACGACGGTGCCGGGCTCCACCTCGCGCATGCCCTCCCAGACGGCGTGCCCAGGGGTCTTGACCATGGTGAAGAGCTCGCGCAGCCCGTCCAGGCCGACCCGGGGGCGGACCAGCGGGTTGGCCAGGATCGCCTTGGGCTCGGACCCGAACAGGACGCCGTCCGGGGTCGGGTACAGGTAGAAGGGCTTGATGCCCATGCGGTCGCGGATCATCACGAGCTTGTCGTGCCGGCCGTCCCAGACGGCGAAGGCGTACATGCCGTTGAGCCGCTCGGCGACGGTGTCGCCCCACTCCACATAGCCGCGGAGCACGACCTCGGTGTCCGAGTCGGTGGCGAACTCGTGGCCCCGGGCGGCGAGTTCGCGGCGCAGCTCGGTGAAGTTGTAGGCCTCCCCGGAGTAGACCATCGCGACGGTGCCGTCCGGGGTGCGGACGGTCATCGGCTGACGGCCGCCGGGCAGGTCGATGATCGCGAGCCGGCGGTGCCCCAGGGCGGCGGGCCCCTCGCTCCAGGTGCCCCGGTCGTCGGGACCGCGGCAGGCCATGGTCTCCGTCATTGCATCCAATGCGCGCGTCTCGGTGGTGAGGTCACGGTCGAAGGAGACCCAGCCGGTGATGCCACACATGCGCTACCTCCTGCTGCCGGTCAGCCGGGCCATGCGCGCCACCTGCGGTTCCGCGGCGCAGGCAATTGCCCGAGCGAACCACTTGTATTCAGCACCTATATAACGAGCGTGCGCCCGGGATCCCGGTCGGTCAACCTGGCCGTAACACGAACGGAGTACCCCACCCCCGATTTCGGACGTGTTTTGCCCACGCGAGGGCCGCGAACCCGCCCCACTTCTGGCCCCGTCCGCCCGGAACCGGCCAAGCGCAAAAAGTTCCCCAAACGGGTCGGCGCCGCGGCTTTCGCCGGGCGCCGGTCACCTGGTGCTGTCGGGGGCTCGCGCTACGCGGCCGGTGTCAGGAACCGGTCCAGCGTCACCGTCAGCTCGGCCGGCCGCTCCACCGGGAGCTCGTGGCCCGCGTCGATGATCCGGACCTCCGCGTCCGGGTAGGCCTTGGCCATCCGCAGCATCTGCCGCACCGGCAGCTGGATGTCGTGGTAGCCGTGCACGATCAGGGTGGGCGCGGTGATCTCGCCGACCCGGTCCAGGACGTCGAAGGCCCGCATCGCGCCGTACAGCGTCATGACGACCTCACGCGGGGTGTCCGCGGACGCGCGGACGTACTCCCGGATCTGCTCGCGCGGGTAGCCGGGGGCGAAGGCGCGCTGGATGTTGGCGGCGACGAACAGCTTGAACGGCACCAGGGTCGAGGCCGCCATCAGCAGTCCGCGTCCGCGGCTGTACGTCATCCGGCCGATGGAGTCGACCAGGACCATGCGCTCGACCCGCTCGGGGTGGGCCAGCGCGAGGGTCTGGGAGATCATGCCGCCCATGGAGTGGCCGACGGGTACGAAGCGGTCCACCTCAAGGTGGTCGAGGAGGGCGACCACGTCCTGGGCCAGCTCGGCGACGGTCTTCACCCCGGCCCCGGTGCTCTCGCCGTGGCCGCGCAGGTCGAGCCGGATCACCCGGCGACGCCCGGCGAAGTGCGCCATCTGATGGTCCCAGCGGTGCCGGTTCGCGGTCCAGCCGTGGATGAACACCAGGGGCGCGGCACCGCCGTCACGGGGGCCCTCGTCGTCGTACGTCAGTGCCGCTCCGTCGACTTCGAACTGCGGCATGGGGGCCTCCTGGGGCGTGATCCGGTTACTGCCGGGTACGGTAACCGGCCGTCCCGCCCCCCGTCACCGGCCCGCGGGCCTCAAGACGGTTACAGCGCACCCAGGTCCTGACACCCCTGCGGAATTACCCCAAATGCCGCAATGGCGAATCGGTCCTATGGTGCTGATATGGAGCACGCACTCAGTCCTTCGACCCTTGCCGAGCTGCGCCGCCCGCGCCCCTATCCCGCCGTCTCCGTGCTGACGCCGACACACCGTCGTGAGCCCGACAACGCCCAGGATTCCGTCCGGCTGCGCAATGTCGTGGCCGAGGCGAAGAAGCAGCTGGAGTCCGATCCCGCGGTCACCCGGGACCGCCGCTCCGACGTCGTCAGGCAGCTCGAACAGGCTCTCGCCGAGGTCGACCTGACCTACACCGAGGACGGTCTGGTGATCTTCGCCGCGCCGGGTGAGCACCAGGTGTGGTCGCTGGCCCGCAGCGTGCCCGAGCGCGTGGTGCTCTCGGACACCTTCCTGACACGCAACCTGGTCTCGGCGCACGCCGCCGAGCGGCCGTTCTGGGTGCTGTCGATCTCGGCCGACCGCATCACGCTGTGGAACGGCGGGATCGACCGGGTCACCGAGAGCCGGTCCGGCGGTTTCCCGATGACCCGCCCACCGGTGAACTTCGACGCCGAGCGCCAGGAACAGATAGGCGACACGCCCAGCACCTTCCGCGACGAGGGCACCAAGCACTTCCTGCGCGACGCCAACACCGCGATGGCCTCGCTGCTGCGCGAAGAGCCGAGGCCGCTCTACGTCACCGGCGAACAGGCCGCCCTCTCCCTGTGGGAGGAGCTCGGCAACGTCGCCAGGCACAGCATCCCCGTGCGGCACGGCGGTCTCTCGCACGCCGGACCGGAGACCGTGTGGCAGGCGATCACCCCGCTCCTGAAGGCGGAGTCCCGTCGGAGCACCGCGTCGGTGTCCCGGGAGCTCGAATCCGCGCGCGGTCACAAGACGTTCGCGGCCGGTGTCGACGAGGTCTGGCAGAACGCCCGCGAGGGCCGCGTGCGGCTGCTCGCCGTCGAGGAGAACTACCGCACCACGGTCCGCGACGACGGCGACCACCTGGTCCCGGCCGCGAGTGGTGACCTCGACGCGCGCGACGACATCGTGGACGAGATCGTCGAGCAGTGCCTGGAGACCGGCGCCGACGTCCGCTTCGTCCCGGACGGCACCCTGGGCGACGAGAACGGCATCGCCGGCGTGCTGCGCTACTGACGAGCCCCTCCCCCGGCCGACGTAGGCTCTGGACCGTGATCGTCGGCCGAGAGGGAGTGTGTGGGCGTGGCTGAGTTGCTGGGCGTCGCGGTTCTGGGTGCCGGACACATGGGAGCCGACCACATACGCCGACTCGACCAGGTGGTGAGCGGCGCGAGGGTGGCGGCGGTCGCCGACCCCGACCTCGACCGTGCCAAGGAGGCGGTGGCCGGGCTGGACGACGTCACCGTGCACGCGGATCCGCTGGCCGCCCTGGACGCGCCGGGTGTCGACGCGGTGCTGATCGCCTCCCCCGGCCCGGCGCACGAGGAGCCGCTGCTCGCGGCCTTCGGGCGCGGGCTCCCGGTGCTGTGCGAGAAGCCCATGGTGCCGGACTCCACCGGTGCGCTGCGGGTCGTGGAGGCCGAGGCCGGGCTCGGGCGCAGGCTGGCGCAGATCGGGTTCATGCGCCGCTACGACACCGAGTACCGGCGCCTGAAATCCCTGTTGGACGGGGGCCGTCTGGGCCGCCCGCTGATGCTGCACTGCATCCACCGCAACGTGTCCTCGCCCCCCGGCTTCACCAGCGCCATGCTGATCGACAGCTCGGTGTCGCACGAGATCGACGCGGCCCGCTGGCTGCTCGGCCAGGAGCTGACCGCGGTGACCGTGCTGCGGCCGCGGCCCTCCTCGGACGCCCCCGAGGAACTG
The DNA here is from genome assembly GCF_042720695.1 of Streptomyces sp. NPDC058457. NCBI lineage: Bacteria > Bacillati > Actinomycetota > Actinomycetes > Kitasatosporales > Streptomycetaceae > Streptomyces > Streptomyces sp. NPDC058457. The sequence continues at coordinate 53,384 of NZ_JBHXLU010000037.1, read as the reverse complement.
CTCGACCCGCAGCTGGTCCTCTTCGAGACCGACGGGGGCGCCCTCGTCGACGTCGAGGTCTTCGTCAACTGCGGCTTCGGCTACCAGGTGCGCTGCGAGGCCGTCTGCGAGCAGGGCAGCGCCCGGATCGGCGAGGACCACACCATGCTGGTCACCTCGGCCGGCGGCGCCCGCGAGGAGGTGGCCCAGGACTACCTGGTGCGGTTCGCCGACGCCTACGACCGCGAGGTGCAGACCTGGGTGGACGCCACCCGGCAGGGCCGGGTCACCGGACCGAGCGCCTGGGACGGCTACGCCTCCTCCGTGGTCGCGGAGGCCGGGGTCCGGGCGCTGGAGAGCGGCGGCCGTACGACCGTCGGGCTCGCCCCGCGCCCGGACCTGTACGCGGACCTCAGCCGCTGACGCTCGCGGCGCCCGTCTCCAGATGGCCGGTGAACCGGCGCGACCAGGTCGCGTCGGAGTCCACCGTGATGGTGAAGTCGTACCAGCCGCCCTGGTACGCGACGGCGTTGAAGTAGTCCTCGGTGGAGGATCCGGCGGCGACCTGGTACGTCCAGGGGCCGTCGGTGCGGTAGTTGTTCGAGGTGATGGTGAACTTCACCGACGACGAGCCCGAGTTGGCCATCTTGAACCAGATGGCGAGCTTGCCGGAGCCGGGCTCCACGGCGTAGCGGGTGCTCACCTCGGCGGACTTGCCGGCCTGGGTGGCGTCGCCCTGGAAGCGGCGCAGGAAGCGGTTGGGGCCGGTCATGGTCAGGTCGTACTTGCCGGCGCCGTTTCCGGTGCCGATGTCGAAGTAGTCGGAGGCGGTGCCCCCGGCGGCGACCGTGTACTGCCAGGGCGTGGTGTCCCGGTAGGCGTTCGGGTGGATGGAGAAGTGGGCCGCCCGGGTCGCCGGGGTGCCCTGGTTGGCCATGGTGAACCAGGCGCGGATCGTGCCGGCCGTCCCGAACTCCAGGTGGTCCAGGTAGCCGCCCGGCTGGTAGGGCAGCGCGCGGGCCGGGCGGGTGCCGGACTCCTGGGCGGGCAGGGCGTTGGTGGTGGGCACCGGGTTGGGCAGCGGGCCGCAGGTGGAGTAGCCGATGACGCCGGTCGCGGGCAGGGAGACGGCCCCGTGGACCGGGTTGGCGAAGTCGAAGACGCCGGTCAGGTCGCCGCTCACACCGCGTCGCCAGGCGCTGATGTTGGGGCAGTTCGCGGGCTTGCCGAGGGCGGCGGTCCAGGTCTCGAGGAAGCGCAGTACCGAGGTGTGCTCGAAGACCTCTGAGGAGACCCAACCGCCCCGTGTCCAGGGCGAGATGACGATCATCGGGACCCGGAACCCGAAGCCGTACGGCACGCCGTTCAGGAACTCACCGGCCGTGCCGGCGGGCGGGGCCGGGGGCGGTACGTGGTCGAAGTAGCCGTCGTTCTCGTCGTAGTTGAGGAACAGGACGGTCGAGTCGAAGACGTCCGCGTCGGCGGCGAGGGCCTGGTAGACCAGGTTGACGAAGTGGGCGCCGTCGCCGGGCGGGGCGTAGGGGTGCTCGGAGAAGGCCTGGTTGGCGACCACCCAGGAGACCTGCGGGAGGGTGCCCGCGAGCACGTCGGCTTTGATGGCGGCGGCGATGTCGTCGGGGGTGGAGCCGGTCACCGCCGGGACGGAGGACATGCCCCGGTCGTGGAGGGGGTTGCCCGCCTTGGCGTTCGCGAAGTTCTTGAAGTAGGCGCAGCCGTTGTCCCCGTAGTTGTCCTGGGCGTTCTGGTAGACCTTCCAGGTCACTCCGGCGTTCTGCAGGGCCTCGGCGTAGTTCTGCCAGGTCAGGCCGGACTCGTCACCGCCGTCGTAGCTGGCGGAGTCGACCTTGCCGCTCCACAGGTAGGTGCGGTTGGGGCCGGTGGCGCTGAGGGTGGAGCAGAAGTAGGCATCGCAGATCGTGTAGTTGTCGGCGAGCGCGTAGTGGAAGGGGATGTCGGAGCGGTCCAGGTAGCCGAGGGAGCGGACGCTGCCGACGCCCGCGACCCAGTTGTCGAGGCGGCCCTTGTTCCACGCGGAGTGCTGGGAGGACCAGGAGTGCGGGAGGTCGCCGTTGCACTGGGCGAGCGTCTCGCCGTCCTTGCCGCCCGCGTCGGGGGTGGCGCTGAGCTTCCACGGGTACTGGCGGCCGGAGCCGTTCGGCTGGTCGAAGACCGGATGGCCGCCGCTCAGGGTGATGCCGCTGCGGTCCGCGAAGCCGCGGACGCCCTTGAGGCGTCCGAAGTAGTGGTCGAAGCTGCGGTTCTCCTGCATGAGGATCACCACGTGCTCGACGTCCGAGATCGTGCCGGTCGCCGTGCTCTGGGCCGCGGCCGCGGTCCGTGGGCCGGCGGCGCCGACCGCCATGCCCGCCGCCACGGAAGCGCCCAGTCCCACGAAGCCTCGTCGGCTGATCGGTGTCATTCGCCCCGTCCTCGTCACCGGTGCGCCCGGGCGGCGCACCGCGCGCAAGGCTGCACGAGGCGGTCGGCAGGGTACGGACCGGATCGGTGAGGCGGGAGTGAACAAAAGTCAAAGTACGGGTCGGTAGCGCCTCAGGCGCCTCACACGCCTCCGAACAGCGTGCTCAGGCCCCGCTCCACGACCGCTTCGAGGTCCTCGTGCCCCGGGGCCACCACCTCGTGGGTGCGCTGCAGGAACCGGAACAGCGCCTGGGTGTCGAACTGGAGCAGGGCGAGGCCGTGCGGCGAGTGGAACTCCACGGCCGTCCGGCCCGGGCCGCAGGGCCAGATGTGGACGTCCCCGCGCCCGGCCGGGGCCGTGAGCCCCTGGTCGAGGAGCGAGCGGGCAAAGGTCCACGTGACCTCCTCACCGCCGAGGGTGACCTCGGCCGGGAAGTCGACGAAGACGGCCAGTGGATCACCGGAGGTGTACCGGAGCGTGGCGGGCACCGGGACCTCCTCGTCCTCGGCGGTGATCAGCCGAGCGCGGGCGGGTTGCTCGAAAGTGATGTCCATGCCTGTAGGACTCCGGGAGGGCGCCTCGCATGACGCGAAATCCGGACAGAGTTGCCGCGGTTGGCCGAGACCGCGACACTGTGAACACAGAGGCGTCGAACAATCGCCCGAGCGCGACACGGAGAACCCTCGAAGTCCGCCAAGTCACGTAGGCCGACTACGACTTGCACCACCCGGTCGCGTACGCCTTTCATGGGGGTCGACCAGCCCATGAAGACTCTGACATATGCCAGAAGCACCACCGTATCGTGTGTTGCCAAATCCCTTACAGGGCGTCGCAGGCTGTGCAACAGTCGTAACCGGTCCCACCGCCCGCCTTGGCCGTACAGTCCCCGCATCGGAGTGCGTCATGCCGTCCCATGTCTCCGCGGACCGCCCCGCCGCCCAGCCGCCCGGGCGCGGCTCGGTCGAGGCGTTGATATCGCAGACACGGCGACTCAAGGGCGACGTGGACGCGGTACGGCGGGACACCCAGAACACCGGTTCGCACCCCGAGGAGCGCTGGCAGCGCGCCCTGTACGACCTGGCGCTCCATCAGCTCAACGACCTGGACGAGCACCTGGCCCAGCTGCGGGACGGCCCGGCACCTCTGCCGGCCGGGGTGACGGCGGCGCCCGCCCGCCACTCCTCGCCCGCCCCGGGCTCACTGCTCAGCCGGGTCGGCAGCGCGGAGTGGAACCTCCTGACGGACGAGGCCAGTTGGTCCGGCGAGCTCTACCGGATCCTCGGCCTCGACCCGGCCGCGCCCGCACTCACCCTCGACGAACTGCCCTCTCTGGTGCTGGACGAGGACCGGTCCCGGCTGACCTCGATGGTCACCGACTGCCTGGTCGACGCCCGGCCCATCGACGGCGAGTTCCGCGTCCTGCGACCCGACGGGAACGTCCGGACCGTCCACATGATGGGCGAGCCGGTGCTCGACGGCAGCGGCAGCACCGCCTCGATGTGGGCCGTGCTGCGGGACGTCAGCGAACTGCGGCGCAGCCAGCGGACGGTGCGCGAGACCCGGGACACGATGCAGCACCACCGGCGGCAGGCCGAGACCGAACAACGGCTCGCCGTCGAACTCCAGGAGGCCGTGCTGCCGTCGGGGCGCGGCGCGCTGCGGCTCCCGCACCGGGGGCCGGGCACGCTCGAAGTCGCCGCCCACCACCTGCCGTCCGGGGCCAGTACCCTGCTGGGCGGCGACTGGTACGACGCGCTGGAGCTGTCCGACGGCGACACCCTGCTGAGCGTCGGCGACCTCACCGGGCACGGCGTCTTAGTCGCCTCCGGCATGACGATGCTGCTGGGCGCCGTACGCGGGATGGCCATGGCCGGCACCCAGCCGGGGCAGCTCATGTCCCTGCTCAACCAGTTACTCGACGCCACCGTGCAACCCGCGCTGGGCAGCGCCGTCTGCTGCCGCTACCGGCCCGGCACCCGCACCCTGACCTGGGCGCAGGCAGGACACCCCGCCCCGCTGCTGTTCCGCGGCGGGACGGGGCGTGCGCTCAGCGCGCCGGACGGCGTGCTGCTCGGTGTCACCTCGGGAGCCGGTTACGGGCAGGCCGAAGTGACCCTGGAACCGGGCGATCTGCTCCTGCTGCACACCGACGGAGTGGTGCCCGGGCACAGCGGAACGGACTCTCTGGACGCGCTCCTCGGCCTGGCCCCCCGGTTCGGGGCGGCACGCACCGCCCAGGACTGTGTCAGGGCCGTCGTCGAGGAGTTCGGCGAGAGCGAGCGCGAGGACGAGGCCTGCGTACTCGTCGCCAAGGTGAGTGAGTAGCCGAGGTGGGTGAGTAGGAGACCAGCCGGCTCGTGCAGGAAGAGATCAGCCGGCTCGTGTCGAGCGCACAGGCTCCCTATGCCTGGGCGCTGTTGCTGTTCCCCTTGCTCCTGGCCTTGGGCAGGGCCAGCTTGATCTCCTCCCGCAGTTCCTGGATCTTCGGGTAGCCGGCGTACTCGGCGGTGAGCCGGTACATCTGGCGCAGCCGGTCCCAGGTGCGGTGGGAGGAGTTGGATCCCATCGACATCAGGGCCAGCCGGGCGTACCGGTCCGCCTGCTCGGGGTCGTCCGCGATGAAGCAGGCGGAGGCCATGGAGAGGAAGTCGAAGATCTTCGACCGCTGCCGGCCGTCGATCCGCAGGGCCAGGGCCTTCTCCGCGTAGTGCTGGGCGTGCGCGGCCGCGGCCGGGTCGTGCTCGGCCAGCGTGCGGTAGGCGAGGGCCTGCATGCCGTACAGGTCCTCTTCCCTGAACATCTGCATCCAGCTCGGCGGCGGCACGTCGCCCCGGTCGGAGACGAAGAGGTCCTCCGCCTGGCCGAGGGTGCGGCGCATCGCCTGGCCCTTGCCCATCGACGCCTGTGCCCAGGCCTCGATGGTGTAGAGCATCGCCCGGGTGCGCGGCAGCACCTCGTCGCCCGAGCCGGACTTGGCGAGCTTCATCAGGTCGAGTGCGTCGTCGGGCCGGCCGAGGTGCACCATCTGGCGAGCCGCTCTGGAGAGCGCCTCCCCGGCACGCGGCCGGTCGCCGCCCTCACGGGCCGCGTGGGCGGCGATGACGAAGTACTTCTGGGCCGTGGGCTCCAGGCCGACGTCGTGCGACATCCAGCCCGCGAGGACGGCGAGGTTGGCGGCGACGCCCCACAGGCGCCGCTGGAGATGCTCGGGGTGGCGGTAGGCGAGCATGCCGCCCACCTCGTTGAGCTGTCCCACCACGGCCTTGCGCTGGAGACCGCCGCCGCGGGCCGCGTCCCAGGCGCGGAACACCTCGACGGAGCGCTCCAGTTCCTCGATCTCCTCGGACCCGATGGGGGCGGCCTCGTAGCGGTCGAACCCAGCGGGGTCGGCGTGCAGAGGGTCGTCGAGGACGGGGGCGTCGGCCTTGAGTGTGGGGTCGGTGTGCAGCCACTCGTACATGGCGCTGCTGAGTACGGATCCCGCGGTGAGCGCGGCACCCGCGCCCACCAAGCCGCGTCGGTTGAGCATGAGGTCCATTCCCGTGAATTCGGTGAGGACCGCGGCGGTTCGTTCGGGCGCCCACGGCATGCCGTCGGGATGTTCCACGTTCCCGTCGTCCGGCCGTTTTCCCGTACGCCCGTGCCGTACCAGACCGAGGTCCTCGATGGTCACGACACGGCCGAGACGCTCGGTGAACAGAGCCGCCAGCACCCGCGGCACCGGATCGCGCGGGATCTCTCCCGTGTCGATCCACCGCCGCACCCGGGAGGTGTCGGTCGCCAGCTGGGGGTGGCCCATGGCCGCCGCCTGCCGGTTGACCAGCCTCGCGAGTTCGCCCTTGGACCAGCCGGCCAGGCCGAACAGGTCCGAGAGGCGGGTGTTGGGTTCTCCGGTCACGTCAAGCCCCCAGGTTCTCGGCTGAGTTGACAGTAGCCCCGTGCCGGTTGCCGGGCGACTATTCGCCACGGTTCGCCAGGGTGCGCCAGATGGTGTGCCACTGGGCGACGGGTGTCAGGTAGGAACGCGCCACCCCGACCCGGCCGCCACTCGACGGGCACACTCCCCAGGGTGTGCCCGGGCGACCGGGACGGGTTGGGCACGAGAACCCCTCACAGGACTTCTCAGGCAGGCACCGCAGGTACACGAAGGGATCTGTATCGCCCATGTACGCAGCATCGTCCTCCGTGTCCGCTCCGCCCCGGTCGCTACGCCCCCGCCCGGCGGGCGGCGGACCCTATCTCGACCCCGCGCGTCCAGGGGCCGCAGTACCGGTCGTGGGCCGGCAACGGCGCGCCACGGCGCTCGGCACCCAGCCCCTCAGCGGCAGACTCGACCTGTCCGGCCCCCAGGGTGCGCAGCTGCGCACCGCGATCGCGTCGGTGCACCGGATCTGCCCGGAGTTCGCTCCGGTGCAGGTGCTGCGCCGCTCCGGGCGGTTCGTGATCCTCGTCGGGACGACGGGGCGCAGCACGGCCGTGGCGAAGTGTCTACTGGACCACTCCCCCGCCTGGGCGGAGCGGAGCCGCCACGAAATAGCCGCATACCGTTCGTTCGTCCGGCACCGGCCGCCGATCCGGGTGCCGAGGCTGATCGCGGCGGACCCGGACAACTGCACGCTGGTGATCGAGCGGATGCCCGGCCGGGTGGCGGCGGTCCACCGCCACCCGGCGGAGGCTCCGCCCCGGGCGGACATCCGGGCCGCGCTGGGCGCGATCTGCCGGCTGAACGCGTGGCGGCCCCCGGCGGGCACCTTCGACGCCCCGGTGGACTACCCGGCCCGTATCGCCCGGTACCACGAGCTGGGTCTGCTCACCGACCGGGACATGGGTGACCTGCAGAAGCTGCTGCACGGCATCGCGGTCGCGGCGGGCCGCCAGGGAATGGGCCAGTTCTGTCACGGCGACGCCCTGCTCTCGAACATCCTGCTGTCCCCGGCCGGTCCAGTGCTGGTGGACTGGGAGCACGCGGGCTGGTATCTGCCGGGGTACGACCTGGCCACGCTCTGGTCGGTCCTCGGCGACGCCCCGGTGGCGCGCCGTCAGATCAGCCAGATCGCCCAGTCGGCGGGACCCGCGTCCCGTGACGCCTTCCTGGTGAACCTGATGCTGGTCCTCACCCGGGAGATCCGGACCTACGAGACCGCCGTGCAGCGTTCGATGCACGACGCGACCCCGGCGGCACCGGGTACGGCCCACCCGGGTGCCGCGCCGACCGGCGAGGAACAGCGGCTGCTGCTCCGGCGGCTGCACGACGACTGCCAGCTGGCCCGCCGGGCCGTACGCGCGGCGGTCGGCACTCGCTGACGGGGACGAGGATCCGCGGTGCGCTCAGGGCAACTGCGCGCCGCGGATCCTCGCATGTGCGGGGGTGTCTCCGAACGGGGCGGGGACGCCCACTGGTGTAAGCCACTGACGCCCTGCAGGCCTGCGGGCCACCACCGCGAAACTCCCACGATCATCGTATGACATGGGAATTCCTGCCTCTCTGGGCATGATTGACGGATCGTCGGCAAGCCGGTACCACTGAGCCACGCTCAGCCCCGCACGCCCCGTCGCGCCCCATCGCCCCAGGAGGCAGCATTGCGAGGATCCGTCACCGAGCCCACATCCCCGAACAGCGGCAGACGCACGCGCAGGACGGCCGGAGCCGTCGCCGCCGCGGCCCTGCTGCTGCCGTTGCTGGGCGCGGCACCCCCACCGAACACCGGCGAGTCGTCCGCCGGACTGCTCCAGCGGGCGTTCGCGTCCGCCGCCGCCGAGTACCACGTGCCGCAGAGCGTGCTGCTCGCCGTCTCCTATCTCCAGTCCCGCTGGGACACGCACGCCGGCGCGCCCAGCGTGACCGGCGGCTACGGCCCGATGCACCTCACCGACGCGCACACCGCGCTGGCGACGGCCACCGAGCACTTCGCCGACGGCACCGAGGACGCCCGCGGCGACAGCGCCCGCCCCGCCCTGCACCCCAGTGCGCAGGTCCCGCAGAACTCCGCGCTCCCGGCCCGCCTCAAGACCCTGACGAAAGCGGCCACGCTGACCGGGATCCCGGCCGCCGACCTGCGCACCGACGCGGCGGCCAACGTGGCCGGCGGCGCCGCCCTGCTCGCCGCCGCCCAGCAGGACCTGCAGCAGCCGCTCAGCGCGGATCCGGCGGACTGGTACGGCGCGATCGCCCGCTTCTCCGGCGCCGACGACACGGCGACCGCGGCGGCCTACGCCAACGACGTGTTCGACGTCCTCCACACGGGCGAGGAGCGCACCACCGACGCGGGACAGCTCGTCGCCCTCGCCGCCCAGCCGGACCTGGCGCCCGACACCGCACAGCTCAAGCTGACCGGGCTGCGCACGACGGCGGCGGACGGCGAGACGGAGTGCCCGACAACGGTGTCGTGCGAGTGGATCCCGGCGCCCTACGCGCAGTTCGGGAACAACGACTACGGCAACCACGACCTCGCCGACCGGCCGGCCTCGCAGAGCATCAAGTACATCGTCATCCATGACACCGAGGGTTCCTGGGACACCACCATCAAGCTGGTGCAGGACCCGACCTATGTGTCCTGGAACTACACCATCCGCTCCACCGACGGTCTGATCGCCCAGCACGTCAAGGCGAAGGACGTGGCCTGGCACGCGGGCAACTGGTACATCAACGCCAAGTCGATCGGCATCGAGCACGAGGGCTTCCTCGCCTCGCCGGACGCCTGGTACACGGAGGCGATGTACCGCTCCTCGGCCCGGCTGGTGAAGTACCTCTCCGAGCAGTACGGCGTCCCGCTGGACCGGCAGCACATCCTCGGCCACGACACGGTGCCCGGCCCGACCACGTCCACGATCCCCGGGATGCACACCGACCCCGGCCCCTTCTGGGACTGGCGGCACTACTTCGAGCTACTTGACCATCCCTTCAAGCAGAAGGCGGGCAAGAAGCACCGTGTGGTGACCGGCGGTGTGGTCACGATCCTGCCGGACTACGCCACGAACCAGCCGACGTACACCGGCTGCGTCACCAAGGGCCAGCCCTGCGCCGCGCACGGTTCCAGCGCGGTACGGCTGTACTCCGACCACGACGAGAGCTCGGCCCTGATCAAGGACATCGGCCTCGGCACGACACCGACGACCGACGTCAACGACCTCTCCTCACGGGCCGCCACCGGGCAGCAGTACACGGTGGCGGACACCTGGGGCGACTGGACTGCGATCTGGTACCTCGGGCAGAAGGCGTGGTTCAAGAACCCGGCGAGCGCACCGACGGCGGTGGGCGCGACCGGACTGGTGATCACGCCGAAGGCGGGCCGGACCAGCATCCCGGTGTACGGCCGTGCCTATCCGGAGGCGTCCGCGTACCCCTCCGGGGTACCCGCCCAGTCGATCTCCCCGCTGCCGTACACGATCCCTGCGGGTCAGAAGTACGTGGCCGGTGAGGAGGTGCCGGGCGAGTACTACTACGCCGTCACCTTCAGCACCGACTCGCACAAGGTCGTGGTGGGCAAGGACCTGTACTACGAGATCCAGTACGGCCACCGGGTCGAGTTCGTCCGCGCGGCCGACGTGGACGTGGTGCCGGCCGCCAAGACCGGACGGCACCACGGCCACGGGAAGTAGCCGACGGAAGCCGGTCCGCCTCAGCCCTGCTGGAAAAGCTCCGCCGGGAGCGGCTTCAGCAGGGCGTACAGGTCGTCGGTGATCGGGCGGTCCCAGGCGGCGATGGTCACGAGGACGCCGTCGCTGCGGTCGAACTGGACACAGGAGATCCGGCTCTCGGAGAGCTTGAGACGGCGCACGATCAGCAGGTTGTCACCCTGCAGGACCGGCATGTCCTCGGTGCCGACGACGGTGACGTCCTCGTCGTTCTCCAGTGCGAGGAGGAGCTGGCCGACCTCGAAGGGGATCTCGTCCTCCTCCACCTCGCGGGCCGGGGAGCCCTCGGGGAGGTTGCCGATGATCATCGCGGGGCCACGGCCGCCGAAGAGGTCGTAGCGCAGGAAGACGCCCTGGCAGGAGCCGTCGGGGGCGGGCAGCAGCCCGGCACCGAGGTTGCCGGGCCAGTCACCCGGGTCCATGGCCAGTACGTCGAAGTCGGGGCCGGCGGGAGTGGCGCTGCGGCGACGGAGGAACGACATGCGCTCCATGGTACGGGGCCCGGGTTGTGGGGCGCGGATCAGTGCGGGGTGCGGGTCGGCCGACCTTTGCGCCCCGGGGAGTCTCGCCCCTGGCGATCGCTACAAGCGTGCCCTTTCCATCGCTGCCAGCTCGGCCCGCGCTGTGTTCGCCAAGGCGTCCGCGCTGCACTCGACAGCTGTTTCGAGGCCCCTGCGAAGGAGTTCGGCATCGCGGAGTTCCGTGCCCAGGGACACCAGCGCGCAGGCCAGCTCGTAGGCGGCGGGAGAACGTTCCAGGTGGGTCACCGCCTGCCGCAGATAGGTCAGGCGGGCCTCGCCCGACGACACGTCCGCCGCGGTCCGCAGGGCTTGGCCGATCGCGGACGGGGCGCCGAACTGGCGGGCTCGGGTCAGCGCTTCCAGGGCGGTGGCGAGGGCACGTTCCGGGGCGCCGTGGGCTTCGGCGCGGGCCAGGTGGAGCTGCCAGGGGCACCACGAGGGGTTGCGGATGCCGCGTGGTTCGAGGCGGCGGCCGGCCGCGGAGAGCTCGGCCGCGGCGTCCTTGGTGAGGCCGCGGGCGAGGAGGAGTTCGCCGTGGACCGTCTGGGCGTCGGGGAAGACCACGGCCGCCGGGAAGGGCTCCCGGAAGGCGTGGTCCTCGGCGAGGCGGGTGGCCTCGTCGGTGCGGCCGCGGGCGATGAGGGTCTGGATGAGGATGCCGAGGGCGTACCAGTGTGCCGGGGTTCCGGGGCCGACGCGTTCCGCGAGGCGCAGGCCGGAGCGTACGAGGTCCTCCGCATCGGCGAGCCGGCCGCGCCGGTAACGGACGTAGCCGAGGAGGGTGTAGGCGAAGGAGAGGTGGGCGCCGCGCCAGCCCTGGCGTTCGAAGTCGGCGATCCCGGCGGCGAAGAGCTCCTCCGTGCGGTCGGGCCGGTCGGCGTACATGAAGGCGAGGGCGACGAGGACGGGGACCTCGAACCCGCGGTCGGCCTCCGCCCAGCCGAGGCCGCCGGCCAGGGCGCGCTCCGCGTGGTGGAGGGCGACGTCCGCGGGTTCCCCGCGCTGGATCGCGTCCCAGGTGCGCAGCCCGATGACGTACCGCTCGGTGAGGTCGCGGCCCTGGAGCCGGTCGGCGAGCCGGGTCAGACGGCGGGAGCGGGAGGGGTGGTCGGGTTCGTCGGCACGGAAGGCGTCCCACATGAACTGTTCGGAGAGCATGCGCAGCCGGATCCGGGCGTCGCCGGTCACGCGGATCTCGCGGGCGAGGGTCTCGGAGGCCTCGGCGAGGCGGTCGCTGTGGGCGAGGACCTGGGAGAGGCGGTAGACGATGTGGTGGCGCAGAGCGGGCTCGGCGATGGGCTCCTGGAGGGCCGCGCGCAGGTGGTTGACGGTGGTGGCGGGTTCGGTGAGCAGGGAGGCGCTGCCCAGTTCGTGGAGGACGGCGGCGCGCTCCTTGGCGGGCGGGGGTTCGCGCAGCGCACGGGCGAGATAGGCGCGGGCCGTGTCCGGGGCGCCGGCCCGGAGGGTCTCGCCGGCGGCGGCGCGCAGTTGCCGGACGACCCAGGTGTCGCCTTCGGGGTGGGTCTCCAGGAGGTGGCGGGCGGCGGCGGTGGCGCCCTGGCCGTCGTCGGTCACGCACCAGGCGGCCTGGCCGTGCAGGGCGACCCGGGTGGCGGGCGGGATGGCCCGGTAGACGGCGGTGGCGATCAGCGGGTGGACGAACTCCAGGGTCTCGACGCCGGTGAGGACGCGGGCACCGCGCAGGGCGTCGGCGGCGTCGGCGGCCTCCTCGTGGCCGAGGCCGGCGACGGCGGCGGCGAGCGCCGGATGGATCTCGGTGCCGAGGACGGCGCAGGCCCAGGCGAACCGGGTGGCGGAGGGGCCGAGGCGTTCCAGCCGGGCGATCAGCCCGCTGCCCTTGACGGCGGCGGCGAGGTCGCGCAGCAGGGGTGCGCCGGCCTCGGTGGGATCGAGGCCCCGGTCGGAGACCTTGGCGGTCAGTTCGACGGCCTCGAAGGGGTTGCCCGCGGTGACGGCCCAGCACTCGTGGCAGAAGGCGTCGTCGGCGTGGTCGCCGAGGCTCTCGCGGACCAGGCCGGCGACGGCGTCGGCGCTGAGCGGTTCGAGGCCGTGCGGACGGCCGCCGGCGCGTCCGGGCAGGCCGCGGAACGCGTCGGCGTGCTCGGGGAGTTCGTCGGGCCGGTAGGCGACGACGACGAGCAGCGGGAGTTGCTCGGCGCGCGGTGCGAACGCGGCGAGCCAGCCGAGGGATTCGGGGTCGGCCCAGTGCGCGTCGTCGAGGACGAGGACCATCGGGGCCTGGCGCACGGCGAGGTGGGTGAGCACCCAGTCGAGGCCGTCGCGCAGGCCCTGCTGGTCGGGCGGGGCGCCCTCGGTCGGGGCGCACAGGCCGAGGGCGGGGCCGACGATGTCGTACCAACTGCCGAGCGAGGCGCGGAGTTCGGCCTCCGGTGCGCCGGCGAGCCGGGGTTGCAGGAGCTGGCGGGCGACGTGGAAGGCGACGCGCTGTTCCTGCTCGCCGCCACGCGCGGAGAGCACGGTGCAGCCCTGGGCGGCGGCGCGGCGGCGGACCTCGGCGAGCAGGGTGGTCTTGCCTATGCCGGCCCGGCCGGCGAAGGCGAGGAGCGCGCCGAGCGACCGGTCGCCCGGTGCCGTGCCGTCCGCGCCCAGGCCGGTGAGCTCGGCCAACGCCTCGTCGACGGCGGCGAGTTCGCCGTCACGCTCGTAGAGCGTCCGTCGGTTCCGCAGGACCCGCTGTCCCATGACCACCCCCCGCCACGGTGGTACGCGAGCGCGGGGAGCGGGCGCGCACCGTGGCTTGCAGGCAGCTCAGCGTACGCCCGACGACCGTGATCCGCTCCCTACTGACGGTAACTGGGCGGAGGGACTTGACATCACTCCCGCGGGGGCGACGGCGGGACCACCGCGATCGGGGCGGCCGCGTGCAGCAGCACGGCCTGGGTGACCGAGCCGATCATGCGGGCCGGGGCGAGCAGCCGCCGTCGGTGGCGGCCGACGACGACCAGGGCCGCGTCCTTCGAGGCGGACACCAGCAGGCCGGCCGCGTCGCCGGGCAGCGCGAGGACGTCGGCGCGCAGGCCGGGGCGGTCCTTCAGGTGCGGGGCGAGGAAGCCCTCGGCAAGGGTGCGGGTCTCCTGTTCGACCTCGTCCTGGTCGACGGCCGGCGGGACGATCTCCCCGGCCGCGACCCAGCTCTGCAGCGGCCACGGGTAGGCGGCGATCACCTGGAGCCGGGCGCCGCGCCAGGCGGCCTCGGCGAAGGCGAAGGCGAGGGTGGCGTCGTCGGGGCTGTCCACGTCCAGGCCGACGACGACCCGGGGCCCGGGCTCGGCGGGCAGTTCCTCGTCCACTTCCCGCCCCGGCCGGGGTACGACGACCACCGGGCACGCGGCGTCGCGGGCGGCGGCCATGCCGTTGGAACCGAGCAGCAGGCTGGCGAAGCCGCCACGCCCCCGGGAGCCGAGCACCAATAGCTGGGCGTCGGCGCCCAGTTCGGGCAGCAGCGCGCCCGGGGCGCCCTCCAGGGCGACGTACTCGACGGTGAGGTCCGGGGCACCTGCGCGCAGCCGGTCGCGGACCTCGTCGAGCACGGGGTCACCGGCCGCGTCCGGTCCCCCGGCGACCAGCACGTCGGGCTGCCCCCAGGCGGCGAACTGGCGGACGTGCACCACCCGCAGCGGTGCGCCCCGCTGCCGGGCCGCCGCCACAGCCCAGTCCAGGGCGCGCAGGCTGTCGTCCGAACCGTCCGCCGCGGCGATGACCGGCGCAGTGCTCATCGTTCCTCACCTCCGGAATACGACCTTCCCCGTCCGGGGCCAGCCTGTCTCAGGCGGCGGCCCCGGAAGGGCGATGCTGGTCACGTGTCCGGAAATCCTTGCGGAACACCCCCCGGTTCACCTCTCTGCCGCAGCAGCAGAACCGGGGGGAGGCGCTCAGGTGAGGTCGAACTCGCCCTCCCGGGCCCCCGACACGAAGGCGCCCCATTCGGCGGGGGTGAAGATCAGGGAAGGGCTCTCCTCGCGGCCGCTGTTGCGCATCGCGATGAATCCCTCGACAAAGGCGATCTGGACATCCCCCAGGCCCCGGCTGCTGGACTGCCAATCGGCCCCGCTGAGGTCCAGCTCCGGCTTCTCCCAGCCCAGTACCGGCTGCTGCTGGATGGTGCTCTCGGCCACGTCCGTGCTCCTCCCGAATTCGTCGTCCGCGGCCAGCCTAGCTTTCGGTTCCGGCACTCAACAGGCCACGTGAACGGGTCCTTTCAGCTGTCGGGGGCCACGGCGCCGACGAGCCACATGGAGAAGAACTGGGAACCGCCGCCGTAGGCGTGGCCGAGCACCTTCCGGGCGCCGTCCACCTGGTGTTCTCCGGCCTGGCCGCGCACCTGGAGGGCGGCTTCGGCGAACCGGATCATCCCCGAGGCGCCGATCGGATTGGTGGAGAGGACACCGCCCGACATGTTGACGGGAAGGTCACCGTCGAGTTCGGTGACCCCCGATTCGGTGAGTTTCCAGCCCTCGCTCTCCTCGGCGAAGCCGAGGTTCTCCAGCCACATCGGCTCGTACCAGGAGAACGGCACGTACATCTCGACCGCGTCGATGTCCCGGCGCGGGTCGGCGATCCCCGCCTGCCGGTAGACGTCGGCGGCGCAGTCCTTCCCCGCCTGCGGCGACACCGCGTCCTTGCCGGCGAACAGGGTGGGCTCGCTGCGCATGGCCCCGCCGAGCATCCAGGCCGGCGGCTTCGTGGAACGGGCGGCTCCGGCACGGTCGGTGAGGACCATGGCGCAGGCGCCGTCGGAGGAGGGGCAGGTCTCCGAGTAGCGGATGGGGTCCCACAGCATGGGGGACGCCTGGACCTTCTCCAGGGTGATGTCGTGCTCATGGAGGTGGGCGTAGGGGTTCTTGAGCGCGTTGCGCCGGTCCTTGTAGGCGACCAGCGAGCCGACGGTGTCCGGGGCGCCGCTGCGCCGCATGTACGCCCGCACATGGGGCGCGAAGAAACCTCCCGCGCCCGCCAGCAGCGGCTGCTGGAAGGGGACCGGCAGGGACAGCCCCCACATGGCGTTGGACTCGGACTGCTTTTCGAAGGCGAGGGTCAGCACGGTGCAGTGGACCCGGGCGGCGACGAGGTTGGCCGCGACGAGCGCGGTCGAGCCGCCCACCGAACCCGCCGTGTGGACCCGCAACATGGGTTTGCCCACCGCCCCGAGCGCGTCCGCCAGGTACAGCTCCGGCATCATCACGCCCTCGAAGAAGTCGGGCGCCTTGCCGATGACGACGGCGTCGATGTCGGCCCAGCCCAACTCGGCGTCGTCGAGGGCCCGTCGCGCGGCCTCGCGGACCAGCCCGGCGATCGACACGTCCCGCCGGGCCGCCACGTGCTTGGTCTGGCCGATCCCTACGACGGCCACGGGCTCCTTGCTCATCGCGGATCCCCTTCGAGTACGGCGACCAGGTTCTGCTGGAGACAGGGCCCGGAGGTGGCGTGGGCGAGGGCACGGTCGGACTCGCCGCGGTGGATGCGGGCGGCGGCCTCGCCGATGCGGATCAGCCCGGCGGCCATGATCGGGTTGGCTGCGAGGGCCCCGCCGGACGGGTTCACGCGTACGTCGTCGCCGAGCCGCAGCGCCTTGCGCAGCACGACCTCCTGGGAGCTGAACGGCGCGTGCAACTCGGCGGTGTCCACGGGCCGTTCGAAGGCACCGGCCCGTTCGGCGGCGAGCCGCGCGGACGGCGAGTCGGTCAGGTCACGCACGCCCAGGCCGTGCGCCTCGATCCGGTGGTCGATGCCCCGGATCCAGGCGGGCCGGGCACACAGCTCCCGGGCCCGCTCCCCCGCCGCGAGGATCACGGCCGCGGCCCCGTCTCCGACGGGAGGGCAGTCGCCGGTGCGCAGGGGCCGTACGACGTACTCCCCCTGGGGCACCGAACCGCGCAGCTGGGCATGGGAGTTGGCGTCCGCGTCCGCCCTGCTCCGGGCGCCGACGGCGGCCAGCGCGGGTTCGTCGGTCTCGCCCGCGTCGACGAGGGCCTGGGCCTGGAGGGCGGCGAGGGCGACGGAGTCGGGCCAGAGGGGGGCCACGTAGTAGGGGTCGAGCTGCCGGGTCAGCACGTCGCGCACGGAGCCGGGTGAGGACTTGCCGTACGAGTAGACGAGCGCGGTGTCCGCGTCCCCGGTGAGCAGCTTGGTCCAGGCCTCGTACAGGGCCCAGGCGCCGTCCATCTCGACGTGCGATTCGGAGATCGGCGGCCAGGCGCCCACGCCGTCGAGGGCGAGGGTGAAGGAGAAGGCGCGGCCGGCCAGGTAGTCGCTGGAGCCGGAGCAGGTGAAGCCGATGTCGGCGGTCTTCAGACCGGTCTGTCCGAGCACGTCGTGCAGCACCGGCATGAGCATCTCGACCTCGGAGAGGTCGTCGCTGGTGCGGCGGTGGTCGGTCTGCGCGAAGGCGACCAGTGCTATGTCACGCGTCACAGCAGCTCCTTGTACGTCTCATAGTCCGCGTCGGGTTCTCCGTTGGGCCGGTAGTGGTCGGGGAAGCGGGCCCCCTCGGTCCACACCGGCTCGACCCTGAGCCCCATCCGCACCTGGTCGTAGGGGATCCCGCCGATCCGGCCGTGCAGGGCGAGGCCGGCGCCGTCGAGGGCGATGTGGGCGTAGACGTACGGCACCTCGATGTCGAGGTTCTTCGCCTTGATGTTGACGATGCAGAAGGTGGTGACCGTGCCGCCGGGACCCACCTCGACCTGTTCCGATGTGGCCACCCCACATGTGGGGCAGGCACCCCTCGGCGGGACGTACACCTTCCGGCAGGAGGGGCAGCGCTCGCCGAAGGTCCGCCGGGAGGCGAGGGCCTCGATGAAGGCGGTCTGGGCGCGGCCGGGCGAATAGGTGTAGTCGAGCCGGGCGTGCGCGACGATGCCGGTGACTGGTTCCTCGAATTCGCCCGCATGGATGGTGACGACGGTGTCCTCACCGTCGTACGGCTCGAAGCAGGCGATGTCGGTGATGGCGCCGGAGCGCTCTTCGGCCCAGCGGATCCGGACCCGCATCCCGGTGTGGACGGCATCGGGGCCGGGGACGTCGAGGGCGTGCAGCAGGGCGGTGTCGGCGCCGTCGAGCCGGACCAGGACCCAGGCGAAGGGCGTACCGAGGGGCTGCCCGCGGCGGGGTCCGTGGTTCCAGGCCCAGGTGGTGACCGTGCCGGTGGTGGCCACGTGCACGAGGTCGCGGATCTCCTCGGCGGTGACGGGGTCGTACTCGACGGGCGGGACGAGGACGCGGCCGTCACCGGTTTTCACCCCGAGGACGACGCGTTCCCGCAGGCCGGTGAGAAAGGCACTCTGCACGGGCCCGAGGGACCGGGTGAAGGGAAACTCGACGACGAGGGGGGCTTTGAGGACTTCGGGCATAGGGGGCTGGCCTCCTTAAGGTCGGTGAGGGTGGCGCCCCTTCCTTTAGGGGCGCGGGGAACTGCGCGACCAGCCACGAACGGCCCGCAGCGTCCAACGCACCCCGGGCATCACTCGCGCTTGTAGACGGCCGGTCGTTTCTCCGCGAAGGCACGAGCACCTTCCTTCGCGTCGGCGGTATCGAAGATCGGCCACCCCCGCTTCAACTCCGCAGCCAACCCGTCGGCCTCCGTCAGCTCAGCCGTCTCGTACACCGACGCCTTGACCGCCTCGACCGCCAACGGCCCGCACGCGTTGATCTGTGCGGCGATCTCCAGGGCCTTGTCGAGCGCGGTGCCGTCCGGGACGACGTGGCCGACGAGCCCGATGTCGGCCGCCTCCCTGGCGGTGTACGGACGCCCGGTGAGCAGCATCTCCAGGGCGTGCGTGCGCGGAATCTGCCGCTGGAGCCGCACCGTGGACCCGCCGATCGGAAAGAGTCCCCGCCGTACCTCGAAGAGACCGAACGTCGCGGACTCGCCCGCGACCCGGATGTCGGTGCCCTGGAGGATCTCGGTGCCGCCCGCGACGCAGTGGCCCTCGACGGCGGCGATCACCGGTTTGCGCGGGCGATGATGGCGGAGCATCGCCTTCCAGTGCAGGTCGGGGTCGGCCTTCAGCCGGTCGCGCAGGTGCTCCCCCGCCATGCCCTGTCCGGCGAGTGCCTTGAGGTCCATTCCGGCGCAGAAGGCGCCCCCGGCCCCGGTGAGCACGATCGAGCGGACGCCGTCGTCCTCGTCGGCCTCGATCCAGCCGTCGTACAGGCCGACGAGCATGGCGATCGAGAGCGCGTTCTTCGCCTCGGGCCGGTTGAGCGTGAGCACGAGTGTGGCGCCCTCGCGCCGCACGGTGAGGTGTTCCGTCCCACCCATGGACCGTCTCCCCTCCGAAAGGGATCGTCTCCCCTCCACCAGAACGAGAACAGGTTGCAGTAGCCGGGGAGGCACTTCAAGGGTTTTCTGACAGACAGTCAGATTTCTTCGCGCGAACCCTTCACACTTGCCGCGCCCTTTGCTCTGATGACCGGCGAACGGACAGGTGTGCCTTTCTTCGTCACGGTTGCCGGGGTCAGGAGGAGCGGTGGAGTACAACCTTGCCGATCTGTTCGAGTCGGTCGTCGACGTGGCCGCGGGCCGCGAGGCGCTCGTCTACCTCGACCACCCCGGCACGGGCGCGGAACGCCGGCTGACCTACGCCGAGTTGGACGCCGCCGCCAACCGCATCGGCCACCATCTGATCGACAGCGGCATCCGCCCGGGCGAGCATCTCGGCCTGCATCTCTACAACGGGGTCGAGTACCTCCAGACGGTGCTCGGCTGCCTGAAGGCGCGGGTCGTACCGGTCAATGTGAACTACCGGTACGTCGAAGAGGAGTTGGTGTACCTCTACCAGGACGCGGATCTCGTCGCGCTGGTCTTCGACGCGGAGTTCGACGACCGGGTGGCGGCGGCGCTGCCGAGGACGCCGAAACTGCGGCATCTGGTGCGGGTCGGCCGGCAGGCGGCGGAGCCGAAGGCACTCGCCTTCACGGACGCCGAGGCGTCGGGGTCGCCCGGGCGGGAGTTCCCCGCGCGCTCGGCGGACGACCAGTTCATCATCTACACCGGCGGCACCACCGGGATGCCCAAGGGTGTGATGTGGCGTCAGGAGGACCTGTTCTTCGCCGGGCTGGGCGGCGGAGCGCCGACCGGTGAGCCGGTGAAGCGCCCGGAGGAGCTGGCCGAACGGGTCGCGGCGGGCGGAGCGGGCATCACCTTCTTCCCCACCCCGCCACTGATGCACGGCACGTCCACGCTCACCACCTTCATCGGCTTCAACTTCGGGCAACGGGTCGTGATCCACCGCAAGTTCGTGCCCGAGGAGGTGCTGCGGACCGTCGAGAAGGAGAAGGTCACCAGCATGTCGCTGGTCGGCGACGCGATGCTGCGCCCGCTGATCGACGCCCTCAACGGACCGATGAAGGGCACCGACTGCTCCGCCATGTTCAGCGTCTCCTCCTCCGGTGCGATCCTCTCCGAGACCGTGCGCCGGCAGTTCAGCGAACTCGTCCCGAACGCCATGCTGCTCAACAACTTCGGGTCCTCCGAGTCCGGTTTCAACGGCACCGCGACCAATGACTCCGGGGCCGGCAGCGGCTTCCGGGTCCGCGTCAACTCCCGTACGCAGGTGGTCGATCCGGCCACCCATGAGCCGGTGGCGGTGGGCGAGATCGGCCGGGTCGCACAGAGCGGACACGTGCCGCTCGGCTACTACAACGACCCGGCGAAGACCGCCGAGACGTTCTTCGAGAAGGACGGCCGCAGGTGGGTGCTCCTCGGCGACATGGCGACGGTCGACGAGGACGGCGTCGTGAACGTGCTCGGCCGGGGCTCGCAGTGCATCAACACCGGGGGCGAGAAGGTATACCCGGAGGAGGTCGAACAGGCCCTCAAATCACACCCGGACGTGTACGACGCGCTCGTCGCCGGGGTGCCGGACACCACCTGGGGCAACCATGTGGCGGCGGTGGTGCAGCTGCGCGAGGGCGCGGAGCCGCCCTCCCTCACGGACATCCAGACCCACTGCCGTACCCATCTGGCCGGTTACAAGGTCCCCCGTCAGCTGGTGATCGCCGAGGCCATCCAGCGTTCGCCGAGCGGCAAGGCGGACTACCGGTGGGCGCGGGAGGTGGCGGCGGCCGCCGACCGGTAGGCCGCGCGGGCAGCGGGGCAGGACCCGTCGGGCGTGCTCTTTGCACGCGGTTGACCCGGGCGTTTGAACACTTGGTTACGTCAGGCCGTACGCGAGGTTGGCGGTTCCTGACCTGCGAGTCCGGTCCGCCGTGCCATCACCGGGCTTCGCACGGAAGGACTTACGGGTGTCGCACCTCACGCCCCCTCGCCAACTGCCGGACGCGGACGCGTCGGCCCCGGACCCGGCGGCGGGGACACCGGCCGCACCGGCGGAGACCGGGGCCGAGTCGGACGCCCCGTCGGGGGTACACCCGACGGATGACGGGGCCGAGGCCGAAGCCGGCACTCGGGTCGAGGCGAGCGAGCCGGGCAGGGATCCCGAGGCAGTCGAAGAGGCCGACGCGGACACGAGTCCCGGAGCGGAGGAACACGAGGAGCAGGAGGAACTGGAGGAGCAGGAGGACAAGGCGACCGGCGACGAGGAGCGCGGCGAGGCGGCCGAGAAGACCACCGACTCGCTCCCTGCCGCCGTCGACGGCGAACACGCTCCCGAGGGGGCCGAGCCGCACACCGGCCTCGCCACGGCCGGGGACGAGACCGAACCCGCTTCCCAGGCCGCCGACTCCGCCCGCCCCCGCCGGTTCGGCCGGTTCCGCCGCCACCCCCGCATCGCGACCGGCGTGCGGGTGGGGACGAGTGTCATGGCGGGTGCGTTCGTGCTGGGCGCGATCCTCGTGCCGGACCGCCTCGACCGGTTCTCCTTCCAGACCTTCCTCCGCCTCCCCGTCGAAGCGGTGTACCTCGCGGTCATCCTGCTCGCGCTGCCGTCGAAGGCACGGCGGATCGCGGCCGTCGCCACCGGGACGCTCCTCGGCCTGTCCACTGTCCTGAAGTGCCTCGACATGGGCTTCTACCAGACCCTGGCCCGACCGTTCGACCTGGTCTTCGACTGGGTTCTGCTGACCGACGCGGCGGACTGGGTGAAGGACTCGTTCGGTCACACGGGCGAGGTGCTCGCGGTGATCGGGGTGATCGTCCTGCTCGTCGCCGTGCTCGTGCTGAGCGCGCTCGCGATGGTGCGGCTGGCGAATGTCCTGGACCGGTACCGCCCCGCGGCCGTCAGCACCACGCTCGTCCTCGGCACCGTGTGGATCACCTGTTTCTCGCTGGGCGTGCAGTTCGCCGGCATCCCGTTCGCCACCAAGGGCTACAGCCAGTTCCTCGCCAACCGTGTGCAGTACGTCCGCGACGGACTGGGGGACGCCGACGTCTTCAAGAAGCAACTCGCCGTCGACGCCTACGCCAACACGCCGTCCGACCAGCTGCTGACCGGACTGCGTGGAAAGGACGTGCTGTTCACCTTCATCGAGAGCTACGGCCGGGTGGCGATCGACGATCCGGCGATGGCGCCGGAGATCGACGCGACGTTGAACGAGGGGAACGCCCGGCTCAAGGCGGCCGGTTTCGCGGCGCAGAGCGGCTGGCTCAGGTCACCCGTGACGGGCGCCGGCAGCTGGCTCGCCCACTCGACGTTCCTGTCCGGCCTGTGGATCAACAACCAGCAGCGGTACCGGACCCTGACCACCGGCGACCACGCGACCCTCACCAGCTACTTCCAGAAGACCGGGGCCTGGCGCACGGTCGGCATCGTCCCGGGCGTACGCAAGGCCTGGCCCGAGGGCAAGTACTTCGGCCTCGACCACATCTACGACTCCACGCACCTCGGTTACTACGGTCCGTACTTCAGCTGGACGCCGGTGCCGGACCAGTTCAGCCTGGAGGCCTTCCAGAAGCTGGAGCACGGAAAGAAGAACCGCGACCCGATCATGGCGGAGATCATCCTGGCCTCCAGCCACAACCCCTGGTCCCCCATCGCGCACATCATCGACTGGAAGGACCTCGGGGACGGCAAGATCTTCTACAAGATCAAGAAGGAGGGCACGAACCCCACGGAGGTCTGGAAGAGCGCGAAGAGCGTACGGACCGAGTACCGCAAGGCGATCCAGTACTCCCTGGACAGCCTGACCCAGTGGATGCAGCGCTACGGCGACGACAACACCGTCCTCGTCTTCCTCGGCGACCACCAGCCCGTGCCGACGGTCACGGCCGGCAGCACCAGCCGGGACGTGCCGATCACCATCGTCGCCCGCGACCCGAAGGTCCTGGACCGGGTCTCCGGGTGGGGCTGGACGGACGGGCTCAAGCCCGCGGACAACGCACCGGAGTGGGCCATGAACCAGTTCCGGAACCGCTTCCTGAAGGCGTTCGGGCCGCAGAGCTGAGCCCGGCTCAGGTGTCCGGGAAGCCGACGGCACGGCGGACGAGCCACTCCCCCACCGCCAGAACGCACGGGTGTGCCACCGCGGCGGGGCGGTCCCGGGGTCGTACTGTGTGCGCACGATATGACATCGATCAAGCACACAGTGTCACGACGGCCGTTCGGAAGGACCTCCGGTGTCGCATCCCACGCCTGCTCAGTTGCCGGACACCGAAGGCGCGCCGACCGGTGCGAGTGGTGACGGCGGCCGGCCGCGGAGACATCCGGGTGTCGCCAGGACCTTCACGGTGGGGACGACGTTCCTGGCCGCCGTCCTGCTCCTGACCGCACTGCTGCTGCCGAACCAGCTCGACCAGCTGAGGCCGAAGGCGTTCCTGCGCCTCCCGGCCGAGGGGATCGTGCTCGCCGCCGTGCTGCTGGTGCTGCCCGCCTGGGCGCGGCGTGTCACGGCGGTGGCGGCGGGCGCGGTGCTGGGGCTGCTGACACTGGTGAAGTGCCTGGACATGGGCTTCTACTCGGCGCTGCAACGGCCGTTCGACCTGGTGCTCGACTGGGTCCTGCTGGACGACGCGGCGGACTACGTACGGGAGTCGTTCGGCCGCACCAGTGAGCTGCTCGCGATCGCCGGGGCTCTGCTGCTCGCCGTGACCGTGCCGGCCGTGACCGTCCTCGCCCTGGTGCGGCTCGCCGACCGGATGGCGCGCCGCCGCCCGCCCGCGGGCCGTACCACGCTGGCGCTGGCCGTCGCCTGGGTCACCTGCGCCACCTTCGGCCTCCAGGCCGGCGGCGCGCCCGTGGCCTCGACGCTGGACACGCGGTTGGTGGACGACCGGGTGCAGGCGATCCGCGCCGGTCTTGCGGACGAACGGGCCTTCGCCGCGGAGGCGGACGTCGACGCCTTCGAGAGGACTCCGCCGGACCGGCTGCTGACCGGACTGCGCGGCAAGGACGTGCTGTTCACGTTCGTCGAGAGCTACGGCCGTACGGCGATCGAGGACCCCGCCATGGCCGGGCCGGTCGGCGCGGTCCTCAAGGAGGGCACCGCCTCCCTCAGGGCGGCCGGTTTCGAGGCCCGCAGCGGCTGGCTGCGGTCCCCGGTGCTCGGGGCGGGCAGCTGGATGTGCCACGCGACGCTGCTGTCCGGACTGTGGATCAACAACCAGCAGCGCTACCGCCACCTGGTCTCCGGCGACCGGACGACCCTGAACCGGTACTTCCGCAGGACCGGCGCGTGGCGCACGGTCGGCGTCGTCCCGGGTGTCCGCCGCACCTGGCCGGAGGCCCGGTTCTTCGGCCTCGACCGCGCCTACGACGCCACGCACCTCGGCTACCGCGGCCCGTACTTCAGCTGGACGCCCGTCCCGGACCAGTTCACGCTGGAGGCCTTCGACCGCCTGGAGTACGGGAGGAAGCACCGGCGTCCGCTGATGGCGGAGATCATCCTGGCCTCCAGCCACCAGCCATGGGCGCCGCTCCCCCGCATGATCGACTGGAGGGACCTCGGCGACGGCTCGGTGTTCGGGCCGATCCAGAGGGCGGGCAAGGACCCGGCGGAGGTCTGGAAGAACACGGAGAGCGTACGCACCGAGTACCGCGTCTCGATCGAGTACTCGCTGCGCAGCCTGTTCGGGTTCATGCGGCGCTACGCCCATCAGAACACGGTGCTGGTCTTCCTCGGCGACCACCAGCCCCGCCCGGAGGTCGTCGCCGGCAGCCCGCGCCGGGACGTCCCCGTCACGATCGTCGCCCACGACCCGGCGGTCCTGGACCGGGTCGCCGGCTGGGGCTGGACGCCGGGTCTCAAGCCCGCCCCCGATGCGCCGATCTGGGCGATGAACCAGTTCCGGGACCGTTTCCTGACGGCGTTCGGACCGCGGGGCCCGAGTCCGGCTCAGGCGTCCAGGAAGGCGGCGGTACGGCGGACGAACCACTCGGGGTCGTCGAGCCAGGGGTAGTGACCGGCCCCTGGCTGCACGGCGACCTCGGCGGCCGGGAAGGCCTCGGCGGCCCGCCGGGCCAGTGCGGGGCTGGGTCCGCCGTCGAGCTCGCCGGCGTACACCAGGACGGGGGCGGCGAGGGCGCGCAGGGCGGTCCGGGTGGCGTCCGGGGTGAAGGCGCCCTCGGCGAAGTAGCGGTCGCCCGCGGCGAAGTTGGTCTGCTCCTCGGTGGCCGCGACATGGGCCATGGCGGCGGCGTCCCAGCGACCGTGGAAGAAGGGCATGAACACCTCGTCGAAGTCCCCGGAGCCGGTCAGCCACGCCTCCAGCGCGGGGAACGCCTTCTCGAACCAGGGTTCCCCCGACCGCAGCCGGGCCGCCGCCAGCCGGTCCTCCGGGGTGGCCGGCAGACCGAGGGCCGAGGGGTTGCCGGTGATCAGCGCGAGCCGCCGCACCCGTTGCGGATGAGTTGCCGCGTACAGGATCGCCAGGCTCGCACCGGCCGAGTGCGCCAGTATGTCCATGTGGTCGAGCCCCATGTGGGCGCGCAACATCTCCACGTCGTCGACCAGTCGGTCGCAGCGGTACGACGCCGGGTCGGCGGGCGTGCCGGAGTCGCCGGTCCCCCGCAGGTCGAGCAGGACCAGCCGGCGACGGGCGGCCAGCCCGCCCAGGTCTCCGAGGTAGGCGGAGGCCCTCATGGGGCCGCCCGGGAGTACGACGAGCGGTTCGCCCTCGCCTCTGACGTGGTAGGCGAGGCGGGTGCCGTCGGCCGCGGTGAAGGTGGGCATGACGCCGATCCTCGGGGACGGCGGCGGCGTGTCGCAACCGAGTTCGACGGGCGGTGGCCGTCCGGGGAGGATCCGGGGTCGTCAGACCCGCGCTGCCGGCTTGCTCACCCGGAACGCGAACTGCCCGCAGAACGTGAGCTTGCGGAGGTTCACCAGGGCCGTGTCCCGCTTGCTCTTGCGGGCCCAGGCGTCGATCTCCGTGTTGAGCGGCGACTCCGTCTGCCAGAAGCGGCCGTACTCCTTCTTCCGCGAGCCGTGGTAGGTGCGCATGATCAGCGTCACGCCGTCGAGCGAGGGCCGGATCTCCTCCAGGGCGAGCCCTGCCTCCTCGACCAGCACCCGGAATCCGTAGGGCGTGTAGTTCCAGAGGCTGAAGGAGTGGTACGGCTCGAACTGGGAGGTGCTGCCGATGAACAGGCCGCCCGGACGCAGCACTCTGCTCACCTCCGCGAGCAGTTCCCTGGGCCTGGCGACGTGTTCGAAGACCTGGTGCGAGTAGACGAGCGGCACGGCACCGGAGCGGAAGGGCAGGTTGACGCCGTCGAAGTACACCACGCTGTCGCCGCCGGGCGTGCGCTGGGCGGCCTCCGGCGAATCGCGGATGTCGACCCCCACCCAGCGGACTTCGGAGTCGTGCTTGCGGAAGAGCTCGGCCGACGTGCCCCGCCCGCAGCCGAGGTCCACCACCCGGTCCGGTGCCCGCGGCGAGCGCATGGCTTCGTCGAGGTAGTAGCGGGAGGTGACCTGGCGCGCGTGGTCGTCAGGGATGCAGTCGCGCATGAGTTCCCACAGGGTCGACATGTCCCCACGCTACGGAGGGGCCCTTCGCTAGGCCACATCCAGGCGGGGGTTCGGGACGGCCGTCATCCCTTGGGAGGAATGCGGCTGCGCGGACGGCGGCACCAGCCGGCCGATGCCGGACAGGTCGCGGACGACCACGCTGTTGCGGTCGGCGACCGAACGGCCGAGCGCGTGGTAAGGCCACAGTCCCCCGGCCTGCCGGCGGCTGTGCTCGTTCCACTCCAGGGCCTCGGCGGCGCGCGCCCGGAAGAAGTTGAGCGCGTAGCCGCCGCTGTGGATCCGCAGCAGGAGGAAACCGCCGGGGTACTCCTTGGCGGCGCCGACCTCCTGCAGCGTCACCTGCGGAGCGAGGTGCACATGGGTGCGCTTGTTGCGGTGGGTGTGGCCCACATGGTGGAGGAACACACCCGGGGCGGCGGCGTAGGCGCGCAGGATCGCGCGGGCCTGGCGGCGGCCGAGCCGCTGCGCCGGGCTCACCGGGAAGAGGGGCTCCCGTACGGTCAGCGGATGGTGGCCGAAGACGACGGTGGGCTGTTCCCTGTGGGCCCGCAGCCGGCGCCGGAACCAGGACAGCTGCTCGGCGCCGAGGCCGCCCGCGTCACCGCCGTTCCCGCGTTTGTCGTAGGTGTCGAGGCCGATGATCCGCAGTCCGCCCACGTCGTGCTCGAACCAGCCGGGCCGGTCGGGTCCGCCGAACACCTGGCGGAAGGCGTCGCCTTCGCCCGCGCCGCGGTCGTGGTTGCCGCGGACCACGAAGTAGTCCCGCCGGTGGGTGCCGAAGCCGTCCAGGATCCGTCTGGCCTCCGCCAGGTCGCGCGGTCCGCCGCCGGCGGAGATGTCACCGGCGGCCAGCAGCAGCTGGGCCCCGCGGCGGCGGGCCTCGTCCACCACGGCCCGGCTCATGAGCTCCGGGTAGGGGGTCTGTCCCGTCCGTTGCGCCACTCCGCGCAGAAAGGGGACTCCGGCCACCAGGCCGGCGACGGTCTCGCCGATGTGGAGGTCGTTGCAGAGGGCGAGGGAGAGCAGGTGGCGGCCGGGCGGGGGCTGCGGGGTGGTGAAGGAGTAGGGGCCGCCGGGTGTGCCGAGGCCGTGGCGGGAGGTGCCGGCCGCGTTGCCGCGTACCAGGTGCAGCGCGGTGGGGACGGCGGGTACGCCTTGGGAGCGGGCCTGGTAGTAGTACGTCTGCCCGGGCTCCAGGCCGGTGATTTCGACGTGGTGGTGTGCGGTGGGACGGTCCTCGCCCGCGGTGCGGTTGAGGCGGGCCGGGTGGGTGCCGTAGACGACCTCGCCCTCGGTGACGGCGGGCAGCATCCGGCCGGTGCCGTCGTCGGTGCCGGGCAGGGCGGTGTGCCAGGTGATGACGGCGCGGTCCTCGGTGAGGGTGACCAGTTCCAGGTGGACGGCGGCGAGCGGGCCGGGGTGCCGGGGGCGGGGTGCGGTGGCGGACCGGAGCAGGGCGGGTGCGAGGAGGAGGCCGGAGCGCAGCAGCTCGCGGGGGCCGGGGATGCCCGCGAGTGCGCCGAGGGGGACGGGGAGGCAGCAGGACATGTCTGTGATGTGCACGCCGGCGGTGAACGGCGGACGAGGTGTCGGAAGCCGCACACGGTATGGAACCAGACTTCTTGGGTCCTGGGCGGGCGTTGTGCCGACGCTCACGTCCCGGGGCTCGCGAGAGCGGCCTCCCGGGTCCTCACGAGGTGGGGCCGAACCGGTCCCGCAGCTCCCGCTTCAGGATCTTCCCGCTGGCGTTGCGGGGCAGCGCGTCCACGAACAGGACCCGCTTGGGTGCCTTGAAGGCGGGCAGCTTCTCCTTGACATGGGCGATCAGCCCGGCCTCGTCGATCTCGCCGCGCGGTACGACGACCGCCGTGACCGCCTCGATCCACCGTTCGTCGGGCAGGCCGATCACGGCGGCCTCGGCGACGGCCTCGTGGGTGTAGAGGGCGTCCTCGACCTGCCGTGAAGCGACCAGCACGCCACCGGAGTTGATGACGTCCTTCACCCGGTCGACGATCGTGTAGTAGCCGTCGGCGTCGCGCACCGCGAGGTCGCCGGAGTGGAACCAGCCGTCCCGGAAGGCCTCCGCGGTCTCCTCGGGCTTCTCCCAGTAGCCCTCGCACAGCTGCGGTGAGCGGTAGACGATCTCGCCGGGCGTGCCGTCGGGCACGTCCTTGCCGTCCTCGCCGACCACGCGTGCCTCGACGAACAGGACGGTGCGGCCGCAGGAGTCCAGCCGCCCCTTGTGCTCCTCGGGCGCGAGCACGGTGGCGAGCGGTCCGATCTCGCTCTGCCCGAAGCAGTTGAACAGGGCGAGTTTCGGCAGCCGTTCGCGCAGCCGCTCCAGGACGGGCACCGGCATGATCGACGCGCCGTAGTAGGCCTTGCGCAGTCCGCCGAGATCGCGGGTGGCGAAGTCGGGACGGTTGGACAGCCCGATCCACACGGTGGGCGGCGCGAACAGGCTGTCCGCGTCCCCGGCCTCGACCAGGTCGAAGAGGGTGTTGCCGTCCGGCCCGTCGAGGATGATGTTGGTCGCGCCCACCGCCAGGTAGGGCAGCAGGAACACGTGCATCTGGGCGGAGTGGTAGAGGGGCAGTGCGTGCGCGGGCCGGTCCCCGGCGCTCAGGTCGAGGGCGGCGATCGCGCTCAGGTACTCGTGCACCAGCGCCCGGTGGGTCATCATCGCGCCCTTGGGCAGCGCCGTGGTCCCGGAGGTGTACAGCAGCTGCACCAGGTCCTCGGTGCGGGGTTCGGGCCCGTCGTACGGCGCCGCGTCCGCGAGCCGGGCGAGCAGCGAGCCGTCGTCGTCGCGCAGCGGCAGCGTCGGTACGCCGTCGGGGAGCCGGCCGGCGAGGTCGGGGTCGGCGAGGACCAGGGAGCTGCCCGACTGGCCGACGATGTACGCGAGGTCGTCGCCGGTGAGGTTCTGGTTGACCGGGACGTGGACCAGGCCGGCGCGGGCGCAGGCGAGGAAGGCGATCAGGTAGGCGTCGGAGTTGTGTCCGTAGGTGCCGACCCGGTCGCCGCGGTCGAGGCCCTGACCGAGGAGTACGCTCGCCGCGCGCGAGACGGCGTCGTCGAGTTCCTCGTACGTCCACCGCCGGTCGCCGTAGCGCACCGCCACCCGCGCGGGAGTGCGCCGGGCGCTGCGCCGCAGCACCCCGTCCACCGTGCTGCCCTGTCCGTGCGTCATGACTCATGATCCTCGGCCCGTCGCCGGGACAGGTCAAGCGACCGGGGAGCAGGCGCCGAAAACCCCTGGGTCCGCTCGGCGCCTCCTCCCCTCACATCGCTCGCGGTGCGAGGGGAGGACGGGGCGGGACCACACTGGAGTGCCACATGGAATCACAATTGATGCACCATGCATCAAGAGGTGTTCACCCCCGCTGCTTTTTGCTTCAGCGTGCCCCCGTGCGCCCCTTTGGAGAAAGGTTTCCGGAAACCCGGGCACGGTTGAACTGGGCAGGACTTGTCTCGGGTTGTCAGACCCTAGGCAGGTTCGCTCATTTCACGCTTCGTACTGGGCAGGAGGTTTCCATGAACGGTGCCGCGTCTGAACAAAAACGAACGTGGACGACAGGTACTGCTCCCGGCATATTCCCAATCCTCGGTCACGCTATCTCCTTATACCGTCGGCCGCTGGCGTTTCTGAATTCTTTGCCCGCGCACGGAGATCTGGTCGAGATACGGCTGGGCCCCCAGCGCGCCTGGATGGTGTGCCACCCGGAGCTGGCCCACGAGGTGCTCATGGACCCGCACACCTTCGACAAAGGGGGCCCGCTCTACGACCGCCTCGGAAACCTGATGGGGGACGGACTGGTGACCTGCCGTCAGTCCGCGCACCGGGACAAACGCAGACTGCTGCAGCCCGCGTTCCGGCCGTCCCACGCCGCCGCGTACACGGAACTCGTCGCCGAGGAGGCCGAGTCGGTGTGCGAGGGGTGGCAGGCGGGCCGGGCGGGTCAGGCGGGCTGGGCGGTTCCCGTCACCGAGGCGGCGATGACCCTCACGACCCGCGTGATCAGCCGGGTCCTGTTCTCCGGCTCACTGGACGACACGGCCTCCGCCCAGGTGCGGGACTGTCTCGCCGACGTCGTCCGCGGCCTCTTCGTCCGCACGGTCGTACCGGTCGACGCCCTGTTCCGGCTCCCGGCCCCCGCCAACCGCCGCTACCGGCGCGCACTCGCCCGTCTGCACGCCGTCATCGACACGGTGATCGCGGAGCGCCGGCGGGGCCCCGCCCGCGACGACGTCCTGGGCAGTCTGCTGGCAGCCAGCGGCGACGACGGGGCGACGGTCCTCGGCGACCAGGAGATCCACGACCATCTGATCACACTGCTGCTCACGGGCGCCGAGACCTCGGCCCTGTCCCTGGCCGCGGCCTTCAGTCTGCTGGCCCGCCACCCGGAGGCCGAGCAGCGGCTGCACGCCGAGCTCGACGCCGTCCTTCCGGGCGGACGGCGGCCCGGCCCCGGCGATCTGCCGGACCTCGTCCGCACCCGGTGCGTCGTCTCCGAGACGCTGCGCCACTCGTCCCCCGGCTGGCTCTTCACCCGCGTCACCACCCGGGAGACGGAACTCGCCGGACGCCGGCTGCCCGCGGGAGCCACCGTGCTCTACAGCCCCTACCTCCTGCACCACGACCCGTCGTCGTTCCCCGACCCCGAGCGCTTCGACCCCGACCGCTGGCTGCCGGGGCGGCCCACCGCCGGACAGCGGCGCGCGATGATGCCGTTCTCCGCGGGCAACCGCAAGTGCCTCGGCGACGAGTTCGCCATGGTGGAGGTCACCGTGGCGCTCGCGACCATCGCCGGCCGCGTGCGCCTGCGCCATCTGCCCGGGTACGTCGCACGGACACCGCGCCCCGCCATCACCCTGGGGCCGCGCTCGCTGGTCATGGCCTGTGAAGCCAGGCCGCGCATGCCGTCGGGCGAGTCGCGCCCGGTCCGCCGGCCTGCCACGGCCACCCCTTGCTCTCCGGAGCCCCGAACGGCAGGTGATCACGTTGTCGACAACGCATGAGGAAATCACCCTCGGCCTTCCGGACGGAACTCCCGTCGCCAACCTCGGGGACCTGATCGACGCCCACCTCCACGTGCCGTTCCCGTTCCAGCGCAACCCCCATGAGGCCGAAGCCGCGGCCGGCGTCGACGTATGGCTGCGGGTATGGGGGATGACGGACGATCCGGGCGTGGCGGCGATGATCGCCCGCACACGCCCCGCCGAGCTCGCGTCCTGCATCAGCGCCGACGTGGATTCCGGTCTCCTCCAGATCGTGGCCAACCAGATCGCCTACCAGTTCGTCTTCGACGACTGTGCGGAGGACCTCGGTCAGCGCTCGCCGGGCCTACTGCTGCCGATGCTGTTCGAAAGCATCGCGATCCTGCGGGACGGCCGGCCACCCCGCACTCCTCTCGGCGCGGCCCTGGCCGATCTCCACCGGCAGGTACGGGAACGCTGCACTCCCGCGCAGTCCGCCCGGTGGGCCTGGCAGAGCCGTGAATACGTGCACGGCCTGTTGTACGAAGCGGTCGCCCAGGCCCAGCCCTACCTCCTGCGGGCCGGGGACTGCACCTCCATCCGCTCCCTGATCGCAGGAGTCGAGCCGTTCTACCCCCTGTGTGAGGCCGCCCAGCCGGACGAACTGTCCCCCGCCGAACTCCACCACCCGGTCGTACAGCGACTGGGCCGGCTGTCGGCCGACGCCGCGGTATGGATACCCGACCTGTTCTCCGCGGTGAAGGAGCAGCGGGCCGGCGGAATGATCAACCTGGCTCTGGCCCACAAGCGCGAGAACCGTTGTTCCCTGCAAGCCGCCGTCATGCTCGCCATCAGGCAGATCAACGGCACGATCGAGGAGTTCCAGGACCTTTACGCCAAGGTCGAACCGGAGCTGAGCCCCACCGGGGTCGGCTATGTGGAGGGCATGATCGGCTGGATGCGCGGGTGTTACCACTGGTCCCGCACCGTACCCCGGTACTCGGATGTGGCGACGGTGCCCGCAGTTTCGTAGGAGCACCTGACGCGAGCTTGCGACTGCGCCTCCGCGACGCGGCGATCAGGACCCCATACCCGGAAGGCGGACATTATCCCTTCTGCAGTTCATGATTCACCCGATAGTACTCAGTCCGGCCTGCTCACACCGCGACAAGGCGTACGCTCGGCTGTCCCCGGGCCGAACGAAAGAAAGCGGTACGGCATATGGCAATGGAGCCGCGGCAACCGGTCACGGACCAAAAAACCCTGATCGAGCGCCGGCGGGAACTCCACGCCCTCGACGCCGCCTTCCAGGAGTTGCGGCGGACCCCGGGCAGCGTGCCGCGAGCACGGCACAAGGGACTGCTCGCTTTCACCGGGTCGGCCGGACTGGGCAAGACAGCCCTCATGTCAGAGGCGCGCGCCAGGGCCGCAGCAGACGGATTCACCGTGCTGTCGGGCAGGGGCGGCGAGGCGGAGCAGGGTTCGGCGTTCCGCGTCGTACGCCAGCTGATGCAGCCGTCATTGGCGAAGATGGACGAGGCGGAACTCCGTGCCTTCCTGGGAAGTTGGTACGACACCATCGCCGCCGTGCTCGGTCTCGAAGCGAGGGGGTCCGCTCCTGCTCCGGACCCCACCGGGGTCCGGGAGGGTCTGGACTGGGTCATGACTCGCCTCTCGGTGAAGAAGGCGCCCGTGGTCCTGCTCCTGGACGACCTGCACTGGGCTGACCCCGAGTCCCTGAAGTGGCTCACCTCCTTCGTGCCGCGGGTCGACGACCTCCCGCTGCTGCTCGTGGTCGCCTACCGGCCCGACGAACTCCCGCCGGAGGGCGGCGAACTGCGCACGCTCGTGGGACGCCACGGGGACCGCCCCCACGAGCTGGCGCTGCTCACCGCGGAAGGAGTGACCCGGATCGTCAGAGCCGAAGTCGGGGAGGCGGCACAGGAGCAGTTCTGCAGGGAGTGCTGGTCGGCCACCGGCGGGAGCCCCCTCGAGGTGGTGGAGCTCGCCATCAGGCTCGCCGAGCGGAAGGTGAGCGGTACCGAGGACGACCTGCCCACGATGCGTGAGCTCGCCGCAGCGATCAAAGGCCCGGGACTGATCGAGCGGCTGGAACGGCTCGGCACGGCGACTCAACGCTTCGCGCACGCGGCCGCCGTGCTGGGTTCGCCCTTCTCGCCGCAGCTCGCCGCGACCGTCGCGGTGCTCGGCGAGGAGGCGGCGACCGAGGCGATCCAGAAGCTGCGTGCGGCCCGGATCCTGTCCTACGGAAGGGACCTCGACGGCTCCCTCGAGTTCGTTCACCCGCTGATCGCCACGACGATCTACCGGTCCATCCGCCCGCCGGCCATCCGGGTCGGTATGCACAACGCCGCGGCGGTGGCCGTCCTGGCCGCGGGGCACGGTCCCACCGTCGCCGCCAGGCACCTGCTGGAGGTGCCCTGCGAAGGCAATCCGGAAGCGGTGGAGTGTTTCCGCGAGGCGGCGAGCCTGTACCTGCGCGCCGGAGCCACCGAGGCCGCCCAACGGCTGCTGACCCGCGCGCTGCGGGAGCCGCCCCTGCCCGAGGACCGTGCTGCGGTCCTCCACGAACTCGCGTGCTCCACCTTCCTGATCGAACCCACGGCCACGGTGCGGCACCTGCGCCAGGCGCTGGCGGAGTCCGACGTCGACCCCGATCTGCGCGCTTCCATCGTCTTCCGGCTGACGCAGGCACTGGCCCACACCGACCAACTGGCCGAGGCCGTGAGCGTGGCCACCGAGGAGGCGAGGAAGGCCACCAATCCTCGCGTCAAACTGCGCATGCAGGCCGATCAGTTCGTCTGGGGCATGTTCCAGACCGACGACCACGACTCACCCGCACGCTCCCGGACACTGACCCGGCTGGCCGAGCAGCTGCCCGGTCGCAGTCTTGAGGAACGCTACATCCTGGGACTGCGGGCCTGGGATGCCGTCCTGCGCGGCGAACCACGGCAGAGCATCCTCGCCCATGCCGAGAAGGCCCTGGCCGGTGGCATGAGCTGGACCGACGAGAACCGCGGTTTCGAGGTCCCCGCCTCGGTCGCGCTGGTCTTCATGTACGGCGACCAGCCACGGCGGGCCGAGGAGTTGTTCAGCAAGGGGATCGCGGAATGCGTGGCCATGGGCTGGCGTGGCTCCCACCTGGCCCTCGGCCAGACCCTCGCCGGTTACATCCGCTACCGCCGCGGCTGTCTGGCCGAGGCCGAGGAGCTGGTACGGGGAGGCCTGCAGATCGCCGACAAGGTGGAGGGGGCCGTTCCCGCCCAGTGGTTCGCCGTGGGCATTCTGATCCAGACGCTGCTGGCCCGTGGGCGCGTCGCCGAGGCGCGGGCACTGGCCGACGAGCACCACTTCGGTGCGACGGCGCCCAACGCCGTCATCTATCCAGACCCCCGCACCGTCTACGCCGAACTGCTCCTCGCCGAGGGACGGCACGCCGAGGCGGCGCGGCTGCTGGCCACGGTCGGGGAGTGGCTGGACGCGCGGGGCTGGCGCAACCCGGCCTGGTGCCCGTGGCAGCTGCGGCTCGCGTCCGCGCTCGCCCCCTCCGCCCCGGAGGAGGCGGTCGGCCACGCCGAGGAAGCCGTGCGGCGGGCCCGGGAGTTCGGTGCCGCCTCCGTCGTCGGGCAGGCCCTGCACACCCTCGCCGAGGTGACCGGCGGGCCGGCAGCGCTCGATCTGTACGCACAGGCCGTCGAACACCTGGAGCAGTCGCCCGCCGCCTACGAACTCGCCCGCGCCCAGATCGGCCACGGCGCCGCGCTGTCCCTGGGCGGCCGGCTCCAGGAGGCCGCCGACCGGCTGTACCAGGGACTGGAAGGAGCCGTCCACTGCGGAGCCGAGGCGCTCGCCGCCCGGGCCAGGGAGGAGCTCTCGGCGGCCGGGCTGCGGCCGCTGCCGTTGCGCTACCCGCAGGCGGACACGCTGACCGCGCAGGAACTGCGCACCGCCGAACTGACCGTCCAGGGACACCCGGTGGCCGTGGTCGCCAAGGAGCTGCGCCTCACCGAGCAGGGCGTACGGCAGCTGCTGTCCCGCGTCTACCGCAAACTCGGCACCGATGCCGCCGGCCTCGCCGGGTTCCTGGAGGCCCGGCACCGCCCGCGCCCCTGAGACGCCGGACTCCCGGGGGCGCCGGACTCCCGGGGGCGCCGGACTCCCTGAGGCGCCGGGCCCCGCTCACACCGGCCGGGTGCGCCCCTCCCAGTACGGGTCCCGCAGCCGCCGCTTGTACAGCTTGCCGTTGGGGTCGCGGGGCATCTCGGCGATGAAGTCGACGGTCTTGGGGCACTTGTAGCCGGCTAGCTGTCCGGCGCAGTGGGCGAGGAGGTCCGCGGCGAGTTCCGGGCCCGGCGCATGCCCGGGGGCGGGTTCGACGACGGCCTTGACCTCCTCCCCCCAGTCGTCGTGCGGGATGCCGAAGGCGGCGGCGTCGGCGACGGCGGGGTGGGAGAGGAGCACGGACTCGATCTCGGCGGGGTAGATGTTGACCCCGCCCGAGATGATCATGTCTATCTTGCGGTCGCGGAGGAACAGGTAGCCGTCCTCGTCGAGGTAGCCGAGGTCGCCGACGGTGAAGAAGTCACCGATGCGGTTCTTCTCCGTCTTGGCCTGGTCCTTGTGGTAGGCGAAGCCGCCGGTGTTCATCTTCATGTAGACGGTGCCGAGTTCACCGGGCGGCAGCCGGTTGCCGTCGTCGTCGAAGACCGCGAGTTCGCTGATGGGCCAGGCCTTGCCGACCGTGCCGGGCTTCTTCAGCCAGTCCTCGGCGGTGGCGAAGGCGCCGCCGCCCTCGCTGGCCGCGTAGTACTCCTCCACGCTGGGGCCCCACCAGTCGAGCATGGCGCGCTTGACGTGGTCCGGGCAGGGGGCGGCGCCGTGGATGGCGTGCCGCATGGACGAGACGTCATAGCGTGCGCGCACATCTTCGGGGAGGGCGAGCAGGCGGTGGAACTGGGTCGGGACCATATGGGTGTGGGTGCACTTGTGTGCGTCGATCAGGCGGAGCATCTCCTCGGGGGTCCACTTGTCCATGAGGACGAGACGGTGGCCTATGTGGAGGGACGCGCCCGCGAACTGGAGCACGGCCGTGTGGTAGAGCGGCGAGCAGACCAGGTGGACGTTGTCCTCGAAGGGGCGGATGCCGAAGATGCCGAGGAAGCCGCCGAGGTAGGCCTTCTCGGGGAGTCTGCCGGGCAGCGGGCGGCGGATGCCTCGGGGGCGGCCTGTCGTGCCCGAGGTGTAGTTCATGACCCAGCCGAGTTCGCGGTCCGCGGGTGCCGACTCCGGCTGTCCGTCGAGGAGTTCGGCGTACGGCCGGAAGCCCTCGACCGTGCCGACCGCGTACCGGTGGGTGGCCGGGAGGCCGGCCTCGTCGGCGGCGTGGCGGGCCGGGCCGGCGAACCGTTCGTGGGCGAGGAGCACCTTGGCGCCGGAGTCGGCGACGATCCAGGCGATCTCCGGGGCGACGAAGTGGTGGTTGACCGGGACGAGGTAGAGGCCGGCCTGGGTGGCGGCCAGGTAGGCGGTGAGGAACTCGGGTCCGTTGGGCAGGACGACCGCGAAGGCGTCCCCGCGTTGCAGGCCCGCGGCCCGGAGGCCGTGGACGAGTTGGTTGGCGGCCGTGTGCAGGCGGCCTGCGGTCCATTCCTCGCCGTCGGGTGCGACGAGGACCGTGCGGTCGGGGTCCCTGGTGGCCTGGGCCCAGAATCCGGCGGGGGGCGTGCTGGTCACGTGCCGCTCCTTCCGGCGATGCGGTTGATGCGGTCGACGGCCTGTTCGAAGCCCCGGGTGAGGTCGTCGAAGACGGCCTGGACGCTGCGTTCGCCGGTCATGCGGCCGACGATCTGTCCGACGGGGGTGCCGAGCAGGGGCGCGACCTCGTACTTCTGGATGCGGGTGAGGGCCTCGGCGACGAGTAGGCCCTGGAGGGGCATGGGGAGGGTGCCGGGGCCGTTCGGGTCGTCCCAGGCGTCGGTCCACTCGGTGCGCAGCTGGCGGGCCGGTTTGCCGGTCAGGGCGCGGGAGCGGACGGTGTCGCCGGAGCCGGCGGCGAGGAGTTTGCGGGTCACGGCGGGCGAGGAGAGGTCGGCTTCTGTGACGGTCAGCCACATGGAGCCCAGCCACACTCCTTGGGCCCCGAGGCTGAGCGCGGCGGCCACCTGCTGCCCGCTGCCGATGCCGCCGGCTGCCAGTACGGGCAGCGGGGCGACGGCGTCGACGACCTCCGGGGTGAGCACCATGGTGGCGATCTCGCCGGTGTGGCCGCCGGCCTCGTAGCCCTGGGCCACGACGATGTCGATGCCCGCGTCCCGGTGCTTGACCGCGTGCCGGGCGCTGCCGGCCAGCGCGGCGACGAGGACGTCCTGGTCGTGGGCGCGGTCGACGATGTCGGCGGGCGGGGAACCGAGGGCGTTGGCGAGCAGCCGGATCGGGTAGTCGAAGGCGACGTCGAGCTGGGTCCGGGCGACCTGCTCCATCCACCCGGTGATGCGCCAGCCGGACGCCTCTCCTTCGGCGAGCTCGGGCACGCCGTACTTGGCGAGGGTGTCCCGTACGAACTGCCGGTGCCCTTCCGGGATCATCGCCTCGACGTCGGCCTCGGTGACGCCCTCCACCTTCTTGGCGGGCATGACGACATCAAGCCCGTAGGGCTTTGCGTCGACATGCGCCTCGATCCAGTCGAGGTCGCGTTTGAGGTCGTCGGGGGCGGTGTAGCGGACCGCGCCGAGCACTCCGAAGCCGCCGGCCCGGCTGATGGCCGCGGCCACGGCGGGAAACGGCGTGAAGCCGAAGACGGCGTGCTCGACTCCCAGGGTCTTGCTCAGCTCCGTCTGCATGGGCGCAGGATGCCGCAGTCGTGCGGCCGACGGAAGAGGTTTTCTGATGCCCCGTCAGATTCTTCGGCGGATTTCCGGTCGGATCTCTCCGCGCGCCCTCGTCCGGCACCCGCACCCTTTCGGCCCTCCATCCGGCCCCAACGGGCAATGTCCCCACGATCACATGACAGCGCGTCAGGCCGATGGTGATCGTTGATCAACAGGGGATCCGGTGTCGTCGTGTGATCGTGAGGGAGTCATGGGGCAGGTTTGGCTTCCCGCCCAGTTCACCAGCTTCACGGGCCTGCCCGACACCCTGCGGTACGCGCGCTGGGACGGCCGCGCCGACTTTCCGTCGGATCCGGGCCAGGTGGAGTTCTACGTCCCGCCCCTGGTCCAGGATCTCCGGACCATCAGCAGACCGCTCGGCCGGATGACCCGTCTCAGAGCGATGCAGGCGCTGAGCTCCGGTCACGACGGGCTGGGCGCGGAACTGCGCCGCCTCCCCGGCAGGGTCACGTTGTGCAACGCCAGGGGCACCCATGCGCCCAGCACGGCGGAGCTCGCCCTGGCCCTGATCCTCGCCTCGCTGCGGGGCACGGCGGAGTTCACCCGGTGTCAGGAGCTGCGGGAGTGGCGGCCCGCGGTGTTCTCGTCGCTGTACGAACGGACCGTCCTCGTCGTCGGATACGGCGCCCTCGGGTCCGCCGTGGAAGACCTGCTGGCGCCTTTCGGATGCGCGGTCGTCCGAGTCGCGCGGACCGGACGGCGGTCTCCGCGCGGGCCGGTGCACGCCGTGTCGCGGCTGCCGGAACTCGTCGCGGAGGCGGACGTGGTCGTCCTGACCACCGAGCTGACGGCGGTCACCCGTCATCTGGTCGACGCGAAGCTGCTGGCCGGGTTCAGGGACGGCGCGCTGCTGGTGAACGTCGCCCGGGGCGCGGTCGTCGACACGGACGCCCTGTGGGAGGAAGTGCGCGACGGGCGGCTCCGCGCCGCGCTGGACGTGACGGACCCCGAGCCGCTGCCTGCGGGCCATCCGCTCTGGGGCGCTCCCGGAGTGGTGATCACCCCGCACGTCGGTGCGCTGACGCCTTCCCTGTGGCCTCGTCTCGAGGCCCTGGTCCGCCGGCAGCTCGTGCGGTTCGCCGCGGACGAGGAGCTGGACAACGTGGTCGCCTACTGATGCCGCGAGAAGCAGGACGCCGACGGCGTACCGGACCGACAGAACAGGAACCAGCGTGGGCAGCGAACTCTCCGATCCCGGGGGCCGATCCGGCGCGTCCGGCGACCTCCCGCCCGTGGCGGCGGCCCGGGCGCTGGTTCCTCTCCTCGCCGAGCAGGCCGCCCGCACCGAGCAGGGCCGCCGGCTCACCGACATCGGCCTGACCGCGCTGCGCGGGGCCGGTCTGTTCCGCCTGGGCACCCCCGTGGCGGACGGCGGTCACGGTGCGGGCGCCCGCACCGCGGTCGACGTGTGCGAGGAGCTGGCGCGCGGATGTGCCGCCAGTTCCTGGATCGTGGGCATCGCCTACGGCGGCAACCTCTTCGCGTCCCAGCTCGCGGACTCCGAGCGTGCCGCCCTCTGGAAGGACGACCCGGACGGGTTCGTCTGCGGCACGGCCAACCCGTCGGGAACGGCCCGGCGGACCGCCGACGGCTGGGTGCTGAGCGGCAGTTGGCCCTGGATCTCCGGCATCCACCACGCCCCCTGGACGCTGCTCGGCTTCACGTGGACGAACGACGGGGGCGAGACGGAACGCGGCATGGGCCTGGTCCCCACGTCGGACCTGACCGTCGACGACGTCTGGTATGCCGCCGGGATGCGGGGAACGGGCAGCGACACGGCCGTGGCGGACGACGTGTTCGTGCCCGACGCACGGACGATCTCCCTGACCGCGATGGCGAACGGGACGTACCGGGACCGTCATCCCGACGAGCCGCGGATCACCTTCCACCTCTCCATCAACCTGCCGCTCGTGGCGACCGCGGTGGGGATCGCCGCCGAGGCGCTCCACCAGGTGGTCGGAGCGGTCGTGGGAGGCAGGCGGGCGGCCTCTCCGCTGTACCGGCTGGTCGCCGAGGCCCCGGCCCATCAGTTGAACGTGGCCGACGCCGCGCTGCTGGTCGACACCGCGCGGCTGCACCTGGCGCGGGCCGCCGACGAGTTGGACGCCCAGGCGCGTGACGGCCGCCGGCCCGGGCTGCGCGAGCGGGCCCGGATGCGCATGGACGCCGCGCACGCCGTGCGATGCGCCCGCGAGGCCGTGAGCCTGTTGCTCGACACCGCCGGGGCAGGGAGCTTCGCGGACGGGGCCGTGCTGCAGAGGGCCTGGCGGGACATCGAGACGGCCTCCCGGCACGCGGCGCTCAGCGTGCAGACCAGCAAGGAGATCTACGGCCGTGCCCTGCTGGGCGCCCCGCTGCCGGCGAGCCCGGTCATCTGAGAGGAGACGACAGTGAGCGCAGCGACGACCGACACCGGCGCCGGGGGCGGCGCACAGCCCCGGGTCGCCCTGGTCACCGGCGCCGGGCGCGGTATCGGTGCGGCCGTCGCCGGGCGACTGCACCGGCTCGGACTCCGGGTCGCCCTGCTCGACCGCGACGAGGACGCGGTCACCGCGCTGGCCGACGAGCTGGACCCCGGCCGGAGCACCGCTCTGGCCCTCGCGGCGGATGTGGGCGACGTCGCCGCGCTGGAGGACGCGGTGCGCACGGTCTCCGGTGTCTGGCACGCACCCGGCGTGCTGGTCAACAACGCCGCCCGTACCGTGCCGGGATCCGTGTGGGACATCGGGCTCGACGAGTGGGACGCCGTGCTGGCGACCAACCTGCGCAGTGTCTTCGCGCTGACCCGGCTGTGCGCGCCGGCGATGCGCGAGCGCGGGTGGGGGCGGGTCGTCAACCTCGCCTCGCTGGCGGGCCAGCAGGGCGGCACGCTCGCCGGGGCCCACTACTCCGCGTCCAAGGCCGGGGTGCTGGTCCTGACCAAGGTGTTCGCCCGTGAGCTGGCGCCGTACGGTGTGACCGTCAACGCGGTCGCACCCGCGGCCGTCGAGACGCCCGCGGTGGCGGAACTCGGCGCGGCGGCGGTGTCCGTGATGGCGGCGGGCATCCCTGTCGGGCGGCTGGGCAGGCCGGCGGAGGTGGCCGCCCTCGTGGCCCATCTGGTGGGCGAGGAGGCCGGATACGTCACCGGTGCCACGTTCGACATCAACGGCGGGGTGCACCTGCGCTGACGCCCGGGGTCACTCGTCCCGCTGTTCCAGCACCGCCATCGCCGCGTTGTGCCCCGGCACCCCGCTCACCCCTCCCCCGCGCACCGCGCCCGCCCCGCACAGCAGGACGTTGGCGTGCCGGGTCTCCACGCCCCAGCGGCCGGTGCCGTCCTGGGCGTAGGGCCAGGAGAGGTCGCGGTGGAAGATGTTGCCGCCGGGGAGGCGGAGGTCGCGTTCGAGGTCCAGGGGGGTCTTCGCCTCGATGCAGGGACGGCCGTCGGCGTCGAGGGCCAGGCAGTCGGCGATCGGCTCGGCGAGGTGGGCGTCGAGTTGGGCGAGGGTGGCCTTGAGGAGTTCGTGGCGTACGGCGTCGTTGTCGGCGGCGAACAGCCGGGCCGGGGTGTGCAGGCCGAAGAGGGTGAGCGTCTGGTAGCCGCGCTCGGCCAGGTCACGGCCGAGGATGGTGGGATCGGTCAGGGAGTGGCAGTAGATCTCCGAGGGCGGGGCGGCGGGGAGCCGGCCGGCCGCCGCCTGTTCGTGGGCGGCGGCGAGTTGACCGTAGCCCTCGGCGATGTGGAAGGTGCCGGAGAACGCCTCGTGCGGGTCGACGGCGGTGTCGCGCAGCCTCGGCAGCCGCTTGAGCAGCATGTTCACCTTGAGCTGGGCACCCTCGGCGGGCTCCGGGGCCGGGTCGCCGGTGAGGGCGGCGAGTTCCTGCGGGGAGGCCCCCACCAGGACGTGCCGGGCGGCGGCGACGCCCTCCCCGTCGGCGGTGCGGTAGGCGACCTCGGCGGCCCGGCCGTCCGTCTCGATCCGTACCGCCTCGTGCCCGGTGGCGAGCACCGCGCCCGCAGCGCGCGCGGCGGCGGCCAGCGCGTCCGTGAGCGCGCCCATGCCGCCGACCGGCACGTCCCAGGCGCCGGTCCCGCCGCCGATGACGTGGTAGAGGAAGCAGCGGTTCTGGCGCAGCGAGGCGTCGTGGGCGTCGGCGAAGGTGCCGATCAGCGCGTCGGTGAGGACGATCCCGCGCACCAGGTCGTCCGTGAAGTTCTCCTCGATCGCCACTCCGATCGGCTCCTCGAACAGCGCGCGCCAGGCCGCGTCGTCGTCGATGCGGCGGCGCAGTTCCTCGCGCGCGGGCAGCGGTTCGGTGAGCGTCGGGAAGACGCGTTCGGCGACCCGGCCGGTCATGGCGTAGAACCGCTGCCAGGCCTGGTACTCCGCCTTGCCCCCGGTCAGCCGTTCGAACGCCTCGCGGATCCGCCGCTCACCGCCGCCGACCAGCAGTCCGGTCGGGCGCCCGTCGCGCTCCACGGGCGTGTACGAGGAGACGGTGCGGCCGCGGACGCGGAAGTCCAGGCCGAGGTCGCGGACGATCTTCCTGGGCAACAGGCTGACCAGGTAGGAGTAGCGGGACAGCCGCGCGTCGACGCCGGCGAAGGGGCGGGTGGAGACGGCGGCGCCGCCGGTGCGGGCGAGCCGCTCCAGCACGAGTACGGTGCGGCCGGCCTTGGCGAGGTAGGCGGCCGCGACGAGGCCGTTGTGGCCGCCGCCGACGATGATGGCGTCGTAGGTGC
The DNA here is from genome assembly GCF_042720695.1 of Streptomyces sp. NPDC058457. Taxonomy (NCBI): domain Bacteria; kingdom Bacillati; phylum Actinomycetota; class Actinomycetes; order Kitasatosporales; family Streptomycetaceae; genus Streptomyces; species Streptomyces sp. NPDC058457. The sequence goes on along the minus strand of NZ_JBHXLU010000037.1, from coordinate 10,286 downwards.
GGGAGGGTTCCGTGGCAGCGGGCATGGTTCTTCGTAACACATGATGATCTAGGTGAGTAAGAGGCGTGCCGGTTCGCTCCGCGAGGAGGGCCGGTTTCCACGTGCGGGTTGTGTGTGGCTGGTCGCGCAGTTCCCCGCGCCCATTTGGGGCGCGTTGACGGGGCGCATTTCAGAGTCGACCTCCGGATGCGCGCTGTTGGCGTAGTACCGCCACCCTGCGGTACAGCTCCACCGCCTCGGCGCCCCGGCCCAACTGCTCCAGGCAGTGTGCCTCGTCGTTGCGGCTGGCCAGGGTGTCGGGGTGGTCGGAGCCCAGGACCCGTTCCCGGGCGGCGGCGACCCGGCCGTACTCGGTCAGTGCGTCCGACCAGCGGCCCAGCCAGCCCAGGCTCACCGCCACCTCGCGGCGGCTGACCAGGGTGTCGAGGTGGTCGGCGCCGAGGACCCGTTCGCGGATCGCGCACACGTCGCGGGACTCCGCGAGGGCCTCCTCCCAGCGGCCGAGGCGGCCGAGGTTGACGCCGAGGCCGTGGCGGGCGCGCAGGGTCTCGGGGTGGGCGGGGCCCTGGACGCGGGTGCGGTCGTCGATCAGGGCGCGGTAGAGGGTGAGCGCGTCGGCACTGCGGCCCAGGCGGCCGAGGCTGATGCCGACCTCGTAGCGGGCGGCGAGGGTGTCCGGGTGGTCGGGGCCGAGGGCACGGGCGCGGGCGTCGGCGACCTCGCGGTAGGTCTGCAGGGCCTCCTCCCAGCGGCCCAACTGGCCCAGCGCGTAGGCGACTTCGTAGCAAGTGACCAGGGTGTCGGGGTGCTGCGGGCCGAGCACCCGGGCGCGCGCCTCGGCCACGTCGTGGGCCATCCGGTACGAGTCCTCCAGGCGGCCCAGCCTGCTGAGGTTGAAGGCGAGGTTGTGGCGGCAGCGCAGGGTGTCCGGATGGTCGGGGCCCATCAGCCGCTGCCGGGCGGCGAGGACGGCCGTGTACACCTGGTGGGCGTCGAAGTGGCGGCCCAACTGGCCCAGCACGTAGGCCGTTTCCTGGCGGGCGGCGAGGGTGTCCGGGTGGTCGGCGCCCAGCACGCGCTCCCGGGCGGCGGCGACCTCGGTGTACTCGCGCAGGGCGTCGGCGGCACGGCCGGTGCGGCTGAGGGTGAAGGCGATCTCGTAGCGGCTGGCCAGGGTGTCGGCGTGGTCGGGGCCGAGGAGGTGGATGCGTTCGGCGGCGACGGCCCGGTGCACCTCGCCCGCCTCGGCCCAGCGGCCGAGCCGTCCCAGGCTGAGCCCGGCGTTGTGCCGGCCGGCGAGGGCGGCGAGGGCCTCCGGGGCGGGGGCGGGGACCGCCGGGAGCGGTTCCGCGACGCCGGTGGCCGGGCGGGCGATCCACTCGCCGGTGAGTCCGGCACCCGGGTCGGGCGGGGTGGTGCGCAGGGCGGCGCCGGTCGCCTTGTGGCCGGTGGTCATGCCCCGGGTCCAGGACGGCAGCCGGGGCTCGCGGGCGGCCGGTTCGGGGGGCCGGAGCCGGGGCTGCGCGGTGACGACGGTGGGGACGTACGTGGGTGTCGTCCGCCCGGAGGTGATCCGGCGGCCCAGTTCCCGGGCGTCGTACGGTCGTTGCTCCGGCCGTTTGGCCAGCAGGTCGAGGACGACCTTCTCGAACCAGCCGGGGAGCTCGGGGCGGTGGCTGCGCGGCGGGGCCGGCGGGGTGTCGCGGTGGCCGACGAGGATCGCCCAGGCGTCGTCGAGGTCGAACGGCGGTGCACCGGTGGCGATCTCGTACAGCACGCAGCCCAGTGAGTACAGGTCGCTGCGCTGGTCGACCTCGGTGCCGCCGATCTGCTCCGGGGACATGTAGTGCGGGGTGCCCATGGCGATGCCGGTGCCGGTCAGCCGGGAGGTGAAGCCGATGTCGTGGCCGAGGCGGGCGATGCCGAAGTCGCAGAGTTTCGAGGTGCCGTCGGTGAGCCGCATGATGTTCGCCGGTTTCAGGTCCCGGTGCACGATGCCCTGCTGGTGGGTGTAGGCGAGGGCGGCGGCGACCTGCTCGGCGATGTCGACGACGTCGCCGACGGGCAGCGGGTGGTGTTTGTTGTCCTCCATGAGCTGGCTGAGGTCGCGGCCGTCCAGCAGCTCCATCACCAGGTAGAGGATGCCGTCGTACTCGCCGAAGTCGTGGACGACGGTGACCCCGCGGTGGGAGAGCGCGGCGGCCACTCTCGCCTCGCGCCGGAACCGCTCCCGCAGGACGCGGGTGAAGGCCTGGTCGTGGTGCGGGCCGAGCGGTTTGAGGCACTTCACGGCGACCTGCCGGCCGAGGGACTCGTCGCGGGCCCGCCACACCTCGCCCATCCCGCCCCGCCCGATCAGGTCGAGCAGCCGGTACCTCCCCTGGACCAGCCTGCTGTCAGCCATCGCGCGCCGTCGCCCCCCCCGTCGCCTGCAGCCCCGCCCTCCCCAGGGGGTCGCCGTCGGGAAGCGGTCGCGTCGAGCCGACGCGTTCCGGTCCGTGACACCCCCCTGTCGGCCCAGTATGGCTGTCTATCGCCCGACTTTGTACGGTGCGGGGCGTGCGTCCGGGCCGAGCCTCGCGATGGCGTCCAGGATGTGTTTCGGCGGGAGTTGCCAGCGCAGACGTGCGGGAACACAGCGCAGCAGGGTGCCGGTGGCGTGCAGTCGGCGGGTGACGACGGCGGGTTCCGGGGCCGGTCTGCCGTACAGCCCGTGGGCGTACGGCGGCAGAGAGGCGTACGCGAGGTGGGCCACGCGCCGCCACAGCACCTCGCGCGCCGGTATCAGGAGGGGGTGCGTCGACGGGCGGAGCAGGAACTCGTCCACCGCGCGTGCGTCGGCTCCGAGGGCGAGCACGGGCCGTACCGACTCGAAGTACGCGGCCAGTGCGGCCCGGTCGCCGGGTACGGCGTCGGCGTCGAGGCCCACCAGGCGGGCGCGGGCACGCTGTTCGGCGACGTACCGGTCGGCCTGGGCGTCGGTGAGCGGGATGCCGGAGCGGCGGGCGACGTGCAGGTAGGAGTCGATCTCGGCGCAGTGCACCCAGAGCAGCAGGTCGGGTTCGTCCACGCCGTAGCGTTCGCCGGTGCCGGGGTCGGTGGCGCCCAGCATGCTGTGGATCTTCCGTACCCTGGCCCCGGCCCGCTCGGCGTCCTCGGTGGTGCCGTAGATGGTGGTGCGCACGTAGTTCGCGGTCCGCATCAGGCGGCCCCAGGCGTCGCTGCGGAAGTCGGAGTTCTCCATGACGCCGCGCACCGCGCGCGGGTGCAGTGCCTGGAGGTAGAGCGCCCGGATGCCGGCGATCCACATGATGGGGTCGCCGTGCAGGTGCCAGGTCACGGAGTCGGGGGTGAAGAGCCCGGCGTCACCGTCCATACCGGCAGGCTAACGCCGTACCCGTGGCATCCCCAGTCCGATCCACGAGATGATCTCCCGCTGGATCTCGTTGTTGCCGCCGCCGAAGGTGAAGATGACCGCCGAGCGGTAGCCGCGCTCCAGGTCGCCGTGGAGGACGGCACCGGCCGAGCCCTCCTTCAGCGGACCGGCCGCGCCCGCGACCTCCATCAGCCAGGCGTAGGCGTCGCGGCGCGCCTCGGAGCCGTAGACCTTGACGGCGGAGGCGTCCTGCGGGGTGAGGGTGCCCTCCTGGACGGCGGTCACCATCTGCCAGTTGAGGAGCTTCATGGCGTCCAGCCGGGTGTGGGTCTGTGCGAGGCGGCGGCGCACCCAGGGCAGGTCGATCACCCGGCGGCCGTCGGTGAGCTTGGTCTCCATGGCCCAGCGCTGCACGTCGTGCAGGGCGCGGATGGCCATGGTGCCGTGGGCGGCGAGGGTGACGCGCTCGTGGTTGAGCTGGTTGGTGATCAGCCGCCAGCCGTGGTTCTCCTCGCCGACCCGGCGGGAGACGGGGACGCGGATGTTCTCGTAGTAGCTGGCCGTGGTGTCGTGCGAGGCGAGGGTGTTGATGACGGTGCATGAGTAGCCGGGGTCGGTGGTCGGCACCAGGAGCATGGTGATGCCCTTGTGGGGTGGGGCCCCGGGATCGGTGCGGGTGGCGAGCCAGACCCAGTCGGCCGTGTCGCCGTTCGTCGTCCAGATCTTCTGGCCGTTGACGACGTACTCGTCGCCATCCCGTACGGCCCTGGTCTTCAGGGCGGCCAGGTCGGTGCCGGCGTCGGGCTCGCTGTAGCCGATGGCGAAGTCGATCTCGCCGCAGAGGATGCGGGGCAGGAAGTACGACTTCTGCTCGTCGGTGCCGTACCGCATGATCGTCGGGCCGACGGTGTTCAGCGCCATCAGCGGGAGCGGTACGCCGGCCTGGGCGGCCTCGTCGAAGAAGATGAACTGTTCCATCGCGGTCAGGCCGCGGCCGCCGTACTCCTTGGGCCACCCCACGCCGAGCCAGCCGTCGGCCCCCAGCCGGCGGACGGTCTCCCGGTAGAAGCGTTTCTGCGCGGCCGGGTCGGCGTAGCGGGCGTAGGCGTTCTCCGGCACCAGGCCGGCGAAGTAGGTGCGCAGTTCGGTGCGCAGCCGCTGCTGCTCGGGCGTGTGGTCGAGGTGCACGGCGCCTCCAGGCTCCCCAAGGGCGGTCCTGACGGCGCACACCGTAGAACGTGTTCCAGAAATTGGGAATGGAGGCGGCTCACCGCGACCGGTGTCAGGACTGGCCGGGCGCCAGCGGGCTGCCGTGCAGGGAGCCGAGCACCTCGGGGCCCAGGACCTTCAGCAGCGGCTCGGTGAAGACGCCGTCCACGAGGACGAACGCCATCCGGGCCGGCGTGTCCGTGCGGTTCTCCCAGCGGTGGTCGGTGCCGCGCTGGATCACCACGTCTCCGGCGCGCAGTATCCGCTCGGAGTCGTCGAGGACGAGGACGACCTCGCCGTCCAGGACGATGCCGTAGTCCACGGTCTGCGTCCGGTGCGTAGGGGAGACACAGCCCGGCGGGAACTCGTTGACGCGGATCTTGGTGCCGCCGGGGGCCGGCGGCACGGTCAGGTCGCGCTCCGTGGGCTCGGGCTCGTCCGCCGCGAGGGGTGCCGGTACGGAGTCGGTGTTCCACATCTCGTAGAAGGCGGCGCCGTCCGGAGCGGTACGGATGACGGGCGGCTCGCCGTCGGAGAGGAACACGGAGGTGCCCGTCTCGTCGTGACCGGTGACGATCCGGCGGGGCGGCTGGCTCATGGCGGCGCTCCTCTTCTGGCACGCGGGAGGCTGGGGCGGACGGTACTGCTGTCACGCTAGGCAGCCCGGCGGTGCGGCGGAAATGCGCATCGGCGATGCCAGGCATCGGGTGGCCGGGTCGCCGGGCAGCCGAAGAAGGCGGGTCGCAGGTCGGGGTCGGCCGGCTCCAGGGGGTTCGCCGAGACCGACCGCGCCCACGGGATGCCGGACGCGGCGAGGGACGGGTCCGCGCCGGCGTTGTCCACCCCGATCAGGTCGGGGCGCACCTCGTCGATGACGGCGCGCAGCCGGGGCTGGACGCACTCGGCGGCCCGCTCCGGCTCGGCCCACCGCGGCCGGATCGCCGTGCGGTCCTGTTCCAGGGTGGAGCCGCGGAAGCGCACGGCGTTCTCGCGCACCCAGGCGGTCCACCTCGTGCCGCGGCCCTGGCTGATGCGGCCGCCCACACCGGACCGGGCGGCGGCATCGCCGGACCTGATGGCGGGACCCCCGGTGTCAGCTTCCGGGGCCCGGCGCCGAGCCGAGCGCCGCCGTGAAGTCCGCGCAGGCCGCGGCGCACGCCCGGCAGGCGGCCGCGCTCGGCTCGGCGCCGGGCCTGGCGTCGAAGGCCCGCGCGCAGTCGAGACAGACCGTACGGCACCACTCCAGCTGGACGCGCAGACCGGCCGCGTCCCGGCCGGTCTCCTCGGTCAGCGCCCGGCAGGTGGCGTCGCACACCTCGGCGCACATGATGCCCGTGCGCCGGTGCCGTTCCGCCTCGGCGGTCCCGCCCGGATCCGGCACGCCGGCCCGCAGCACGCACATCCGGGCGCACTCCGCGCAGGCCTGGGCGCACGCGAACCGGTCCTCGAGGAACCGGTACACGTCCCGCTGAGAAGACGTCCACGTCATGCGGCCCGGGTAACCAGCACGCGGCGTCGGCAAACGCCGCGACGCACGGGCCGCGGATCAGTCCTGTTCCGCGCGGACGATCACGACCGGACAGGTGGCGTGCTGGGACACCTGCTGGCTGACGGAACCGAGCAGGGCGCGGGCGAACCCGCCCCGCCCGCGGCTGCCGACGACCAGGGCCTCGGCGCCCTCCGCGGCCCGCAGCAGCACATCGGTGGTGTTGCCGTGCACCAGGTGGGAACGGACCGAGTCCGCCTGGTCCGCGCCGAGCACGTCGGTCAGTTCCTGCCGCATCCGGTCCCGGGCCTCCTCCGCGTCGACGTCCATGTCCACGGCGGGTCCCGACCATCCGTACAGCCCCGGCAGCTCCCACACGGTGACCGCCTCCACGACGCCGCCGACGAGGCCGGCGTACCGAAGGGCCCAGCGCAGTGCCGCGTAGGAGGACGGCGACCCGTCGACACCGACCACGACCCGTCGCTCGGTGACATCCCTGTCCATGCGTTGCACCTCTCCTCGGGCGTTCGGCCGGCCCCCCTCCTCCACGCTGCGCGTCCGGCGGCCGCACCGCCAGAGAAGTGCGGCCGGCGGCATGACACGGCCCGCCGGCCGCCGCACTTGCGGCGCACGGTGAATTCCGGGCCGGTCGGCCCTGGTGGAGCGGGCGATCCCGTGGTGTGCTGGAGGTGACGGGAAGGACCCGCAGTGACGCGGAGAAGCGGTCGGCCACGGCCGCGCACCGCGCAATCAGGATCCGCGAGAAGTGGATGGCGTCCTTCCCGCCCTCTCGTGATCGGCGGGATCCGAGGAGGCAACCATGCACGGCAGCCCGCACACCGTCGGCGACGTGATGACCCGCACCCCCGTCTCCGTCGGCCGTGACACCCCGTTCAAGGACGTCGTCGCGCTGATGGACCGGTGGAAGGTCGGTGCCCTCCCCGTGCTGGAGGGCGAGGGCAGGGTGGTCGGCGTCGTGTCCGAGGCCGACCTGCTGTTCAAGGAGGAGTTCCGGGACCGGGATCCGGACCGGTTCGTCGAGCGGGCGCGGCCCGCCGACGTGGCCAAGGCCGGCGGGGTGACCGCCGGGGAGCTGATGAACGCGCCCGCGGTGACGGTGCACGCCGACGCCACCCTGGCGGAGGCCGCGCGCATCATGGCGCGGCGCGGGGTCAGGCGGCTGCCCGTCGTCGACAGCGGGGGCGTGCTCAAGGGCATCGTCAGCCGGGCGGACCTGCTGAAGGTGTTCCTGCGTGCGGACGAGGAACTGACCGAGGAGGTGCGCCGGCAGGTCGTCGACCGCCTGTTCCCGCTGTCCGCCGACCACATCCGGGTCGAGGTCAGCGAGGGGGTCGTCACCCTGACCGGCTGGATCGACAGCCCGGAACCGGCGCCGGTCGCCGAACGGCTGGCCCGAGCCGTGGAGGGCGTGGTCGACGTGCACTGCCGCCTCTGCCCGGTCTCTGTCCGCGACGATCCGCACTGACGCCCGGCCGGCCGCCCCGGCCTGCCACCGTCAGCCAGCCATCGTCGGCCGACCGCTGTCGCTGTCGCCCGCTGTGTGCGATCAGCCACCGAATGCGTCCGGTTCGTACCGTTCTGGATGGGGTATTCCTTTGCTATGAGTACGGAACCGATGCAGCTGGCCGCTCCCAGCGGCCTTTTGAGTCTCGCGCTCTTCGTGGTGGCCGTGGCCGTGCTGGCGATGCTCGCCGGGGGCTTCTGGCTGGGCAACCGGGTCAAGTACCGCGAGTCGCCCCGGCCGCGCCCCGAGGAGCAGCCGAAACTGCCGCCGGAGGGCGCGGTGCACGAGGTCCGGGAGAACCGCGAGTCGGAGGAGATCCCTCAGATCCCCAAGGGCGGCCGTCCGCTCACCCCGTACGAACTCAGCAACCAGCAGACCAGGCCGAGCGCGTCGAAGGACCGGCCACGCTGGAGTCCGGGCTCCAGCGGCTCGTTCGGCGGCGGCGGGCTCGGCGCCCACTGACCCGGGGGCAGCCCACCGCACGGCCCTCCGGCCAGTCCCTAGACAGTCCCCCGGCCCGCGTCGAGCCGCCCGACGTGGGCCACGTTCCCGAGGTCCTCGGCGTCCTGGCTCGGCGTGGCCGTGAACCAGGCGTCGAGGATCTCCTTGAGCACCGGCTGCGAGGTCAGGCGCAGGCCGAGGGCGAGGACGTTGGCGTCGTTCCAGCGGCGGGCGCCGTCGGCGGTGTAGGCGTCGGCGCACAGGGCGGCGCGGACGCCGGGCACCTTGTTGGCGGCGATCGAGGCGCCGGTGCCGGTCCAGCAGCACACCACCGCCTGGTCCGCGGCGCCGGCGGCGACGTCACGGGCGGCCGCCTCCGCGCAGACGGCCCACTGCGGGTCGGCGCCGGGTTCCAGCGCACCGTACGTGCGCACCTCATGGCCGCGGCGGCGCAACTCCTCGACGAGGAGGCGGGCCACGGGTTCGTCCATGTCGGAGGAGACGGAGATCCGCATGCCCCGGAGCCTAGTCGGTGGACGGCGGCGGCACGGTGTCCGTGCGGGCCTCGATGGCGGTGAGGACCGAGGACATGTCCAGGCGGGCGTTGCCCAGCCGTACGCTCTCGCCGTAGAGCTCGCTGCTGAGGTCGAGCATGGGCGTGGCGATCCCGGCCGCGCGGGCCGCGTCGGCGATGAGCCGGGTGTTGGCATAGGCGTCGGCGGTGGCGGCCTGCACCGTGAAGTCGTGGGCCGCGAGCATCGAACTCCGGGCCGCCCCGGCCGAGGACCGTGTCCGTCACCGACTCGTCGAGCAGCATGACGATCACGACACGGGCATGGGCGAAGACCTCCTCGGCGCTCGCCGCCACCCGCGCCCCGGCCGCCCGCAGCGCCTCCGCACGCCCGGGCGTCCGGTTCCACACGATGAGCGGGGTGCCGGACCGGGCCAGGTTGAGTGCCATGGGCTGCCCCATCACCCCGAGCCCGACGAAGCCGTACATCGGGGCACCGGGGCTACCGGTAGCTTGCGTCATCGTCGCAACTCACCGGCATCACCGGCATCACCGGCATCACCGGCATCACCGGCACTGTACGGCGCTACTGGTGCACGGCCTCTTCGCCAGACACCTCACCGCTCACCGCGCGGGCCGCCGTCACGGTGCCGAACCTCTACGCGGTGCTGTCGGCGGTCAGCGCCGGCGCCGGATACAGCGCGCTGCCCCGCTCGCCGTGCCAGGAGTACCTGGGCTCCGGACGCCCGACCCTGCTGCACGAACCGGCGGAACCGCCGCTCAACACCCTCTTCCTCGTGCAGCTGCCGGGCTCCGACGCCAACCCGGACGTCGCACGGGTCCGCGAGCGCCTCCGGGCGGCCGCCCGCGCCTGGTGACCCGCGCCCGGCGAGAGGGGCCCGGTGAGATGAGAGGGGCCGTCAGCCGTCGGAGACGTTCGCGGTGAGCAGGCGCAGCAACTGCTTCGCCGTGGCGTCCTGCTCGGGCGTCAGGCCCATGGCGTCCCCGATGGCGACGGGGACGGACCGGGCGCGGTCCCGGAGCCGGACGCCGTCCTCGGTCAGCCGGACGGCGACGGACCGTTCGTCGTCGGGGCGCCGTTCCCGGGTGACCAGTCCGCTCGCCTCCAGGCGTTTCAGCAGCGGGGAGAGCGTGCTCGACTCCAGCTGCAGCGCGGCACCGAGCTCGCGCACGGACACCGAGTCCTGGTCCCAGAGGAGGAGCATCACCAGGTACTGCGGATAGGTCAGCCCCAGTTCGTCCAGGAGCGGCCGGTAGCGCGCGGTCACGGCGCGGGAGGCGGCGTACAGCGCGAAGCAGAGCTGGTCGTCGAGGAGGAGCGAGCCCTCGGCCGGCTCGGCGGCGGTGCGGTCCACGGGGCGACTCCTGGTTCCGGTGGTTCCTGCGGTGTTCACAGCCGTTCACCACCCTAGCTTTCCGGTCTCCTCGACCCTATGGAGCCCAAACACTTCGCATCCTATTATATCGGACACAAACAGATCGACCAACAACAAGTAGTGCACGACTTAGTCGTGCGCTATTCTTCTTGTTGTGCCGCCGCCCCGGCGAAGACCGCCGGCCGCCCTGTGCGCGGCACCCGAACCGAGGAGGCCGTCATGACCGACGCCACGCCCGCCCGACCCGTGCTGGAGCCCGCCGCCCAGGCCTTCGTCGAGGCCACCGCGAACCCGCCCTACCTGTTCGACCTCGCCCCGGCGGACGGCCGCAAGGCCGTCGA